>NZ_JBYIPT010000003.1:0-366967 GCF_057707225.1 Microbacterium sp. bgisy189 | reverse complement strand
CTCCTCGATTCCCGCTGCGCAAGGTCAACACCATGACACACCTCCCTCTTCACTCCGCCCTGCCCTCATCCCGCACGCTCACCCGTTCCCTCGCCGCCGTCACCGCGATTGCGGTCGGAGCTCTCACCCTCGCCGGATGCGCCTCATCCGAACCGGAAGTGACATCACCACAGCCTGTAGCCACCACCCACGTGCACAGCATCGTGCCTGCCCCGGACGGAAACGGGTTCCTCATCGGCACCCACGAAGGCATCTACACCGCCACCGAGGACGGCCAGCTCGGTGACCCGGTCGCCGGCCCCGTGTTCGATGCGATGGGTCTGACCTCGATCGACGGCACCCTGATCGCCTCCGGTCACCCCGGGCCCGACACTCCTCCCGAACTCGGCGCCCCGCACCTGGGCATCATCCGCAGCACCGACACCGCGCAGTCCTGGCAACCCGTCGCCTACACCGGCGAGAAGGACTTCCACGTCCTCGCCGCCGGCCCTAGCGGCACCCTGTACGGCATCACGACCGACAACCCCGACATCCTCACCAGCACCGACCAGGGCCAGACATGGGCACCCACCGGCAGCGCCCTGCCGGCGTTCAACCTGACCGTCGACGCAGATGAACGCCTCATCGCATCCACTCCCGACGGACTACAGG
This sequence comes from Microbacterium sp. bgisy189, assembly GCF_057707225.1. Lineage (NCBI taxonomy): Bacteria > Bacillati > Actinomycetota > Actinomycetes > Micrococcales > Microbacteriaceae > Microbacterium > Microbacterium sp. bgisy189. The sequence continues at coordinate 366,316 of NZ_JBYIPT010000003.1, read as the reverse complement.
TGAGCCTCGACGGCGGGGGCCGCTTCGTCCCGTGGGACGGTGCCCCACTCATCGCACTTCTCAACACGTCCCCCGACCGGCAACGCATTGTCGGGATTGGCAGCGGCAACACCCTCTGGGTCGCGCAGGCAGGATCACAGGCGTGGGAGCAAGTGGGCGTTGCCCCAGCCACCCCGCAGGCCGTTGCGATTACCGACACTGGCGACATCCTTATCGCCGGGGAATCGGGGCTCACCGCGCTACCCGTCTCCGAGCAGTTGACCTCACCGAACTGACCGACCATGACGGACATCCAGAACGTCACTGACGACGTCCCATGCGGTTGCGGCCCCACTGCGGAAGAGGCCCGCGCGCTACGTGGGGGAATCACTCGGAGGCGCGCGCTCAGCGCCGGCGCGATCGGGGTCTTCCTCGCCGCGACCGGAGCCAGCCTCGCTCCATCAGCATTCGCCGCGGAATACCCCACCTGGGATGACGTCGAAAAGGCTCGGAACAACGAGGCCGCGAAGGGCGCCGAAGTCACCCGAATTCAAGGGCTGATCCGATCACTCGAGCAGGACGTGGACACGAAGCAAGCCGAAGCCGACCGGCTCGGCCAAGAACATGTCCTCGCTCTGGAGGCCTACGAGGACGCCGTCGCGCGCGCCGAGTCCCTCCAGCAACAGGCCGACGCAGAGTCGGCCCGGGCCGACTCTGCCGCCGCCAAGCTTGGTGCCCTCGCGGCTGAGCAATACCGCTCAGGGAACACCGATCCGACCCTGGACCTGTTCTTTTCCGGCTCCGCCGGTTCCGCAGACGATCTGCTGTCCCGGTTGGGGTCGATGGACCGTCTCGTCGACGCGAACCGGGAGGTCTACGCCGACGCTGCTGGCGCCCGCGACAGCGCACGCCACCTCAGCGATCAAGCTCAGGTAGCTCGCGACGAACGTAACCGCCGGGAGGCGGAAGCCGAACAGAAGATGCAGACGGCGCAAGCAGCGGCGCAGGCAGCCCTGGACGCGCTAGCTAGTCAGAACGAGTACCGTGACGTGCTCGACGCTCAACTCGCAGCCCTTCAAGACACAACATCCCGCACGATCAGCCAGTACCAGGCCGGCGTGGAAGCTCGACGCAGGGAACGCGAGGCGCGCATCCGCCGTGCGCGGGAAGCAGCGGCTGCCCGCGCACGCGAAGAAGAACGACGCCGCCGCGAGGAAGAACGGCGCCGACAAGCCCCAAACAACGTCGGAACCGGAGGCGAAAGCTCCAGTAGCGGGGGCAGCGGCGGGAAGGTCCAGTCCTCCGGGTGGGTTCGACCGGCGCACGGATGGATCAGCTCATGGTTCGGAACCCGCGGCAGCATCTGCCGCAACGGCTACTGCACCCGCGCCGGCCACCGCGGGATTGACTTCGCGAGCAGCTGCGGATCCCCGATCTACGCCGCGTACCCCGGCACCGTCATCTTCGCTGGATACAGCGGCGCATGGGGCAACTACATCAAGATCCAGCACGCAGACGGCACGGTCACTGGGTACGCGCACATCATCAACGGTGGCTACAACGTCAACTACGGGCAACGAGTGCGCGCCGGTCAAGTTATCGCGTACATCGGCAGCACCGGCGCCTCCAGCGGCTGCCACCTCCACTTCGAGGTGTACATCGGCGGCGTCCGGGTTGACCCTGCCCCCTTCCTCCGAGCACGAGGGGTCGCAGTTTGAACCACCCCACGCCCGGACCGCCCGCGGGCACAACTGTTCGCCGCTCGGAGGCAGCACCTGACGAAGAGCGAACATCTGCCCTGGAGCATGCGTTGCAACTGCGTGCCTTCGATGGCCGCATGACCGTTCCGGAGAGGGCAGCCCATATTGCTGTGTACCTTGAGCTGGCGCGAGAGCTTGATACACGCGACGCGCAGTCCGAGGGTGTATCGCCTGACCTGTGCGCGTGGGACGCTACGGTCATTCAGGCCGCCGACGCCTGCCGGGAAGTTGCGGTGATGCTCGGCCAGGCCACCGTCGAGCTGGCCGCGGTACGGAATACGGTGCGGCGGTGCCTTTCCGCGATCTCGTCGTGTGGCGACATCTGCGGACCACACAAGGAGGCCACTGCTTCCTGCGCACGGCGAGTGGACATCGCCAGACGAGGGGCGAAGGCTTGCGCGGACCTCATTTCATCCATCTGAGCAGCCTTCCGCTGCGGTCGCACCGGTAACGATCGTTTCCGGGCGAGCCGAGGCTGCGTCAACCGGCCGCCGTGAACGTTGGCCGTATTGAACCTGGTTTACGGCCGCCATTCATCGACAGACCTCAACCCCCTACCTCGACCCTCGACCCCGCTCTAGGGTGACCGCATGTCGGGGAAGGCCCCCGAAGAAAGGAAAGCAGCCATGACTGTTGCAGATCAGATGCTCGCCACCCACCCGAAAGTCGGTTTCGCCGCAACCCAGGACGCCCTTCTGCGCTGTATCGAGGCATGCGCCGAATGCGCCCAGGCATGTACCGCCTGCGCGGACGCATGCCTCGGAGAAGACATGGTCGCGGAGCTCGTTACATGCATCCGGAAGAACTCGGACTGCGCAGACATCTGCGCCGCCACAGGTGCAGTGCTCTCCCGCCAAACCGCACCGGATGTTGCAACGGTTCGCGCCCTGCTCGAAGCCTGCCGCACCGCCTGCGCGTCCTGTGCCGCCGAGTGTGAACAGCACGCAGACATGCATGAGCACTGCCGCGTGTGCGCCGAATCCTGCCGCCGCTGCGAGGAGGCATGCACCGACCTTCTCGCCGCTCTCTAAAGCGGCCCAGGTTCGCAGTCCTCCTGCGAGCACTACCCGCCATTGGCGGTCGCTGACGGGACGGTCGATGCCGCAATCGCCCGCCCCGTCACCGTCGCCGCACCCCCTCCCATCCGAACAGGAGACGTCATGACCGCGAACGACCACCCCGATCCCAAGCAGAACGACCAAAGCGCAGCGACCGACGATCACAGCCAGCAGGGTCATTCCAAGCCCTGGAAAATGTATCTCCGATTCGGGGCGATGATCCTCACCGGGATGGTTGTCATGTACTGGGTGATGTTCGTCGGCTCCTGGGAGTGGAGCCACATCCGCTTCAGCGAAAGCCGCGTCTTCATGGCCCTGACCATGGGCGGTGCGATGGGGTTGGTGATGCTGGCGTGGATGCTCAACATGTACAAGAGCGTCAAAGCGAACATCGCCGTCGCCACAGTTAGCGTCCTGCTGCTCGCCGGCGGAGTCGCGCTTGACCGCAGTCAGATCACCGTGGACGACACCGCCTGGATGAACGCGATGATCCCCCACCACTCCCTCGCCATCACCCGCTCCGAACGTGCACAGATCCAGGACGTTCGCGTCTGCGAACTCGCCGCCGAAATCAGCGCGGCACAGCGCAACGAAATCCTCGAGATGAACTGGCTCATCGACGACATTTCGAGCAATGGAATCGCTGAAACCCCAGAAGAGGCGCAGGCCCGTCCCGCCCCGACGTTCGATGAGACAGCCCTGCGAGGATGCCCCAACGAGTAGCTGCTCTCAATCTGCCCTTGTCGGAGTGTGATGACGCTGGAAGCGAGCCTCACCACGTGGTGTCAAAAACGATCGTTTACGGCACGGCCGGCGCCGACGCGGATCAGCACTCAACACGCCGGGCGATGGAACCGCCGAAACCCCCCGCCGTAACGGCCACTGGCCGAAGCCCTCATCGGACGTTTTCGGTGGGTCGAACGTGAGTTCGGGAAGGGCTGCCATATGTGACCGCAAGGGGATCCCTATCCGACATACGGTTCCATCGAGTACCTGGTTCCGCGAGACATTCGATTGTGGAGTTCGTCGCTCTTTGGCGGCGTTCTGTGATGGCTTTGCGTCGCTAGTTTCCGATGACGAGGATGCTGGCCGCGGCTTCAACGACGTCGTCGGTGATCGTGTCGAGCTGGTTGATCTTTAGTACCCGGGTGATCTGGGGGAAAAGTCGTTCGAGGAGGCGGAAGTTGCCGCGGGTGATTCGTTCGATCGCGGCGACGGCCTGCGCGTCGGTGAAGTCGTCAAGGTCAAGGACCTTACCTAACCGTTTCCAGTGGCGGTCCAAGACGAAGAGCAGTTCCTCGCGGCCCAGGGTCCGGTACTGGTGTGAGAATCCAAGTCTGCTGAAGAGTTGCGGGTAGTGACGGAAGCGCTCGTCGATGCCCGGCATTCCGATCAGGATGATCGCGAGGTGGGTGCGGTCGTGTTGGTCACGAAGCAGCTCGAGGGCGCTCGGCGTGAGTCGTTCGGCTTCGTCGATGATGAGCAGCTCAATGAGGCGCTTGACGTCGTTCTGCCTGGACGAGGCGGCGTCTGTGCTGAGCGACCTGAGGTGCTCGTCGGCGCAGATGCCGACTTTCATCTGCCAGTGGTCGATGTCGCTCATGAGGTCTTTCGGGCGGCAGAGGACTTCGGGTGTGTAGAAGACGGTGCGAGATCGGTTCGCGAGTGCATAGTGTTTGGCGTCGTGGTCTCCGCGGGGGCCCCACTCGTCGATATAGGGCTCGAGGATGTCCCAATTCGCGTACCGGCGCGCGGAGTTGGTTTTCCCGACGCCAGCTGGACCGTGGCAGATCCCGATCGTTTTGTCCTTTCGGACGGCGTTGGCGAACTCGGTGAAGCGTCGGTGCTCCTTTGTGACGATAAACGCGTGGCTCATCATTCGTCCTCCTCGTAGGTGCGCAACCGGGGCCGCCTCGGTGCGGAGTCAGGTGTGCGGGTTTCCTCGCGGTGAGCGACCCTGGGGATGCGGTCATTGATCGTGCGACGTAGTTCCCGGCGCCGTGCTCGGCGTGCGGTTTCGATGTCGCGGAGGCTGAGGCGGAGGTTCGGGTGGGCTTCATCGATGGCGGTGCAGATGAACGTGTCTCGGTCGTAGACGCGAATCTCGGAGATGTCGCGGGGGTCGTAGCGGATGGTGATCGTGTGTCCGACGAAGGGTGCCAGGGTTGGGGCGAGGTACCGCTGGCCTTGGAAGTGGATACCGTCTCGTTGGACGACACGATTCTTCGGGACCGTGAGAAGGAGCCCGTCGAGTTCCTCGAGGCTGTCAGGCATGCGGGGAAGCCAACCGTCCGCGATCCATGCCTCTTTCGGAGAAATTCCGAGTTCGCTATGGGTGCGGTCGTTGTAGGTCGCGATGAAGGCGCTGATGGCACGATCAAGCTCTGTGAGATCGATGACTGGCTTCGGGTTCCTGTTCCCGCGGCTCATATGCCCGGGCAAAGTTGCTAGAAGCTCGGAGTTGACGGTGCGGAAGAATCGCTCGACCTTCCCGCGCCCCTGTGGCCGGCCGACCGTGGAATGGATGATCCGCACGTGCAGCGCGATGGCGGTGCGTTCCAGGTGGCGGCTGGTGAAGTCGGAGCCGTGATCGACATGGAGAACGTCGGGAATCCCGCACATCGCCCAGGCAGGGTCGGTCTTGCGCCAGATCGCCTGCCGGAGTGCGAGGGCGGTGTTCATCGCGGAGGGTGCACCCGTGAACACCATGTAGCCGCAGATCGCGCGGGAGTGATCATCCAGCACGGTCGTCAACCAGGGCCGATCGGGTTTCCCGTCGGCATCGACGATGAGGATATCGAGTTCGGTGTGATCGGACTGCCACGTCTGGTTCGGGTGCTCGGCGCGGCGACGAAACACGAGTTCGTGCTTGTTCCGGTACGACGCCGGCCCCTCCAACGCAAGCGTGACCAGGGCCGGGTCAAGTTCCATCACGATCTCTCTGACCGTCGAGTAGCTCGGCGCGGGGAGCTCTCGTTGCGTCGCATCGGCGGCGGCGAGGCGATGGAGGGTAGCGAGGGCGGGGCGAGGTTTGGTTAGAGCCAGGCGTTCGATGAACGCCACGGTCTCGGGCCGTGTGCGTCGCACCCCCTGGTCACTGCGGGGATGAGAGTCGAGCGCGGCGGGGCCGCCGTCGCGGTACAGCTGGTGCCAGCGTTGAAGCGTTCTTGCGCTGATCCCGCAATCCCGGGCGAGGACGGCGAGCGGGATCTGGTCTTCGACATGCAGCCGAAGGATCCGCCACCGCTCATCCCCATCCAAGATCGCTACATCGTCGAGGTACGTGACGCGTGCGCTTGCTGATGCCGGTACAGCGTCGCGCGGCTCCACCCCACGAGACGAGCCGCCTCTTCCGCGGTGCGGCCCCTAGACCGAGCCTCAGCCACAAGCTGCAACTTCTCCGCGATCACGACCGGGTCGGACAGGGGTCGACCGAACCGGGTTCCGTTTTGACGTGCGGCCGCGATGCCGGCGTTGACCCGCTCGACTATCAGTTCGCGTTCGTACTCCGCCAAAGTGGCCAGCATGTTCAGCATCAGCCTGCCCGTTGAGGTCGTCGGGTCGATGCCATCCGAGATGGACCGAACGTGCACGCCTCGCTCGCGCAGCAGGTTGACCGTGTTCAGCACATCGATGAGCGATCGCCCGAGGCGGTCGACCCGCCAGACGACGACGGTGTCGCCCTCGGCCGCGTGCTCGAACAGCTTCCTCATGCCGGGGCGCTCGCTCGCCTTCCGACTCCCGGAGGTCACGTCCCTGAAGACATCCCGCTTCTGCACTCCCGCCGCCACGAGCGCGTCGAGTTGAAGCTGCGCATCCTGGCTCGTCGTACTCACTCGCGTGTACCCCAGAAGCCTCATACGCTCAGTATGACTCAGAAAACCCCTCTGCAAACGCATGTGAGACAAAACGCGACGAGACGAATTATCAAGACAGAAGGACCCACGAGATTGCGCCCGAATCAACCGCGACTCTTCGGGCCTGGGCCGTGTCTCGAAAAACTGTTCTTAACCAAGACGACGCCTCATGATGCAGGTAACGCAATCTTGCTCGCCTTTCGTCAGACGACGGGAGCATTGCGTCGCGTTTTTTCTTCGACAGGCCGTACCTCCTCACGGGCGGCGAACAAGGTTGCTTCGCTCAGAAGTCGACGCTGAAGACGGTGCGCAGTGCGTCCATCGCCTCGGGGCGTGCCTTGTAGTAGACCCAGACGCCGCGCTTTTCCCTGTCGACGAGTCCGGCGTCGTGCAGGATCTTCAGGTGGTGGCTGAGGGTCGATTGTGAGAGGTCAAAGCCCTCGGTGAGGTCGCACATCGCGCACGCCTCGCCGTTCTCGTGCGAGAGCACCATGGACATCAGGCGCAACCGAACGGGGTCTGCCAGAGCCTTGAGCATCCGGGAGAGCGGTTCCGCCTGCGCGGGTGTGATCGGCTCGCGGGACAGCGGCGTGCAGTAACCCAATGCACTATCCACGGGAAGCACCAAGAGGGACGTCGACATGTCTCCATCCTCTCAGACTTCGACACTTTGACAAGTATCGAAGTCTGAGTAGCATGGAATCGGACTTCGAAGATGATCGAAGTCATGTCGATCGAAGGAGAGATCCCTTGAATGCACCCGCCGCCCTCGTCCGTTCCAAGTACCGCGCCCTCGGGGGCGGATGCGTGAGTTGCTCCGGTGACCTCGTCGCAGTTGAGGCACTCCCCGGCGTGCAGAAGGTCGATGCCCTGGTTTCCGGTGTCGTCCTGGTCACCCACGACGGCACCGTCACTGAAGCCGCCGTGATCGAAGCAGCAAGGAAGGCCGGCTTGGCCCTATCGGCGACGGGGCCGGCTCGCCCGGTTCGCGCCTGACCTGCTGCTACCTCCCCACGAGCTGAAAGAGGAAAGACCAGGATGAGTACTGACGCGAGCACGCCGTCACAGGTGGCCGAACCAGCAGCCCCGCGGCTGGTTCGCCGCACATGGTGGCGGAAACCCGAAACGGTGACCCTCGCGGTGGCGGCAGTGCTGCTGGCCGTGGGCTTGATCGTGGAGTGGACGATCCACTCCGAGCCGGTCGCGCTGGCGCTGTTCTGGGCGTCGATCATCGTCGGCGGTGTCTATCCGCTCCGCAGCGCAGTGCGGGCGGTGCGCAACAAGCGCCTGACGATATCCGTGTTGCTGGTCGTGGCCGCGATCGGGGCGATCGCGCTGGGCGTCATCGAGGAGGCCGCGATGCTCGTCGTCATCTTCAGCCTGGGTGAAGCGATGGAGGCCTACGCCACCGACCGTGCGCGCGGGTCCATCAGCGCACTCATGGAGCTGGCACCCCCGACCGCCAACCGAGTCACCGACGGTAGCCAGACCGAGACCGTTGCGGTGGAGGAACTGCATCCCGGTGACGTGGTGCTCGTGCGCCCCGGTGAACGCCTGCCCACTGATGGCGTCGTCGCCGAGGGTGTCTCCTGGGTGGACGCCAGCCCGGTGACTGGAGAGTCGGTGCCGGTCGAGGCCACTGTCAGCACCGAGGTCTTCGGCGGGAGCCTGAACGGCAACGGGGTGCTGCGTGTGCAGGTCACCAAAGAGCACTACGACACCGTGCTCGCCCGAGTGATCGAGCAAGTCGAGGAAGCCCAAGCCAAGCGGGGCGGAGCCGAGCGGTTCGCCGACAGGTTCAGTGCCGTCTACACGCCCGCGATGTTCGTCCTGGCCATCGTCGTGGCCCTGGTGCTGCCGCTGCTCGGGTTCGAGTGGCGCGAGGCGATCTATCGGGCACTCGTCGTCCTGGTCGTCTCCTGCTCGTGCGCGCTGGTCATCTCCGTGCCGGTCAGCGTCGTCACCGCGATCGCCCGCGGCGCGCGCGATGGCATCCTCATCAAGGGCGGGATCTACCTCGAACGACTGGCCGACATCAAGGTCGTCGCTTTCGACAAGACCGGCACCCTGACCCGCGGCCGGCCTGCCCTGGCAGGCGTCACCCCCGTCGGCGACGTGACAGAGCACGATGCCCTGGCCCTGGCGGCCGCGGTCGAGGGCGGCAGCGAGCACCCCATCGCCAGCGCGATCGTCACCGGCGCCCGCGCCCACAACCTCACGATTCCCGCCGCCTGGAACGCCCGCGCGCTGCCCGGTGCCGGCATGGAGGCCACGGTCAACGGCCGCGCCCTGCACATCGGCCGTCCCACGGCCGCCGACCGCACCGACCCCGACGTTGGGCGTGCGGTCTCTCAAGCCGAGGCGGAAGGCCGTACCGCAGTCGTGCTCCGCGACGCCAGTCGACCGTTGGCCGTGGTGGCAGTGGCCGACCAGCTGCGCCCCGACGCGCAGAGCACCATCGACGAGCTGCGTGCGCTGGGGATCAAACGGATCCTGATGCTCACCGGCGACAACACCACCGTGGCCAAGTCCACCGCCACAGACCTGGGACTCGACGATTATCGCGCCGAACTGTTACCCGAGGACAAGTCCGCCGCCGTGCTCGAGCTGCGCGAAACGTACGGCGTGATCGCCATGGTCGGTGACGGCGTCAACGACGCCCCCGCACTGGCCAACGCCGATCTGGCCATCGCAATGGGCGCCGCCGCCACCGACGTCGCACTGGAGACCGCCGACGTCGCCCTCATGGCCGACGAGCTCGACCGGCTCCCCGCCGCGATCCGCCTCTCGCGCCGCGCCCGGAACAACATCAAGATCAACATCGCGCTCAGCCTTGCTGTTGTGGCGGTTCTGATCGTCGCAGCCCTCGCAGGCTGGATGTCGCTGACCACCGGTCTCCTGCTGAACGAAGGCAGCGCCGCACTGATCATCCTCAACGGCCTACGCATGCTGGCCCCGGGCCGCGGCGAAACACGCCGGAAGCGGATAACTACAATCACCTGACCACGCTCGCGTGACGGCCGCCCGGTAAGGGATCCTCCGCGGGTCGTACCGGGGATAGGTCTCCTGAGGTCGGTGGAAGGCGTGCCTACTGGTGGTTCCAGACCTTGATCGAGGACAGCAACAGGAGCAGGACGAGCAGTGGGATGAGGATCAGGCTGGGGATCACATCGAGGAGGAAGCCGCCGGCGATTGTGCCGGCGATCGATCCCGCCGTCATCGCGATCAGGAACCGCTTGTTCTGACCGAGCACCTGTAGCGGGCGAAAGCGACCAGCATGGTCGGCAGCGAGACCAGCAGAGAGAGGCTTCCGGCGATCTTGATGTCGGTGCCGTAGAAAAGCACGATCGTGGGGATCAGCAATTCCCCACCGGCAACGCCCATCAGTGCCGCGAAAACGCCGATAAGGCTACCGGCGATCACGCCGAGGATCGTCCGGGGACCAGGGGCAGGTTCAGGGGTTCGACGGCGAAGAAGTGGGTGACGAAGAGCAGGATCGCGATCAGCACCAGTAGGACCGCGATCACCCGGTACAGGGCCTTCCAGCCAAGTCTCGTCGCCCAGTGCGCGCCGACCCACGCGCCGATCAGGCTTCCGGCCAGCAGGTTCAGGACGATGTACAAGTACGGGGAGAGCTCGGCCAGTGGCACGCTGATCAGCCGTGCGGGGATGGCGGTGATCACGACGATCAGGCTCATCGCCTTGTTCATGATGATCGCGGGCAGCGCGGCGAACCCGAACACACCGATCAACTCGCCGCTTTCGCCATCGGAGCGTTCATCTTTCCATGAGCAGTCCCGCTGAAGGATCCCTACCGGGCACCCCACGGCGCCAGATAGCGATGAAGATTCACCGCCGCGGAGCGATCAAATTCACACATTCGATCTCTCACGCCCCAATAGGGGTGTCTGCTCACTGTTCCGTTGAACGGTGGGTATGCGGGACAGAAGTTGCACCTGACGGGTGCCGAGGCGGCCGCTCGGAGCATGCGAGTGCGGGCGCCCACGGTCGGGAGGAGCCAGAGTCAGCTCCACGTCCAATAGGGCGATGCCAGGTTGCCCCATGGTGGCGCCGAGCCCCTGGACAGTGGTGCGCGGCTTCCAGCAAGGCGCCCGGGCGCCAAGGGAAGGCAGAATTTGTGGAGTTCCCGGCACATTCCCGGCACAAAGCTAGGGATCGGTTGGCTTCGAACTACCGCTGCGACTCGGTCAAGGCCCGTCAGGGGCGGTGAGGTCGACGCCAGTAAGGCCCTTCCACCTGGGAATAAGAAGAACCCCCTCGGTGTAGAAGCCACCTCGGGGGTTCAGTGGCTCCGACGGGCGTCGATCCCGTGACCTCACGATTTTCAGTTGGATGGTCTCCTGCTTGGGGAGCCAGGAGAAGGCTCGCTCCGCGCGGCGCGTCAAGGGCGCTTCGCGTTCTCCTTCGGAGAATGGCTGCGAGCAGCCACCCTTGACCCGCCGCGCTCCGCTCGCAGGAAGGCAAGGAGGTCCGAATGGCGAGGGCCATTCGGCCCTCATCAAATCTGACATGGTGGCCGGTGGCGAGCCGCGAGACGGGGTCGCGTCAGTCTGCGTCTGTCCGGGACACCCAGGTCGAGAGTGTCTCGACGGCGCGACGTCCCTCTGCGCTGAGAACGTGTCGATACGGGTCGGAGGCCTCGGGGCTGCTGTGCCCGCTGACACCGGAGAATGCCGCCCAGGGGATGCCGGCGTGCTCGGAGAGGGTGACATAGGAGTGCCGGAGCCAGTGCGTCGTCGCGGTGGGCTGATCGATGCCGGCGGACTTCAGTGTTTGTCGGAGATCGTTGTTGTCGTCCTGGTTGGTGAGTGGCGCGCCGTCCGGCCGGTGCCATACCAAGTCGTGAGGGTTCGGCGTGAGGTCCGTTTCGCGGAAGTCGAGGAGCAGTTGAGCCATCACCTTGGTGAGGGGGATCTGTCGCGGCTTGTCGTTCTTCGGCCGCACCAGCACGTAACGGTCCCGCAGAAGGTGCCATTCGAGGTCGTCGGACAACTCGATGTTCCGCTGCGGGCATCGCCCTGCCCGCTTGTAGCCGCAGGTGTTGTCGCACCCGTGGGAGAAGTCGGCTTCGGTCAGGGACCACGCGAGGGTCGCCGCGTGACTGTCGAGATCGATATCAGACCATCGCAATGCGCGTGCCTCACCGCTCCGCATGCCGGTCAGCAACCCCATCGTCCAGCGGGCACTACCGGCGTCCAGTAGCGCTTTCGCCTCCTCGCGCGACAGTGAAGCCCGCGCCTTTCCGACGCGTGCGCGCCGCGGCGGCGTGAGCATGGCAACGTTCTCGGTGATGAGTCGCTCCGCGCGGGCATGCTCAAGGATCGTCACGAGCGTGCGGTGCGCGCTTGCCACGCTCGCATCCCCGGCACCGGATTGCCGGATGCTGGCATGCAGACGCCGCACATCAGTAGGTGTGAGCTCGCTGACGAGACGCCGTCCAAGGACCGGGATGATCTTCCCGCGCACGTTCGACCGGTAGTTCGCCAGGGTGCTCGGCTTCGCTCGCTTCGACACATCCGCGAGCCACTCGTCCGCGACGTCGACGACGCGGGCTGACCGGTCAAGTACCCGACCGTACGTTTCACGCTCACGCAGCATCGCGTTGAGCTTCTTGACCGCTTCCTCCTTCGACTTCGACATCCGCGCCTTCTGTAGCCGCTTGCCCGTCTCCGGATCGAAGCCCGCATCAATGACCGCACGCCACATCCCCCTGGATGCGACCCAGTAGAGCGCGCCCTGCCCGTGCTCACGCGACTTCGACATGTACCGAGGATACGCCTTGGTGTACACATAGGTGTACACATGGGCATCACGTCCTGTCACGCCATGTGGCGTCGAAACCCCGGAATCCCGCGGATCGAGGAGCGTACTCAACTCGATAAGTGTGATTGGGAAGCAGAAGTTCTGCCATTGAACTACAGCCCCATGCCGGCGAACCGGCTCGGTCAGCTTAGCAAACGGTCCATCGAAGGATGTCGGGCAAGAGCCCTCTGGTGCGCTCTGCCGCAGACGCAGCGTTCGCCGACATCCGCGCCGGCGTTCGCTGCGGCATCGAGGCTGAGCGGCATCGCGACTAAGCTGGCCGCGTGCTGCTGAGCGACCGCGACATCCGATCCGAGATCGACAAGGGCCGCATCGCCCTCGACCCGTGGGATGCCGCAATGGTGCAGCCCTCGAGCGTCGACGTGCGCCTGGACCGGTACTTTCGACTGTTCGACAACCACAAGTACCCGTTCATCGACCCCGCCGAGGATCAGCCCGAGCTGACGCGGCTCATCGAGGTCGCGCCCGACGAACCGTTCATCCTGCACCCCGGCGAGTTCGCGCTCGGCGCCACCTTCGAGCAGATCAGCCTGCCCGACGACGTCGCCGCCCGCCTCGAGGGCAAGTCGTCGCTCGGCCGCCTCGGCCTCATCACCCACTCGACCGCAGGGTTCATCGACCCCGGCTTCTCGGGACACGTGACCCTTGAGCTCGCGAACGTCGCGACCCTGCCGATCAAGCTGTGGCCAGGCATGAAGATCGGCCAGTTCTGCTTCTTCCGGCTCTCCTCGGCGGCCGAGAACCCCTACGGCAGCGGCCCCTACGGCAACCGCTACCAGGGCCAGCGCGGCCCGACCGCGTCGCGATCGTTCCAGAACTTCCACCGCACCGATGTCGGCGCGACGGATGCCGGGTCTCGGGGGGCCTGACCGCCGGCATCCGCCCGTCGTCGCACGGCGTGCTGCAGTCGCCCGCCGTGCACAACTGCGGGCCGAAACCACGACGCGCCGCCCCGGGGTGACCGGAGACGGCGTGTCACGACCGATTCCCGCAGTTGTGCACGGCGGGGCCGAGCGGTCAGGCGTGGTGGTGGTGGATGTGGGTGTGGTGCACGTGCGTGGTGTGCCCGCCGTGGCGGTGCCCACCGTGCCCGTGTCCGCGGTGGCCGAAGCGGTCGCCGTGACGGTGTCCGCACGGGCCGTCGAGCTCATCGTGGTGGTGCGGACCGAAGCCCGGGCGACCCTGGCGAAAGCGCTCGCCGGGAGCGCCGATCCGCGCGAACGGACCGCGGCGGCGGCGCGGGCGCGGGGTCTCGTCCCAGCCGAGTTCGCGGGCGATCGCTTCGAGTGAGGCGAGGGTCGTTGCGAAGTCCTCGTCCGAGACGCTGCCTGCGACGCGAGCGCGGATGCCGGCGACCTGCGCCGACAGGCGCTCGGCCGCGGCGCGGCCGTCATCGGTGAGCTGCCACTCGCCATCGGTCTCGGTCACCCAGCCGCGCTCGACGAGGCGACGCAGCTTCTTGCCGCGCAGCCGGTCGGCGGCGCCGGGTGCCGTCCGCTCGCCGGCCAGCGTGCTCAGCACGCGCCAGTCGCGTCGGGTGATGCCGTCGGCGGCGAACGCGGCCGCGAACTCGTCGGCCAGCCGGGCGTCCACCTCGCGCAGCCAGAAGCCGAGCGGGCGGGGAGTGTTGGTGTCGTTGTGTTCGGTGTTCATGAGAAGTCCTCTCGTTGTGCGACCGCCCCTCGGCCGCATCGCATGTCGCTTGACATGTACATGCAGTGTGACATGTAATTCCTTCACATGTCAAGTTGCATGTAAATTGGATGCTGTGACCGAGCGTGAACCGACCCCCGCAGAACTCGATGCGCTGCACGACGCGCTCTCCCGGCTGCGCGGGCGACGCGGCCCTGGGCCCATGGGTGGTCCTGGACAGTGGGGCCCCGGCGGCCATCGTGGACACCACGGCGGTGCGCATGAGCACGGCGGGCACGCCGGACCGCCCCCGTTCGCCGGTCGCGGCCCGTTCGGCCCCGGCGGTCGCGGCGGCGGGCCCGCGCGCGTTCGGCTGCTCGAAGCGCTCGCCTCGGCATCCGAGCCCCTCACCGTCAGCGAACTCGGGGAGCGGATCGGCGTCGACCAGCCGCGTGCCTCGAAGCTCGTGCAGCACGCCGTCGAGATGGGTCTCGTGCGCCGCGAAGCCGACCCCGACGACGCGCGCCGCACACGCATCGTGCTCACCGACGACGGCGCGACACTCGCCCGAGGCATGCGCGGCGAACGCCACGATCAGCTGTCGACGGCGCTGTCGGGGTTCACGCCCGACGAACGCGCCGAGCTCGTGCGCCTGCTCGGCAAGCTCGCCGACAACTGGCCCCGCTGACGGCGCGTCATACCGCGACTGCGCGTCATACCGCGACTGCGCCAGTTTCCGGCATCCGCGCCATCGATCGATGCCGCAGTCGCCGAGAACTGGCGCAGTCGTGTGAAACCAGCGTCCCGCTCAGCAGCCGCTGGCCTTCAGGTCCGCTTCGAGCAGGGGCAGCAGTGCTCGCGCGTTGAGGATCGTGTTCGACAACTGTTCGAGCGCCTCCTGGGCGGCCTGGGCCTCGGGTCCGGCCACGCTGCCCCACTTCTCGAGCACCTCGAGGTGGCGAAGTTGCGCTTCACGCGCCGTTGCCATCGCCTCCCAGGTCACCCACGCACCCTCGACGTTCAGGTCGAGGTGTACGACGTAGACGCGGCCACCCTCCTCGGCCCACTCGGGCCGCTCGACGGTGCCGGCATCTGGAACCCTCGACAGGTACGCCTCGATCGCGGCGTCGCTCTCCGCGCGGTAAAGCATGGTCTCGGCGCGCGACTGCTGCAGTTGCGCGAGCAGGTCGGCCGCCGTCTTCGCCGTCTCGTCGGCCAGTGCCGCTGCTGCCGGGTACGCAGCTTCCGCCGCGGCAAGTTCCTTCTGGAGGGCCTTGATCAGTTGTCGAACGTCCCAGCAGTGCTGCGCCTTGTCGCTCTTGCTGCGGTTCGCGTAGTCGCCTCCGCCACCCCCACCACCGGTGGACGTCTGATTGTCGGCGTCGCTGAGGCCACCGCCCGGTTGGATATCGGCTGTCTGGCGCGGCTCTTTGGACGCGCAGACCACGGTCTCATACGGATGTTTCGTCGCGTACGCCTGACATTCGGTGGTGCCGTCGAGCGCGCTGGCCGGCGTGGCTCCTGCGACCAGGCCGAGCACCGTCGCGATGGCGATCGCCAACCCGCTCCACCCAACCCGCTGCCTGCGTGATGTCATGGCGACCTCCTCGAATCGTTGTGCCAGACGATGAGAGGAGTCGGAGTCCGACTCGGCTGATACCGTGACTGCGCCAGTCCCCGGCATCCGCGCCATCGATCGATGCCGCAGTCGCCGCGAACTGACGCAGTCGTGTGAACGGGCCGCGTCAGACCTGTTCGTGCTTCGGCAGCTTCACGAACAGCAGCAGGGCGAGACCGACGGCCAGCACGAGGGTGATGCCGAGGATGCCGTAGTGCGTCGCCCCGAACCATGCGATGAGCGCCGACCACAACAGTGGCGAGAGGAAGCTCATCACGCGGCCGGTGGTGGCGTAGAGCCCGAAGATCTCGCCCTGCATGCCGTCGGGGGTGAGTCGTGCGAGCAGCGCACGACTGGATGCCTGTGCCGGGCCGACGGCGGCCGACAGGATGATGCCGCCCACCCAGAACACGGTCTTGCCGCCTTCGCGGAAGAAGAACACGAACAGCGCACTGACGATCAGGATGCCGAGGGCGGCCACGATCACGTTGCGTGCGCCGAAGCGGTCGTCGAGCCGCCCGACGAGGATCGTCGAGACGCCGGCGACGAGGTTGAGCGCGATGCCGAAGATGATGACCTCGGTCGCCGAGAAGCCGAACGAGACCGCCGCGAGCACGCCACCGAACGCGAACACGCCGGCGAGACCGTCGCGGTAGACGGCGCTCGCGATGAGGAACCACGCCGTCGCGCGGTGCTCGCGGAACAGCTTCGCGACATCCTTGACCAGCACGACGTAGCCCGCGAAGAACCCGACGCGGGGGCGGTCGAGTCGGGCCGGCGATTCGGGCACGTTCAGCACGAACGGCACCGCGAACGCGATCGTCCACACCGCCGCGCCGAGCGCGATGAGCCGGTAGGCGAGCCCGTTGGAGGTGTCCATGCCGAACCACTCGAACTGGTTGAGCACGACGACGATGACGAGGGCCAGGATGCCGCCGATGTACCCGAGTCCCCAACCGAGGCCGCTGACGCGCCCGACGGTCTTCGGTGTGGAGACCTGCACGAGCATGGCGTTGTAGTTCACGCCGGCGATCTCGGACGCCACCGATCCGAGCGCGACTGCTGCTGCGCCGAGCCAGAAGTACGCGGGGTCGGCTGAGACGAAGAACAGCACGAACTGCATGAGTGCGAGCGCGGCGGTCGCGCCGACCACCCAGCGCTTCTTCGTGCCGTTCGCGTCGGCGCGCTGTCCGAGCACCGGGGCGAGCACGAGCACGAGGATGCCCGCGGCGAACGTGATCCAGCCGTACCACTCGGTGAGGTCGGCGAGCCCTTGGCAGTATGGGGTCGCGGCATCCGCGTCGGTTGCACACGTGAGGGTGCCGTCGGCGTTCTGGGCGGCGATCTCGGCGGGCAGGAACGCATCAGAGACGAGGTAGAGCGAGACGAAGACGAACGTCAGGATGACGGAGTTGAACGGCTGCGTCGCCCAGTCCCACAGTGCCCACGACCACACCTGGCGGCGGGGCGGGGCGTCGGCGGACTGTGCGGGTGCGGCGGGCTGATCGTGCTGCGACATGTCGGTCACACTGCGTCTCTTCCGTGAACGGATGGTGCCGCACCCTGATGGATGCCGCGTGCCGCGCCGGTGCGGGCTGTGCTCAGGCTATCGGCGCGGGGTGCTCGCGCCGCCATTCGCGCTCGAGGATCGCGTAGCGGGCCGTGTCGGTCCATTCGCCCTTCAGGAACATGTCCTCGACGAAGTGGCCTTCGTGACGCATCCCCAGCCGTTCGCAGAGCGCGACCGACGCGGTGTTGCGCGGGTCGAGTTCGGCATAGACCCTGTGCAGGTCGAGCGGGCCGAAGCAGTAATCCAGCAGCATCCGCGCCGCCTCGGCCGCGTACCCTTTGCCTTGCGCTGCGGGCAGCAGAATCCAGCCGATCTCGGCCGTGCGGTCGTCGATGCTGTGCATCGTGAGGTACATCGTGCCGACGAAGGCGCCGTGCTCGTCTCGGATCGCCGGCTGCAGGTAGTCGTCGATCGCCGCGAGTCGCGTGCGCGGCGCATCGCGGGCGAGCACTTCTTCGACCTGCTCGCGGGTGCGAGGCCCGTAGAGGAGGTACCGGGTCACGGCTGGATCGGATTGCATGGCGAACAGCGGGTCGATGTC
Source organism: Microbacterium sp. bgisy189 (assembly GCF_057707225.1). NCBI lineage: Bacteria > Bacillati > Actinomycetota > Actinomycetes > Micrococcales > Microbacteriaceae > Microbacterium > Microbacterium sp. bgisy189. The sequence goes on along the minus strand of NZ_JBYIPT010000003.1, from coordinate 348,457 downwards.
GTCCGGCCGCAGCGGATCGAGTGTGACGCGCTCGCCGGTGAGGCGCGTGAAGTCGGCCGGAAGTCCCATGCCGCCATCATGCTCTGGCTGCCGACCCGGGGCGAGCCTGAAAACTTGATATGAGTCGGCTCAACTTGGTTTGACAGGGTGGATGCCGGGGTCTATCGTGGAGCTCGGGACAAGTTGAGTCGTCCTGACTCAATCCCGAAGATTTTTCCACTCACACAGAAGGAGAAGCACACATGGCACGTGCAGTGGGTATCGACCTCGGTACGACGAACTCCGTCGTCGCCGTCCTCGAGGGCGGCGAGCCGAAGGTCATCGCGAACGCAGAAGGATTCCGCACGACCCCCTCGGTCGTCGCCTTCACCAAGGATGGCGAGGTGCTCGTCGGCGAGACCGCCAAGCGCCAGGCCGTCACCAACGTCGACCGAACGCTGACCTCGGTCAAGCGTCACATGGGCACCGACTGGAAGACCCAGGAGATCGACGGCAAGGCCTACACGCCGCAGGAGATCTCGGCGCGTATCCTCCAGAAGCTCAAGCGTGACGCCGAGGAGTACCTCGGTGACACGGTCACCGACGCCGTCATCACGGTGCCGGCGTACTTCAACGACGCCGAGCGTCAGGCCACCAAGGAGGCCGGTGAGATCGCGGGCCTGAACGTCCTGCGCATCATCAACGAGCCCACCGCCGCCGCCCTCGCGTACGGCCTGGACAAGGGCAAGGAAGACGAGCTCATCCTCGTCTTCGACCTCGGTGGCGGTACCTTCGACGTCTCGCTGCTCGAAGTGGGCAAGGACGACGACTTCTCGACCATCCAGGTGCGCGCCACCGCCGGTGACAACCGCCTCGGTGGTGACGACTGGGACCAGCGCGTCGTCGAGTACTTGATCAAGCAGTTCAAGGACACCACCGGTGTCGACGTCTCGGGCGACAAGATCGCACTGCAGCGCCTCAAGGAGGCTGCAGAGCAGGCCAAGAAGGAGCTGTCGTCCTCGACGAGCACCAGCATCAACCTGCCCTACCTCTCGCTGACCGACTCGGGCCCCGTCTCGCTGAGCGAGACGCTGAGCCGCGCGAAGTTCGAGGACCTCACCAAGGACCTGCTCGACCGCACCAAGAAGCCGTTCGAGGACGTCATCCGCGAGGCCGGCATCAAGGTCGCCGACATCGACCACGTCGTGCTCGTGGGTGGTTCCACCCGCATGCCCGCCGTCGCCGAACTGGTCAAGAAGGAGACCGGCAAGGACGCCAACAAGGGTGTCAACCCTGACGAGGTCGTCGCCGTCGGCGCCGCCCTGCAGGCCGGTGTCCTCAAGGGTGAGCGCAAGGACGTGCTGCTCATCGACGTCACCCCGCTGAGCCTCGGCATCGAGACCAAGGGCGGCATCATGACCAAGCTCATCGAGCGCAACACCGCCATCCCGACCAAGCGCAGCGAGACCTTCACGACCGCCGACGACAACCAGCCGTCGGTTGCGATCCAGGTCTTCCAGGGCGAGCGTGACTTCACGCGCGACAACAAGCCGCTGGGCACGTTTGAGCTGACCGGCATCGCACCGGCGCCGCGCGGCATTCCGCAGGTCGAGGTCACCTTCGACATCGACGCCAACGGCATCGTGCACGTGTCGGCCAAGGACAAGGGCACCGGCAAGGAGCAGTCGATGACGATCACCGGCGGCTCGTCGCTGCCCAAGGAGGACATCGAGCGCATGGTGCGCGAGGCCGAGGAGCACGCCGCCGAAGACAAGAAGCGTCGCGAGGCCGCCGAGGTGCGCAACCAGGCCGAGACCCTCTCGTACTCGATCGAGAAGCTCATCGCCGACAACGCCGAGAAGCTGCCCGAAGAGGTCAAGACAGAGGTCCAGGCCGACGTCGACGCACTCAAGACGGCGCTCGCGGGCGAGGATGACGAGGCCGTGAAGACCGCGTTCGACAAGCTCAACGCGTCGCAGGGCAAGCTCGGCGAAGCGATCTACGCCTCCTCGCAGGCCGAGCAGTCGGCGGATGCCGGCGAGCAGCCCGCGTCCGAGGGCGAGAATGCGGCATCCTCGGATGAAGATGTCGTCGACGCCGAGGTCGTGGACGACGAGGACGAGAAGAAGTAAGCATGACGAACAAGGACTTCGAACAGCCCGATGATGGCGACGAGGTCCTCGGCGAGGAGGGGTCGGAGGCGCAGGTCTCCGACCCCGACCCGCAGGAGGACGCAGACGGCAACGTGCCCGGAGCCGACACCGACGGTGTCAGCGAAGAAGAGCTGACCGTCGAAGACATCCTCGGCGCCACGCAGACCGACGACGCGACGGTCGCCGACGCGGATGCCAAGGATCACGACCTGCTGCTGGACCTCAAGCGGGTCCAGGCGGAGTACGCCAACTACCGCCGCCGCACCGAGGACCAGCGCGAGACCGAGATCGAGCGTGCCAAGGGTGGCGTTGCCAAGGGGCTGCTGCCCGTGCTCGACGACCTCGACCGTGCGGAGAAGCACGGCGACCTCGAGGCCGGCACGCCGTTCGCGGCGATCGCCGACAAGCTGCGCGGCGTCGTGCAGCGTATGGGTGTCGTCACGTTCGGCGAGGCCGGCGAGGCGTTCGACCCGCAGCAGCACGAAGCGATCTTCCAGGCGCCGACACCCGGCACCGAGGTCGCGACCGTGCTCGAGGTCGTTGAAGTCGGCTACCGCCTCGGCGGTATCGAACTGCGCCCGGCGAAGGTCGTCGTCGCCGTTCCGGCGGAGTAGGAGGATACATGGCCAGTCAGGACTGGTTCGACAAGGACTTCTACAAGGTCCTGGGTGTGGCCAAGGACGTCTCCGACGCTGACCTGAAGAAGACATACCGCAAGCTCGCGCGCAAGTATCACCCGGATTCGAATCCGGGGGATGCCGCCGCAGAGGCGAAGTTCAAGGAGATGAGTGAGGCGTACGCCGTGCTCAGCGACCGTGAGCAGCGCGAAGAGTACGACCAGATCCGCGCGATGGGATCGGGTGCCCGCTTTCAGGCGCCCGGTTCCGGCGGCGGCGGTGGCGGGTTCGAAGACGTCTTCAGCCGCTTCGGTCAGGGCCGCGGTGGCACGTCGCAGGCCGACTTCGATGACATCTTCGCGATGTTCGGCCAGCAGGGCGGCGGCTTCGGCTCGGGCCGCTTCGGTCAGTCGACCGGCGGATTCCGGGGCTTCGGCGGTCCGCAGCGCGGCGCCGACGTCTCGGCACGCACAACGATCGACTTCGTCACTGCCACCAAGGGCGACACCATCAGCCTGCAGGGCGAGGACGGCAAGCCGTTCAAGGTGAAGATCCCTGCCGGTGTGAAGGACGGCCAGAAGATCAAATTGCGCGGCCGCGGCCGCCCGTCGCCTGACGGCGGCGAACCCGGAGACATCGTCGTGAGCGTGACCGTCAGACCCCACTCCGTCTTCACCCGCGACGGCCTCAATCTGCGCGTGACCGTGCCGGTGACCTTCACCGAGGCCGCCCTCGGCGCCACGATCGAGGTGCCCACCCTCGATGGCGAGCCCGTGCGACTGCGGGTGGCACCCGGCACGCCTTCGGGGCGCGTGCTGCGTGTGAAGGGCCGCGGTGTGCAGACCGCGAAGGGCACCGGCGACTTGCTCGCCGAGGTGCAGGTCGCAGTGCCCGCACACCTCGATGACGAGGCGCGCGAAGCGCTCGAGCGCTTCCAGCAGCTCGAGCCGAAAGAGAACCCGCGCGCCGACCTCATGAACAAGGCCCGCCATGGCTGACGAGCGGGTCGACGAGGACGCCCCGATCCTTGCGATCGCGGTGGCCGCAGACCTCGCCGAGATGCACCCGCAGACCCTGCGGCAGTACGACCGCCTCGGCCTCGTCGTGCCCGAACGCACCCGCGGCGGATCGCGACGCTACTCCCTGCGCCACGTCCGCCAGCTGCGACAGGTCGCGGCGATGTCGGCCGACGGCATGAGCCTGCCCGCGATCGCACGCATCCTCGAACTCGAAGACGAAGTGCGCGCACTGCGACGGCAGGTGCGCGACCTCGAGCAGCGCGTCCGCGACGAGGTCGACCACCGTCGCGGCGCCCGCGTGTTCGCGGCCGGAGCGAGCGGAGCGGTCATCACCCTGCGCCACGGCACGCGCGTGCGCCGCGCGACCGAGGTCGTGCTCTGGCGCCCCCCGCAGGAGGACGACGAGGACTGACGGCGCGGATGCTGTTTCGCGTCGAGGGGTTATGACGGATCGATCCGCAGCACGTTCCCGTCGCCCGAGATCGCGACGTCGTCGATCACCCGCAGCGTGCGGGCGAGCTCGTCGACGGCGCCGATCGCGGTGCCGAAGCGCTCACGGTCGCTGCAGACGGCGGTCACCGTGATGAGGTGCGTTGTGCGATCCCACGTGTAGGTCGCGAACGGGGGCGTGTTCGGTTGCGGCGGCAACGGCATCGCGAGCTTCTCGCCGAGCCCGAGGTGGGCGGTGCGGAAGTCCTCGGTGTCGTCGTACTCCATCGGCATCATGGCGCGCGCGGCCCGCAGCTGCGGTGTCGCCTGCTGGATCTGTGCCATGACGACGAGCAGTTCGGGGTCGGCCTTCCACACCCACGCGAGCACGCGGCCGTCGGCCTTGCGCATGAGCAGCGGCGCCACCTGGCTCGCCGCCCATGCCGCGAACCCGCCGCCGCGGCGTCCTGTCGTGCCGGTGAGGGCACCCGCCTGCGACATCAGCATGCGGATCGCGGCCTTGCGGTGGCGACGCCCCTTCAGCCCGAGCGAACCGGTCACCGGCACCCAACGGTTCGGGTCTGCCTCTGCGGTCAGTCGCTGCATGATTCCAGGGTAGGCGGTCACGTGGCAGCCGCCGAAGCGCGGGGCACCGCAAACGCCCCGCGGGCTCCGGGGTGCGTGCAGGGTGCTCGGGTAGAGTGGGCGCGCCGCCGCACAGAAAGGGCAGCCACCGACCGTGACTCCCCCCGCGACACCCGAATCTCTGGATGCCCGCACCCCGAACCGACCGCTGACCGTCGTGATGGCCGCCGACACCTTCGCGCCCGACGTCAACGGTGCCGCACGCTTCGCCGAGCGACTCTCGGCGGGGCTCGTCGAACGAGGACACGACGTGCACGTCGTCACGCCGAGCGTGACCCACCGCACCGCCGGCGTCTACACCGAGACGATCGAAGGCCAGGCTGTCACGGTGCACCGACTGCCCGGCTACCGCTGGTATCCGCACGACTGGCTGCGCTTCGTGCTGCCGTGGCGTGCCAAGCACTATGCACGCCGCATCCTCGACGAGATCAAGCCCGACGTCGTGCACAGTCAGTCGCACATCGTCATCGGTCGCGGACTCACCCGCATCGCGAATCAGCGCGGCATCCCGGTCGTGGCCACCAACCACGTCATGGCCGAGAACATCATCGACTTCACGACGCTGCCGCCGCTGCTCGACAAGGTGATGCTGAAGGCCGCGTGGGATGACGCCAAGCGCACCTTCGACATGTCGCGCGCCGTCACGACGCCCACCCGACGGGCGGCCGAGTTCCTCGAGCGCACGATCGACATCTCGGGGGTCATCCCGATCAGCTGCGGCATCGACGCCTCGAACTACACGCCGCAGCTCGGAGAGAAGGCCGACAAGCGCATCCTGTTCGTCGGCCGGCTCACCACCGAGAAGCACGTGGATGTCACCCTCCACGCGCTCGCGAAGCTCGCCGACCTCGACGTCACGTTCGACATCGTCGGCGGCGGCGACCAGCACCGCAACCTCGAGCAGCTCACCGCGCAACTCGGCCTGCAGGACCGGGTCGTCTTCCACGGCCGCGTCGCCGAAGAAGAACTGCGCGCGACGCTGTCGAAGGCGACCGTGTTCGCCATCTCGTCGATCGCCGAACTGCAGTCGATCGCGACGATGGAGGCCATGGCATCCGGCCTGCCCGTCGTCGCCGCCAATGCCGTCGCGCTGCCGCACCTCGTGCACGACGGCGAGAACGGCTACCTGTTCGAGCCGGGCGACGCCGACGACCTCGCCGACAAGCTGCGCCGCGTGCTCACCGCCGAACCGGCCGAGTACCTGCGCATGCAGCAGGCTTCGCTCGACGGCGTGAAGATCCACGACATCGCCCGCACCCTCGACACCTTCGAGGCGCTGTACCGGGGCGAACCGGTCGCACCGTGACGGCGGCGCCGGTGCGGCTGTTCTTCGACGCGCGCTACATCCGCACCGACTTCCACGACGGCATCAGCCGCTACTCGGCAGAGCTCGGCGCCGCCGTGCACCGGGATGCCGCTGGCCGCGGCGTCGAGGTGACCTTCCTCATCTTCGACGAGGCGCAGCGACGCTTCCTGCCCGATGACGCTGAGGTGCTCTGCATCCACGCGCCCACTGCGGTGCGGGAGCCCTTCACGGCGTTCGTGCTGAACCGGCACCGACCCGACGTCGTGTTCTCGCCGATGCAGACGATCGGCGCACTCGGTCGCCGGTACCGCCTCATCCTGACGCTGCACGACATGATCTACTACCGGCACCGCACGCCGCCGAAGGACCTGCCCTGGTACGTGCGCGTCGGGTGGCGGCTGTTCCACCTCAGTTATGTGCCGCAGCGGCTCACGCTGAACGCCGCCGACCTCGTCGCGACGGTGAGCGAGGAGAGCAAGCGGCAGTTCGACGAAGTGCGCCTCACGAAACGCCCCGTCGTCGTCGTGCCCAACGCGCCGCAGCGGCTCGCCGACCTGCTGCCGGACGGCGTGTCGGTGCGGCGCGACGGCGAGGTGCGAAACCTCGTCTACATGGGCTCGTTCATGCCCTACAAGAACGTCGCGACGCTCGTGCGCGCCATGGCGACGCTGCCCGGCCGCACGCTGCACCTGCTCAGCCGCATCTCGCGCGAGCGCCGTGCCGAGCTCGAAGACCTCGTGCCGCACGGCGTCGAGGTGCGGTTCCACGGCGGCGTCACCGACGCCGAGTACGCCGCGGCGCTCGCCGACGATGCCGTGCTCGTCACCGCCAGCCGCGACGAGGGGTACGGGCTGCCGGTCGCCGAAGCGCTCGCGCTCGGGGTGCCCGCCGTCGTCACCGACATGCCGATCTTCCGCGAGGTCGCCGGTGACGGCGCGCGCTACGCAGACCCCGACGACCCGGCAGCGTTCGCCGCAGCCGTGCGCAGCCTCGACGACCCGTCCGAGCGCGCCCGCGTGATCGCCGCGGGCTCGGCCCACATCGCGCAGTTCACCTGGACGCGGTCGGCCGGCATCCTGCTCGACGCCGTGGCCGGGCTCGCGCGCCGCTGATCGAAGGCGTCAGAAGGCCGAGGCGATCAGGCTGGAGACGGTGTTCACGAGGAAGCCGAGCACCGTCGCCCCGCCCAGGCCGATGGCGATGCCGGCCCAGAGCCGATTGGCGCTCTTGCGGGCGGCGGCGATCCAGCCGAGGACGAGCGCCCCGATGCCGAAGATGAGCGAGACGATGTTGGCGACGCCGTAGACCAGGCTGTACACCTCGAAGCCGTTGCTGCTCACGAGTGCCGGAATGATGAACCCGAGCGCGAAGCTGACGACGAGCGGCACGAGTCCGAGTACCACGCCGATGCGGGCGAGGGCATCCGACTGGGCCGGCGCCGCAGGGGACTGCGCCTGGTAGTGGCCGGGGTACTCCGGCGCCTGTCCCGGCTGTGCCGGCGCGCCCGCGTACGGCGGCTGCGGTGCGGGCTGGGCGGTGGCGTCATCCGGCGTCGTCATGGCGCCCAGCCTCTCACGAATCAGGGGTGGGTTGGGATGCGGCGGTAGCCGTCGCGGGCGACGGTGACGATGGAGCAGACGACTGCGGTCGCGGCGAGGGCTGCGAAGAAGATGAGCGTGATCATGGCAGTAACGCTACGATTGATGTGATCCTGCCATGAGTGGCAGGAGAGTCACTCAACAAAGGAAAACTGCCATGAAGACGGTCGCCTGTGTCGTGCAGGACGGATTCGCACCGTTCGAGTTCGGGCTCGCCTGTGAGGCCTTCGGTCTGGATCGCAGCGACGAAGACATTCCGAACTTCGATTTCCGTATCGTCGCGCCCGACCCGGGCGCCGTGTCCAGCAACATCGGCTTCACGCTGAACGTCGACGCGGACCTCGCCTTCGCCGACGAGGCCGACCTCGTCGTCATCACCCCGATCCCGCGCGAGGGCTGGACGCACGTCGACGCCCGCGTCACCGACGTCGTCCGACGAGCCGTCGAACGCGGCGCGTGGGTGCTGACGGTCTGCAGCGGCGCGTTCGTCGTCGCCGCCGCCGGCGTGCTCGACGGGCGCCGCGCGACGACGCACTGGCGGTATGCGGCCGACATGATGCGCATGTACCCGAAGATCGACGTCGACCCCGACGTGCTCTACGTGCAGGACGGCCGCATCATCACGAGCGCGGGCACCGCCGCGGGCCTCGATGCGTGCCTCCACCTGCTGCGCATCGAGCTCGGGGCCGAGACCGCGAACAAGATCGCCCGCCGCATGGTGGTGCCGCCGCAGCGCGACGGTGGCCAGGCGCAGTTCATCGACCGGCCCCTGCCGATCACCGTGTCGCAGTCGCTGTCGCCCGTCACCGACTGGATGATCGAGAACCTCCGCGACGACCTCTCGGTCGACCAACTCGCCGCACGGGCCCACATGTCGCCGCGCACGTTTGCCCGCCGCTTCAAGGCCGACTACGGCACGACGCCCGCCGCCTGGCTCGGCCGTCAACGGCTCATCCAGGCGCAGCGGCTGCTCGAACAGACCGAGCTGGGCCTCGACGCGATCGCGTACGAATGCGGATTCGGGTCGGCCGCCGTGCTGCGCCAGAACTTCGCGCGGTCGCTCGGCATCACCCCCACCGCTTACCGCGCGCGCTTCTCGTGCGCCGACGCCGAGCGAATGCCGGACGCCGTCGCCTCGTGACGCGAGAGCCTGGGCCACGTGCCCTCGACGTGGTAAAGTTGAGCGCAAGCGACTCAAGTTTGAATTGCGCCATGGATTTCAGGAGTACACATGAACGCACAACCCACACCCGCGCAGGAGGAGCAGCAGAGCGCCCTCGAACAGTTCGGGATCAACCTCACCGACCGCGCACGGCAGGGCAAGCTCGACCCGGTCATTGGACGCGACAGTGAGATCCGCCGCGTGAGCCAGGTGCTCACCCGCCGCACCAAGAACAACCCCGTGCTGATCGGCGAGCCCGGCGTCGGCAAGACCGCCGTCGTTGAAGGCCTCGCGCAGCGCATCGTCGCAGGCGACGTCGCCGAGTCGCTCAAGAACAAAGAACTCGTCACCCTCGACATCTCGGCGCTCGTCGCCGGTGCCATGTACCGGGGGCAGTTCGAAGAGCGCCTCAAGAACGTGCTGAAGGAGATCACCGAGTCCGAAGGTCGCATCATCACCTTCATCGACGAACTGCACGTGCTCATGGGCGCGGGTGGTGGCGAGGGATCGGTCGCTGCATCCAACATGCTCAAGCCGATGCTCGCGCGCGGTGAGCTGCGCCTCATCGGCGCGACCACGCTCAACGAGTACCGAGAGTTCATCGAAAAGGATGCCGCCCTCGAACGGCGCTTCCAGCAGGTGTACGTCGGCGAGCCGAGCGTCGAAGACACCGTCGCGATTCTGCGCGGACTCAAGGGTCGCTACGAGGCGCACCATGGTGTCATCATCAGCGACGGTGCGCTCGTCGCGGCCGCAGCGCTCAGCAACCGCTACCTGCCGAGCCGTCAGCTGCCCGACAAGGCGATCGACCTGATCGACGAGGCCATGAGCCGCCTCAAGATGGAGATCGATTCGAGCCCCGTCGAGATCGACGAGCTGCGCCGGTCGGTCGACCGCATGAAGCTCGAAGAGCTCGCGCTGAAGAAGGAGAAGGATGCCGCCTCGAAGGAACGCCTCGTCGCCCTGCGCGAGCAGATGGCCGCGGCATCCGACGAGCTGGCCGCCCTCGAGGCGCGCTGGGAGCGGGAGCGCGCCGGCCTGAACCGGGTCGGCGAGCTCAAGAAGCAGCTCGACCAGGCCTACACCGAGCGCGACCGCGCGCTGCGCGAAGCCGACTACGCGCGCGCGTCGAAGCTCGAGTACGAGACCATCAAGCGCCTCGAGCAGGAGGTCGCCGACGCCGAACGCGCCGAGGCCGACCCGGCCGAGGAGCGCATGGTCAACGAGCAGGTCACCGATGAAGACATCGCCGCCGTCATCGCGGCGTGGACCGGCATCCCCGTCGGGCGACTGCTGCAGGGCGAATCCGAGAAGCTGCTGCACCTCGAGGCCGAGCTCGGCAAGCGCCTCATCGGGCAGAAGGAGGCGGTCGGGGCCGTATCGGATGCGGTGCGCCGTTCGCGCGCGGGCATCAGCGACCCCCACCGGCCCACCGGCTCGTTCCTGTTCCTCGGGCCGACCGGTGTCGGCAAGACCGAGCTCGCCAAGGCGCTCGCCGAGTTCCTCTTCGACGATGAGCACGCGATGGTGCGCATCGACATGAGCGAGTACGGCGAGAAGCACTCCGTCGCCCGGCTCGTCGGCGCCCCTCCCGGGTACATCGGCTACGAGCAGGGCGGGCAGCTCACCGAGGCGGTGCGGCGTCGCCCATACTCAGTCGTGCTGCTCGACGAGGTCGAGAAGGCGCACCCCGAGGTCTTCGACGTGCTGCTGCAGGTCATGGACGACGGGCGGCTCACCGATGGCCAGGGCCGCACGGTCGACTTCACGAACGTCATCCTGATCCTCACCTCGAACCTCGGCTCGCCGATCCTCATCGACCCGACCCTGTCCATGGATGACAAGCGCGAGCAGGTGCTGGCGCTCGTGCGGCAGGCCTTCCGCCCCGAGTTCGTGAACCGGCTCGACGACGTCGTGGTGTTCCAGCCGCTGTCGGAGGCCGACCTCGCCCAGATCGTCGAACTGTCGGTCGACGCGCTGCAGCGCCGGCTGGGGTCGCGACGGCTGACCCTGGCCGTCACGCCGGATGCCAGGGCGTGGCTTGCCGAGCGCGGCTACGACCCGATCTACGGCGCCCGGCCGCTGCGCCGCCTCATCCAGACCGAGGTGCAGGACCGCCTGGCCCGCGCGCTGCTGGCCGGCGGCATCCATGACGGCGACATCGTGCGCGTCGACGTCGCCCCGGACGGCTCCGCGCTGGTGCTCACGACCTAAGCCTCCCGGGCGTCGGGGAGGTTGCGGAGGCGCCAGAACGGGCCGATGACGACGGGGAGCGCTGACAGGAGCGCGCCGACGGTGCCGATCCAGAGGGTCGGGACCGTGCCGAGCCACGTGCCGAGCCAGCCGGCGGCGAGCGCCGAGAGCGGCATGACGCCCCAGACGCAGAAGCGGATGCTGGCGTTCATCCGCCCGAGCAGGCGCGGCGGCGTGATCCGCTGGCGGAACGTCACCTGCGTGATGTTGTAGACGAGCACCCCGAAGCCCATCAGCATCCCCTGCAGCACGAGCATGACGAATGCGGCGGGGGTCGGGAGGATCGCGGCGAGCGGGAACGGCACCATCGCGAGGCTGAAGCCGATCGCGCTCAGCGGGATGAGGCGGGCTTCGCCGAACCGCGAGACGAGCCGCGGCGTTGCGATCGCGCCGAGCAGTCCGCCGACCGCGCCGAGCGAGAACAACAGGCCCATCAGCTCGGGCGAGAATCCGAGGATGCGCAGGAAGAAGATCGGCGTCAGTGTGAAGACGAGGGTGCTGGTGAGGTTCGAGATCGCGGTGGTCGCCACGATGCGTCGCAGCAGCGGGTTGCCGAACACCCAGCGCAGGCCCTCCGCGATCTCGCGGTGCAGTGGTGCGCGGTCTTCGGGGGCGCGGCGCTCTTCGTGGTCGCGTGTGGACAGCAGCGCGATCATCGACGCGATGTAGGTGCCGACCGTCGCGAGGATCGCCATCGGTGCGCTGATGAGTCCTACCAGCCCGCCGGCGATCGCGGGACCGGTGAGCCCCGCGAGCTGTTGTGTCGACTCGAGCTTGCCGTTGGCGTCGGCGATCTGCTTCGGCTGCACGAGCGAGGGCACGAGTGACTGGTACGACACGTCGAAGAACACCGTCGCGATGCCGACGATCAGCGCCACCACGTACAGGTGCCACATTTCGAGGATGCCGAGCAGGTGCAGCGCAGGCACCGCGGTCAGCGCGAGGGCGCGCACGGCGTCGGCCCAGATCATGACGTGCCGCTTGCGCATGCGGTCGATCCACGCGCCGGCGGGGAGTCCCACGACGAGGAACGCCGCCATCGAGGCCGCGTTGAGGTAGCCGACCTGCGCCTCGGTGGCGTGCAGCAGCAGCACCGCGAGCACCGGGAGGGCGAGCTCGACGATCTGCGCACCGAACTGGCTGAGCGCCTGGCCGCCCCACATCGTGACGAAGTTGCGGTCGCGCCAGAGCGACGGGGCGGGCGCCGCGGCATCCGTTCCGTCGGGGCCGTTCGTGCCGTCCGCTGCATCGACTGATTGAGACATCTCGATCAGTATGCGCCGATCGATTGGGAAGTGTCAATCAGTCGGCTACGCTGGCCGCATGGACGATGCAGAGGCACGCGCGGCAGCCCGCGCGCTGAGTTCACCGCTGCGGATGCGGGCGCTGCGCCTGTGCCGGTTCGACGCGCGCACCAATAAAGAACTCGCCGACCTGCTCCAGGTCAATCCCGGCACGATGCTCCACCACGTGCGCACGCTCGTGGATGCCGGGTTCCTCGCGCCGCAGCCCGAGCGCACCGGCGCGCAGGGCGCTCGCGAGGTGCCGTACCTGGCGACGGGGCGTTCCTGGGACGCGCCGATGGAGAACGGCACCGCCGTGCTCATGGAGACGGTCCGCCAGCAGGTCGCGCTCGCCGACCCGGCACACGTCGAACTCGGCTGGCTCGGCCTCAAGCTGAACGCCGAGCACCGCGCCGAACTGCACGAGGCGGTGCAGGCGCTGTTCGCCCGCTACAAGGACGCACCGCCCGATCCCGACGGCGACCCCTACTCGCTGGTGGTCATCACCCACCCCGACCTCAACCCGCCCGGCGCCTGAGCCGGGCTGCCTGGCCGACGGACGCCGCCCCCCCGTGCACAACTGCGGGGATCCGCCGCGACACGCCGTCAGGCTCGATGGGTCGACGGCGTGTCGGGCGAGATCCCCGCAGTTGTGTTCGCGCCGGATGGGTCAGCGCGCGGGCCGGGCGGATGCCGGGGTCAGGCGTTGACGACGGCCGACTCGACGATCGGTCGGCGCACGCGAGGTGCCCGCTCGCCGTCGCGGCTGGCGACCGGAGCGTCGTCGATGGTGCCGGCAGCGCCGACGGCCATGACCGTGAAGGGGCGCAGGTCGCCGTCAAGGCCGAATGCGGCGGCGACGGCGTCGGGGTCGAAGCCGGTCATCTGGTGCGTGGCGAGCCCGCCCGAGTGGGCCTGTACGGTGAAGTGCGCCGCGGCCTGGCCGAGGTCGTAGAGCGCTGACGGAAACTCGCGGCCGTCGCGTGAGAGTTCGGCGACGAACACGACGAGCGCGCCCGCGGACGCAGCCCAGGCCTGGTTGAACGCGACGAGCGAGTCGACGACCTTGGCATGTGCGTCACTGCCGCGTCGCGCGACGATGAACCGCCAGGGCTGGTTGTTGAACGCGGACGGCGACCAGCGTGCCGCTTCGAGCGCTGCCGCGAGGGCGTCTTCATCGATCGCGGTGGCGCCATCGAACGCGCGGGTGCTCCAGCGCTGCGAGAGCACGTCGAGGATCGGGGTGTCGGTGGGTGCGGTGCGGTCGAGCAGATCGGTCATGGGAGGTCCTTCAAGGTGTCTGAACAATGCCGAGACACCGTCGTCCCGATCCATGCAACCGGATGCAGTGGCCGGATGTTCCCGGTGCGAGCTTTTGCGTCACAGAAGTCCGGCCGATCTTCGCAGCGTCGCGGAGTCCGCAACGCGTGCGGGCATGCGTACGGTGAACGCATGGGCATCGCGACGGCAGACCTCTACGACGAGCGCGGCGACGAGCTGGACTCGGTCGGCATCCAATTTCACGACATCGGCGGACACGTCGCGTTCGACGGGCCGGTGCGCACGATCCGCTGCCACCGCGACAACGCGCTCGTCAAGCAGACGCTCGCCACACCGGGAGACGGTGCGGTGCTCGTCGTCGACGGCGGAGGGTCGCTCGAGTCGGCGCTCGTGGGCGACCTCATCGCGGCATCCGCCGTCGAGCACGGCTGGGCGGGCGTCATCGTCAACGGTGCGATCCGCGACCGCGAGGCGATCGGGCAGTTGCCGCTCGGCGTGAAGGCGCTCGGGTCGAACCCCCGCAGGAGCGCGAAGGACGGCGTCGGAGAGGTCGACGTCGTCGTCGAGATCGGCGGGGTCGCGTTCCGCCCCGGCGCGCATGTGTGGGCCGACGCCGACGGCATCCTCGTCGAACGCTGAGCCGCGAAAACCACACCGACGTGAGAAACCACCCCTGCACGCGTGTGTCGCAGCAGGGGTGGTTTCTCGGCGGGCGGATGCCGGGGCAGGCGCGGACGCCGGGGTTCAGCCGGCGAGGGCCTCGCGCAGCTTGACCCGGGCGCCCATGCGCAGCAGCGAATTCTCGTAGATCTTCGCCCCGACCACGATCGCGGCGACGCACGTCGCGGCCAGGATCAGCAGCGAGAGCAGCGGCTCCCACCACTGCGCCTCGCCGAGGAACAGGCGCATCGGCATCCCGACCGGCGCCGAGAACGGCACGTACGACATGATCGTCATCACGAGCGGGTTGTCGTTGAAGAAGATGACCAAGAAGTACGGCGCCATGATGAGGAAGATCAGCGGTGTCGTGGTCGATCCGATGTCTTCCTGCCGCGAGACCATCGCGGCCGCGGCGGCGAACATCGCCGCCAGCAGCACGAACCCGAGCAGGAAGAACACCGCGAACCACGCCAGCGGCGCCCCGAGCCCGCCGAGCAGGGCGGTCTGCCCGGTGACGGTCAACCCCACCACGGCGATCGCCGCCAGGATGAGGATCTGCCCCATCGCGAGGATCGTGTTGCCGATGACCTTTCCGGCAAGCAGTGCCCGCACCGGGATCGCCGAGAGCAGCAGCTCCACGACGCGGGTCTGCTTCTCTTCGACGATCGACTGCGCGATGGTCGACCCGAACAGCTGCGCAGACATGAGGAACACGATGCCGAAGCCGAGCGCCACGAAGTAGCGCAGCATCGCGTCGGTCGACGACGGGTCGAGCATTTCGACCGGCGGCAGTTCGGCGAGCGACATCAGCAGGGATGTCGGGGCGGAGTCTTCGGCGAGCACGGCGAACCCGAGCGGCGATGCGCTGTCGGCGACGACCGCGGCATCCACATCGCCGGCGAGCACGAGCGCTTCGGCGTCGGCGCGGCTGCCGACCTCGGTGACCTCGAGGCCCTGCACACCGGCGACGTACTGCTCGGCGTCGGCCGTGACGGCGACGGGCGTGCCCGACGTGTCGCGTGCCTGGAGGCCTCCCCAGACCACCAGGGCGAGCGCCGCCAGGAACAGGATGGCGAACGAGATGATGAACGCCTTGCTGCGCAGCTTCGAGCCGATCTCGCGCTCGGAGACGAGCCAGACGCTCTGCAGGAACGACGGGGCGGGTGCGGTGCTCATCGGATGACCTCCTTGAAGATCTGCGAGAGGGACGGATGCTGCGGTGCGAAGCTCGCGACGTCGCCGCCGTCGATGGCACGGCGCAGCACGATCTGGGCGGTCTCGTCGCTGTCGACGTCGAACACGGCGTAGCCGCCGTCGAATTCGAGCACCTCGACCCCGGGCACGTCACGCAGCCAGCCGGCATCGCCTGCCGAGACGAGTTCGAACCGGTTCTGCGCGTGCTCGGCTCGCAGCCCGTCGCGGGTGCCGGCGGCGCGGATCGTGCCCCCGGCGATGATCACGAGGTCATCGCACAGGCGCTCGACGACATCGAGCTGGTGCGACGAGAACAGCACCGCGACGCCCTGCGCGGCGCGGGCCTGCAGGACCCCGGCGACCACCTCGACGGCGATCGGGTCGAGGCCAGAGAACGGCTCGTCGAGGATGAGCACCTCGGGATCGTGCACGAGGGATGCCGCGATCTGCGCGCGCTGCTGGTTGCCGAGCGACAGGGTCTCGACGTTGTCGTCGAGGCGCTCGCCGAGCCCGAGCTCTTCGAGGAGTGCGCGGGCGCGAACCGTGGCATCCGCCTTCGAGAATCCGTGCAGGCGGGCGAGGTACACGATCTGCTCGAGCACCTTCATCTTCGGGTACAGCCCGCGCTCTTCGGGCATGTAGCCGAAGCGGCGGCGGTCGGCGCTCGTGACCGGCTCACCGTCGATCGTGACGGTGCCGCCGTCGCGGCTGAGCAGTCCGAGCGCGATGCGCATCGTGGTGGTCTTGCCGGCGCCGTTGCCTCCGACGAAGCCGGTGAGCCGCCCGGGGGCGACCGTGAACGTGATGTCGTCGAGCACGCGGCGACCGCCGTAGCTCTTCGTGATGCCCGTCAGCTCGAGCATGGTGCCTCCTCGGGGATGTCGTGCCTCCACGCTACGAACCCCGCGCCCGCCACACATCCGTCCCGCGGCGGATCCCCCGGCATCCGCCGTCGGAGGGATGCCGGGGGATGCCGGGGGTGCCGGGGGAGACGCACGCCGAGGTCGCGTGCACAACGTCGCCATTCCGCAGCCCGGTGCCCTGGAACCGGGCCGCTCGACCGCTCAGCGCACCGGATTGGCGACGTTGTGCACGCCGGGGCTCAGCCCTCAGGCGAGGCCGTGGCGGTGGGCGTAGACGACGGCGGCGACGCGGTCGCGGGCGCCGAGTTTCTGCAGCAGGTTCGACACGTGGGTCTTCACGGTGGCCTCGCCGATGAACAGTTCCTTCGCGATCTCGCCGTTGCTGTAGGCCTGCGCGAGCAGGCGCAGCACTTCGCTCTCACGGTCGGTGAGGTCGACGGCGATGCCGGATGCCGGGGGCGCCGGCTCGGCAGCCCCGATGGGGTCGCTCGTTCCCGCGAACCGCTCGATGACCCGCCTCGTGACTGCGGGCGCCAGCAGGGCATCGCCCGCCGCCGCAACTCGCACGGCGGCGACCAGGTCTTCGGGGCCCGCGTTCTTCAGCAGAAAGCCGCTCGCCCCGGCAGACAACCCCTGGAACAGGTAGTCGTCGCGGTCGAAGGTCGTGACGATCACGACGGCCGACGCGACGGCCGGGTCGGCGACGATGCGCCGGGTCGCCTCGAGCCCGTCCATGTCGGGCATCTGCACGTCCATGCAGATGACGTCGGGGTGCAGTTCGGATGCCGCGGCCACCGCCGCCGTCCCCGTGCCCGCTTCGCCGACGACGGTGATGTCGTCTTCGGCCTCGAGGATCATCCGGAACCCCGCCCGCATGACGGCGTGGTCGTCGACCAGCAGCACGCGGATCACGCGGGTGCTCCCGCCGGGGCCGCGGCGGCGACGGGCACTCGTGCCCGCACGAGGAACCCGCCGCGCGGACGTGGGCCCGCCTCGACGGTGCCGCCGGATGCCGCGGCGCGCTCGCGCATGCCGACCAGCCCCAGGCCGGGGCGACCGCCGGCACGGTTGAGTCCCGTGTTGGTGACTTCGAGTTCGACCGCGTCGGTCGCGTAGCGCAGGCGCACGTCGGCGGTGGCTTCGGGCCCGCCGTGGCGGCGCGCGTTCGTGAGCGCCTCCTGCGCGATGCGATACAGGTTCACCTGCACGAGGGCGGGCACTTCGACCGGTTCGCCGACGACCGTGAGCGTCGTCGGGAGGCCGTTCTCGCGGGCATGCGCGACAAGGTCGTCGATCGTCGCGAGTGACAGGGTCGAGTCGTCGGGAGTGTCGGCATCCGGTGTGCGGAGCGTGTCGAGCAGGTGGTGCAGGTCGTCGATCGCCGCTCGCGCCGACGTCTCGATGCCGGCCAGTGCGGTGCGCGCGGCGGTGGGGTCACGGTCGAGCACGGTGCGGGCAGCGCCGGCCTGCACGCCCATCGCCGAGACGTGGTGGGCGACGACATCGTGCAGTTCGCGGGCGATGCGCACCCGGTCGAGCGCGACGGCCTGTGCTGCCGTCAGTTCGCGCTCCCGTTCGAGTTCAGCGGTGCGCTCCTCGATGACGAGGCGGGCGATCGCCTGCGCGTACGCGCGCTCGCCGAAGTAGTAGGCGCCGCCGAAGAAGGCGGCGTTGACGAGCAGGTTGATGAGCGAGAACGCGACGAACGGCGACATCGCACCGGCCTGCGACAGTGCGCCCTCCGCCGGGTCGGTCGCGGCCTGGAACATCGTGACGAGCAGCCACACGAACATGCCCGCGATGACGATGACGCGCACGACGGTCGCGCGCCGCCGGTCGTCGACCCACGCGCCGACGGTGTACATCGCGATGAACAGGGCGATCTGGCTGACGTAGAACTCGGGCACCCGTGCGCTCATCGCGACGAAGTAGGCGACCGCGACGACGATGAGCACGGTGCACGGAAAGCGACGTCGCACGGCCAACGGCACCGTCATGCCGGCGGTGTAGAGCAGCGCCCAGCCGAGGCCCGGCGTCTCCTCTTCGTAGAAGACGCCTGCGATCTGTCCGAGCCAGGCGCTCAGCACGGCGCCGAGCAGCAGCGCGCCCGCAAGCCACACGTCCGCCTGCAGTTGGCCGGACGTCGGGGGATGCCGTCGTGTGACGGCCGCATCCGTTATCGACATGGCTCCAACGCTACGGCGCACGGCGGGCACCGGCATCCCCCGCACGGCGGATCGAATCGGGGCCGGGCGACGGTGACGCGGTCAGGTGCGCGAGGGAGCGACTGCGCGGCGGCCGACGAACAGCCACGCGGCGGCGCCGACCAGCGGAACGAAGATCACCAGCAGGGTCCACACGAGCGCCTGAAGCGTCGTGAGGCGCTTCGCGGACCGGGCGAGCGACACCAGCGCGACCACGGCGAACACCGCGATCGCGATTGCGACGATCGACCAGGCGATGTCGTATCCGGCCGGCAGCAGCGGGTTCACGGTGTCCATGCCGTCAGCCTATCGACGCGGGTCCCGCCGCTCAGAAGATCATCGGGCGCTCGTCGTCGTCCTCGCCGTCGAGGTCGAGGTCGACCATCACCGGCACGTGGTCGCTGGGGATCTCGCCCTTGCGCTCGTTGCGGTGGATGACTGCACCCGCCACGGCATCCGCGAACGCGGGGGAGCCGAGGATGAAGTCGATGCGCAGCCCCTCGTTGCGGGGGAAGCGCAGCTGCTTGTAGTCCCAGTACGTGTAGCCGGTGGGCACGAGCGGCCGGACGGTGTCTGCCAGCCCCGCGTCGAGGAGCGCCTGGAACGCGGCCCGCTCGGGCGGTGAGACGTGGGTCGTCACGCCCTCGATGACGGTCGGGTCGCCGTTGTCGTCGTCGGTGGGGGCGATGTTGAAGTCGCCGGTCAGCGCGAGGGGCAGGTGGGGCTGCGCGGCCAGCGTGGTCGCCGTGTATTCGCGCAGGGCCTCCAGCCACGCCAGCTTGTAGGCGTAGTGCGGGTCATCGAGCGAGCGACCGTTGGGCACGTAGAGGCTCCACGCGCGGACGCCGCCGATCGTCGCGCCGATCGCGCGAGCCTCCTGCGGCGGATGCGGGTCGTCGGGGTTCTTGCTGAAGCCGGGCATGCCGGGGAAGCCGATCTCGAGGTCTTCGATCGGCTCACGGCTGGCGATCGCGACGCCGTTCCACTGGTTCAGTCCGTGCGCCTCGACGTGGTAGCCCGCCGCCTCGAACTCGGCGTACGGAAACTGCTCCGGCTTGCACTTGATCTCCTGCATGAGCAGCACGTCGACGTGCTCGCGCACCGCGAAGTCGACGGTGCGCACGACGCGCGCGCGGATGGAGTTCACGTTCCAGGTGGCAAGACGCATGCATCCAGCCTATTTCGCCCCGCCGACCCCGCCCGCCGGGTCACAGGACGCGGAGGATGTCCTCCACACGCTCCTTCGCGTCGCCGAACAGCATCTGCGCGTTCTCGCGGAAGAACAGCGGATTCTGCACGCCGGCGTAGCCGGAGGCCATCGACCGCTTGAACACGATGACGTTCTGCGCCTCCCACACGCGCAGCACCGGCATCCCCGCGATCGGCGACCCCGGGTCTTCGGCGGCGGCCGGGTTGACGGTGTCGTTCGCGCCGATCACGAGCACGACATCGGTGGATGCCAGGTCGTCATTGATCTCGTCCATCTCGAGCACGACGTCGTACGGCACCTTCGCCTCGGCCAGCAGCACGTTCATGTGCCCGGGCAGGCGACCGGCCACCGGGTGGATGCCGAAGCGCACGTCGACGCCCTTCTCACGCAACCGGTGCGTGAGCTCTGCGACGGGGTACTGCGCCTGCGCGACGGCCATGCCGTAGCCCGGAGTGATGACCACCGACGACGCGGATGCCAGCATCTCCGCCGCCGACTCGACGTCGATCTCGCGGTGCTCACCGTGGTCGGCGTCATCGCCCTTGGGCGCTTCGATGCCGAAGCCGCCGGCGATCACCGACAGGAACGACCGGTTCATCGCCTTGCACATGATGTACGACAGGTACGCACCCGACGAGCCGACGAGCGCACCCGTCACGATGAGCAGGTCGTTGTTCAGCAGGAAGCCCGCGGCAGCTGCCGCCCACCCCGAGTAGCTGTTGAGCATCGAGACGACCACCGGCATGTCGCCGCCGCCGATCGAGGCGACCAGGTGCCAGCCGAGCAGCAGTGCGACCGCCGTGACGGCGATGAGCAGGGCGAGCGAGGGGGTGATGACGTACCAGACCGTCAGCGCCACGAACACGACGAGTGCACCGAGGTTGAGGAAGTTCTTGCCCGGCAGCACGAGCGGCTTCGACGCCATCCGCGCCGACAGCTTCAAGAACGCGACGATCGACCCGGTGAAGGTCACGCCGCCGATGAACACGCCGATGAACACCTCGGCGTGGTGGATGTCGGCCAGCGCCCCGGTGAGGCCGGAGTCGTGCAGGTGGCCGTTCCAGCCCACCAGCACCGCCGCGAGACCGACGAAGGAGTGCAGCAGTGCGATGAGCTCCGGCATCCCCGTCATCTCGACGACGCGCGCGCGCCACAGGCCGATGATCGCGCCGACCACGACCGCTGCTGCGAGCAGGGTGAGGCCGATCGTGCCCGACGTGGTGCCCCACGCGGCCGATGCGGCGAGCCACACGGTCGCGACCAGGGCGATCGCCATGCCGACGATGCCGTAGACGACGCCGCGGCGGGCCGTCTCGTGCTTGCTGAGCCCCGCGAGGCTCAGGATGAACAGGAGCGCGGCGACGATGTAGGCCGCGGTGCTGATCGAGATCGCGAGACTCATCGGTCGCCCTCCTTCGAGAACATCGCGAGCATGCGTCGCGTCACGGCGAACCCGCCGAAGATGTTGATGGATGCCAGCAGCACAGCGGCCGCGGCGAGCACCTGCACGACGAGGTCATCGGCGGTGATCTGCACCATGGCGCCGACGATGATGATGCCGCTGATCGCGTTGGTGACGCTCATGAGCGGGGTGTGGAGGGCGTGCGCGACCTTGCCGATGACGTAGAAGCCGACGACGACCGACAGCACCAGCACGAGGAAGTGCTGCGGCAGCGGTGCAGGGGCGAACGCGCAGACGGCGAACAGTGCGGCGATACCGGCGGCGATGAGCCCGGTCTTCGCGCCCTGCGACATCGTCTTCTTCGGTGCGGGTGGTTCCGGTGGCGCGGCGGCTGCGGCGGCCGGCGCGGCAGAGACCTGCGCGGGCGGCGGCGGCCAGGTGATCGTGCCGTCCTTCACAACGGTCACCGAGCGCTGCACGATGTCGTCGTCGTCGATGGTCAGCGTGCCGTCTTTGCTGGGCGTGAGCAGCTTCAGCAGGTTGAGGAGGTTCGTGCCGTACAGCTGCGACGCCTGCTGCGGGAGCCGACCCGGCAGGTCGGTGTAGCCCAGGATCGTGACGCCGCCCGGCGTGACGGTGCGCTCGCCGGCGACCGACCCCTCGACGTTGCCGCCCTGGCCGGCGGCCATGTCGACGATGACGCTGCCGGGCTTCATGCTCGCGACATCCGCCGCCGTGATCAGTCGCGGTGCGGCCCGCCCCGGAATGAGCGCGGTCGTCACGATGATGTCGACGTCGGCGGCCTGCTCGGAGTACATCTCGGCGGCGCGACGGTTGTAGGCGTCGCTCGTTGCCTTCGCATAGCCGTCGGAGGAGACCTGCTTCTGCTCGTCGGGGACGACGACCTCGAGATACTCGCCGCCGATCGAGCGGACCTGGTCGGCGACTTCGGGGCGCGGGTCGGTGGCCCGCACGATGGCGCCGAGGCTGGATGCCGCGCCGATCGCAGCGAGCCCTGCCACACCGGCGCCGGCGACGAGCACCTTGGCGGGCGGCACCTTGCCTGCGGCGGTCACCTGACCGGTGAAGAAGCGACCGAACTCGTGCGCCGCCTCGACGACGGCGCGGTAGCCCGAGATGTTCGCCATCGAGCTGAGCACGTCCATCGACTGCGCGCGTGAGATGCGCGGCACGGCATCCATCGCGAGGGCGGTGACGCCGCGCCCCGCGAGCGCCTCGAGCAGTTCGGGGCGCAGTGCGGGGGCGAGCAGTCCGATGACGGTGGTGCCCGGCTGCAGCAGCGACATCTCGGCATCCACCGGCGCGGCGATCTTCAGCACGATGGCTGAGGACCACGCGGTCTGACGGTCGACGATCTCGGCGCCGGCGGCGACGTACGCGTCG
Source organism: Microbacterium sp. bgisy189 (assembly GCF_057707225.1). Classification (NCBI taxonomy): domain Bacteria; kingdom Bacillati; phylum Actinomycetota; class Actinomycetes; order Micrococcales; family Microbacteriaceae; genus Microbacterium; species Microbacterium sp. bgisy189. Next base: position 325,795 of record NZ_JBYIPT010000003.1, on the reverse strand, counting down.
TCGGGAAAGCTCGCGCCCGCCCCGGCCCCCTGCTCGACGACGACCTCATAGCCGAGGGCGATGATCTTCTCCGTGGTCAGGGGCGAGACGGCGACCCTGTGCTCTGCTGGCTGCTCAGCGACGATGCCGATGCGCGTCATGGTGGTCCTTCCGGTCGGCAGCGACGCCGACGGTGTGCGGGACTCCTCAATCTATTGGCGCGTCAAGGCCTGGATGGGAGCGTTTCGGTGAAAGATCCCCGGTTCTTGAGGAGTTCGGATGCCGGAGCGCGGTTGCCGGGCGGGGCCTTCCGTAGACTCGGGGGCATGACCTTCTCTTCGTCTCCCGAGCTCGAATCCGACCGCCAGGCGCTGATCACGCTCATCGGCGACGAGGCCGTCTTCCACGGTGACTTCACCCTGTCGAGCGGCAAGAAGGCGTCGTATTACGTCGACATGCGCAAGCTCACCCTGGACCACCGCGCCGCACCCGCGATCGGGCGCATCATGCTCGACCTGATCCGCGACGTCGACGGCATCGTGGCGGTCGGCGGGCTCACGCTCGGCGCAGACCCGATCGCCAACGCCGTCATGCACGAGTCGGTGCGCGCGGGCCGCCCCCTCGACGCGTTCGTCGTGCGCAAGGAGCCGAAGGACCACGGCCGAGGTCGCCAGGTCGAGGGCGCCGACGTGTCGGGCAAGCGCGTCGTCGTCGTCGAGGACACGTCGACGACGGGGCAGTCGGCGCTGAAGGCCGTCGAGGCGCTGCGTCGCGAGGGTGCCGAGCCGGTGGCCGTCGCTGTCATCGTCGACCGCAAGACCGGCGCGCAGGCCGCAGTCGAAGCCGAGGGGCTGCAGTGGCTGGCCGCGATCGACCTCGACGATCTCGGCCTCGCGCCGCAGTAGGCCCTGGGCGTCAGCAGCGACGGGTTCATGTCCGTCGTTGTCACAATCTGACTAAAGCGCTTTACAAACGGGACGGGGCTCGTCTAGCCTCGGCACGTCGGACACCCCGCTCCGGCCCTGCCGCCGCTTCAACGGAGAAGTCCCATGCGACGACGACCGCTGCACACCCGCATCCTCACCTCGATGGCTTTGGCCACCACGGCCATCCTGCTCGCTTCGGGCGCCCCGCCCGCGCTCGCCGCGGACGGCGACACGCACACCATGGTCGATCCGTCTGCGACCGCCCAGACTCGATCGCTCTTCGACTTCCTCGAAGAGCAGCAGGGGCAAGGCGTGCTGTTCGGCCAGCAGCACGCGACCGACTACAGCATCGGCGGAGGTGACTCCGATGCGTACGACGTAACCGGAGACTATCCGGCTGTCTTCGGGTTCGACACGCTGATCATCGACGGCGGCGAACGCCCGGGCATCGATTCGAACACGCCTGAACAGAACGCCGATCTGCTCGCGCAGGCGTTCGTCGACGCCGACGCCAAGGGCGGCATCCCGACGCTCAGCGCGCACTTCGACAACTTCGTCACCGGTGGTGCGTACAACGACGTCAGCAACCGTCCGGTCAGCCAGATCCTGCCCGGTGGCGACTTCAACGACGAGTTCCTCGCGTACCTCGACCTCATCGCGCGCGCCGCGCAGGGCGCCGAGCGCGCCGATGGCACGCTCGTGCCGGTCATCTTCCGTCCGTGGCACGAGAACACCGGTTCGTGGTTCTGGTGGGGTGCCTCGCACGCGACGACCGCGGAGTTCAAAGAGATCTTCCGCTACACCGTCGAGTACCTGCGCGACGTGAAGGGCGTGCACAACTTCTTGTACTCGTTCTCACCCGGCGGCACGTTCGCCGGCGATGCCGACCGTTACCTCGCCACCTACCCAGGCGACGAATGGGTCGATGTGCTCGGCTATGACACCTACGAGAACTCAAACGAACCCGATGACTCGTCGGTGTGGATCGATGAGGTCGTCACCGATCTCGGGATGCTGGCGCGTCTCGCCGAGACGCGAGGCAAGATCTCGGCGTTCACCGAGTTCGGGCGCAACGGTGATCGCACCATCCAGCCGACCGGCAACAAGAGCCTGACGTACTTCACCGACCTGTTGGCCGCGATCAAGGCGGATGCCGACGCTTCGAAGATCGCGTACATGCTCACGTGGGCGAACTTCGGCGGCGGGCAGATCTACGTGCCGCCGGCAGGCCACGAGATGGCGGATGATTTCGCCGCGTTCGCTGCCGACGAGCACACGGTGTTCGCGGGCGACCTGCCAGTCGACCTCTACACCCGGTCGATCTCGACGGCTGCTCACGATGCGTCGATCCGCATCGCCTCCCCGGCGGACGGGTCACGGGTCGAGGAGCTCCCCGCCACCGTTCGTATCAAGCTGACGGGCGTCGACGACGCCGATGTCTCCGGCGCCGCGTTCACCGCCACCGGCACCGACGCGCCCGTCGAGCTGGTGCTGGATGACGAGGGGTTCTGGTCGGCTGAGTGGGATGCTGCCGGTGTCGACGAGAACAGCGAGGCGACGATCACCGCGGCAGTCACGACGGGCGAGCGCGCGCTCACTGCGACGACGAACGTCATCGTCGGCGCCGCGCCAGAACTCGCGCCCGGCGTCATCGACGACTTCGAGACCTACGCGAATGACACCGCGCTGCGCACCGCGTACACGGCCGAGAACACCGCCGCCAGCACCTTCTCCTTGGCAGAGGTCGAGGGGCGCAGCCGCGCGCTGCAGATCGCCTACGACCTGAATGTGGGCGGCTACCTCGGATTCACGAAGGCCTACGCCCAGTCGCAGGACTGGTCGGCCGACAACGAGTTGCGACTCTGGCTTGATCCGGATGCGTCGAACCAGAAGCTCGTCATCCAGGTGACGGCCGGCGGGTTGGCGTTCGAGGGATACCCGTCGCTCGCTGGCGACGAGCCCGGCGAGGTCGCGCTCGCGTTCGAAGACTTCCGGACACCGACCTGGCAGAACCAGCCGGACGCGCGTCTGACACCGCAACTGCTCGACTCGGTGACGAAGTTCGCGATCTACATGAACCACGTCGGCGACGCGCCGACCTCAGGAACGATCCGCATCGACGACATCTCGACTGCGGGTGAGGGAGCCGAGCCGGAGGAGCCGGAGACCTCGACGGGCCCGATCTCGCTGGACGACTTCGAGGCGTATGCCGATACCGACGGGCTGCGCGCGGCGTGGTCGAATCGCAATGGGGCGCAGCAGCTGACGCTCGACCGCGACGCTGCGAGCGGATCGCAGGCGACCGAGTACGCCTACGACTTCGGTGCCGAGACCTATACGCAGGTCGCGCGCTGGATCGGCGGGCAGGACGCCGCGAACTGGGCGGGTCGCGACCGCGTGCGACTGTGGGTCGACCCGAACGGTTCCACCCAGAACCTGCTCATCCAGTTCCGCACGCCGGCGCAGCCGGGCCAGTCCGAAGACACGTTCTGGAACCTCGAGCACCGGCTCGACGGCGCGGAGGCCGGCACCATCGAACTGAACTTCGCGGATGCCGTCGTCGGCTGGCCCTCGGGCATCGACCCCGAACTGCGCCCGAGCGCGACGGACTTGGCCGATGTTCGCGAAGTCGTGCTGATGCTGACGCAAGCCGACACTGAGGCACCCGCCACCGGTTCGGTTGTGCTCGACGACATCGTCGTGACGGGCGAAGATGCCACCGAGCCCACCGAGCCCACCGAGCCCACCGAGCCCACCGAGCCGACCGAGCCGACCGAGCCGACCGAGCCGACCGAGCCGACCGAGCCGACCGAGCCCACCGAGCCCACGGAGCCGAGCGAGGCGCCGGTCGCGGGTTCGACCGGCGGGCTTGCCGCCACCGGTGGCACGACGGCACTCGTCACCGGAACGATCGCGCTCGCACTGGCGGCGCTGACCCTGGGCTTCGTGCTGGTCGTCCGCCGCCGCCGGGCCTGAGTTCTTCCGCGGCCGCGGCTACTCACCACCGCCGCGGCCGCGGAAGAACTGCACCGCGAACACGATGAGGGTGCCCAGGAGGATCACCGTCGTCGTGGCGAACAGCATCGTCTGTTCGAACTCGTTCATCAGAGGCCGTCCGCCAGTTCGGGCAGTTCTGTCTCGACCGGCTCGACCGGCAGCAGATCGGCCACCGAGTCGAGGATCTCGTCGGGCCGGAACGGATACTTCGCGATCTCGGCGTCATCCGAGATGCCGGTGCGCACCAGCACGGTGTGCAGCCCCGCCTCGATGCCGGCGACGACGTCGGTGTCCATCCGGTCGCCGATCATGCCCGTCGTCTCGGAGTGCGCCCCGATCTGGTTGAGCGCCGAGCGGAACATCATCGGGTTCGGTTTGCCGACCACGTACGGTTCGCGGCCGGTCGCCTTCGTGATGAGCGCAGCGAAGGCTCCCGTCGCGGGCACCACACCCCAGGGCGTGGGGCCGGTCGCGTCGGGATTGGTGACGATGAAGCGGGCGCCGTCGTTGATGAATCGGATCGCCTTCGTGATCGCCTCGAACGAGTACTGCCTCGTCTCGCCGACGACGACGTAATCGGGCTGCGTCTCGGTCATGATGTAGCCGGCCTCGTGCAGCGCCGTGGTCAGCCCCGCCTCGCCGATCACGAACGCCGAGCCGCCGGGCAGCTGCGACCGGAGGAAGTCCGCCGTCGCGAGCGCCGAGGTCCAGATGCGTTCCTCCGGAACGTCGAGGCCGGACGCCCGCAGTCGCGCGCTCAGATCGCGCGGCGTGAAGATCGGGTTGTTCGTCAGCACGAGGAACGGCGTGCCGGTGTCGCGCCAGTGCGCGAGCAGGTCGGCGGCGCCCGGAATCGGGCGGTTCTCGTGGACGAGCACGCCGTCCATGTCGGTCAGCCAGCAGTCGATGTCGGCGCGTGTCCGCATGGGACCAGACTAATCGGCTCGATGCCCGTAGTGTCGGTCTCGTGGCGCGCGACACCTGGGACCCCGAGCTGCTGCCCGACCTGTCCGGCAAGCGCTACCTGGTCACCGGTTCCAACGCGGGCCTCGGCTTCTTCTCGTCGCTGCAGCTCGCCGGTGCGGGTGCCCACGTCATCATGAGCGGCCGCAATCCCAACCGCCTCGCCGCAGCGCGCGGCGCCGTGCTGCGGCAGCATCCGGATGCCTCGGTCGAGACGCTCCTGCTCGACACCAGCAATCTCGGCTCGGTGCGCGCGGCCGCCGCAACGGTGAAGTCGCGCAAGGGGCTCAACGGCATCCTGCTCAACGCCGGCGTCGTGCACCCGCCACGCCACCGCGAGGTCACCCGCGACGGGCACGAGATGGTCTTCGCCACCAACGCGCTCGGCCACTACGCGCTGGCCGGCGCACTGTTGCTGCCGCTCGCCGCGGGCCGTGGGCGGCTCGTCTGGAACGGGTCGATCTCGACCATGCTCACCCCGATGGACCCCATCGACCCCGAGCTCGAGAACGGCTACACGCCGTGGCGGGCGTACGTGCAGTCCAAGATCGCCACCACCGCACTCGGATTCGAGGCCGATCGTCGACTGCGGGCCGCGAACGTGCCCGTCGCGAGCGTCGTCGCGCACCCGGGCTACTCGATCGGCGGGCGCACCCGCGGCATCGCCGGTGTGAACGCGCCGAACCGGCTCAAGCGGTTCACCGACAACCTGCAGGCGCCGATCACGCAGTCCAAGGAGCGCGGTGCCTGGCCGCTCGTACGGGCACTCGTCGATCCCGACGTCGAAGGCGGGCAGTTCTGGGGTCCGTCGCGGGTAGTGACCGGCATCCCGAAGCTGTCGACGCCGCCCAAGATCACGCGCGACGAGAACATCTGCGCGCGACTGTGGGACTACTGCGAGTACGCGACCCGCACCGAGTGGCCCTACCTCAAAGCCTCGCGCACCCGCGCTCGCTGAGCTGCAGGTCTGTCAGGCCGTGAGCCAGACGGCCTCGGCCGCGCCCTGCGGCAGGGTCACGGTGGGGGAGTCGTCGATCGCGACCGCGTCACGACCCGTGACGGTGAGGGTGTGGCCGACGTCGATGCCGGCCTCCTCCAGCGCGCGCAGCAGCTCGGGGTCGCGGTCGCTCACCCGCAGCACGCGACCGGCGTGCCCGATGCGCGCTTCGCCGAGCAACACGAACGGCACCCGCTCCACTTCGCCCGCGGCGTCGGGGATCGCGTCGCCGTGCGGATCGAACCGCGGATGCCCGAGCCGCTCCGAAATGCCCTCGAGCAGGCGGTCGCTGATCGAGTGCTCCAACACCTCGGCCTCATCGTGCACTTCGTCCCACGCGTAGCCGAATTCGCGCACCAGCCACGTCTCGATGAGTCGGTGGCGGCGGATGATGGATGCCGCCCGCAGACGCCCGGCATCCGTCAGTGTCACGGGGCCGTACGGGCGGTGCGAGACGAGGTCCTGCGCGGCGAGCTTCTGCACCATTTCGGTGACCGTCGACGGCGCGAGACCCAGCACGCCGGCCAGTTGTGACGGCGTGATCGGGGCGGTCTGCCACTCGGTGTGGTGGTAGATCGCCTTCAGGTAGTCGTCGATCGCGGCGGAGGGCACGCTTCAGGCTATCCGCCCGTGAACACGAGCCACAGCAGGACGCCGTTGAGGGTGATGAGGAACAGCGATGCGGCGATGCCGGCGGCGGTCGTCCACACGCGGTTGCGGAACCCGCCGAGCACGTCGCTGCGGGCCGTGAGTGCCACGAGCGGCACGAGCGCGAACGGGATGCCGAAGCTCAACACCACCTGGCTCAGCACGAGCGCGAGGGTGGGGTCGACCCCGATCGCCAGGATGATGAGCGCCGGGGCGAGGGTGAGCAGGCGTCGGGCGAGCAGCGGGATGCGCACCTTGAGCAGTCCCTGCATGATCTCGGCACCCGCGTAGGCGCCGACGGCGGTCGAGGCGAGGCCGCTGGCGAGCAGCCCGACGGCGAACAGGGTCGCGATGACCGGGCCGAGCCCCGCGCCCAGCGCTGCGTGCGCGCCTTCGAGGCTGTCGGTGCCGGGCGCCCCGGCGAGGTTCGCGGCAGCCAGCAGCAGCATGCACAGGTTGACGGTGCCCGCGATGGCAAGCGCGATGGTCACGTCCCACTTGGTGGCCCGCAGCAACCGGGCGGTCCCGATGCCCCGGCGACCTTCGAGCGCAACCGCATCCCGTTCCGCAGTCACGTGCGCCGGGCCGACGGCGCCGATACCCCGCGCACGTGACTGCGGAGTGGTCGATCCGGGGGCGAATCGGTCACGGGCGAGGGCGCTGTGCGCGTAGATGGCGTGGGGCATGATCGTCGCGCCCAGAATGGATGCCGCCAGCAGCACCGAGTCGGTGCCCTCGAAGCGCGGCACGAGCCCGTCCGCGACGCTCGCGGCATCCGGCGGTGCGACGAACACGCCGTACGTGAAGCCGAGCGCGATGATGAGCATGAGCCCGATGACGACGAACTCGAAGCTGCGGGCGCCGCGACGCGCCTGGATCAACAGCAGCGCGATCGACACGGTGCCGGTGATCACGCCGCCCCACAGCAGCGGCACGCCGAACAGCAGCCACAGCGCGACGGCACCGCCGATGACTTCGGCGATGTCGGTGGCCATCGCGACGAGTTCGGCCTGCAGCCAGTAGGCGCGTCGTCCCCAGCGGTTCTGGATGCGCTCGCCGAGCGTCTCGGCGAGGCTACGCCCGGTGACGATGCCGAGTTTCGCCGACAGGTACTGGATGAGCCACGCCATCGTGTTGCCGAGCACGACGACCCACACCAGCAGGTAGCCGTAGCGGGCGCCCGCCGTCATGTTGCTGGCGACGTTGCCCGGATCGAGGTAGGCGACACCGGCGACCAGCGCGGGGCCCAGCAGCCACGCTGCGCGCTTCGCCCGATTCGGGGCGGGGCGCGTGTCGACGGCCGCACTTTTCGGCATACCGAAAACCGTAGCGGATTTTTCGGCTACCCGAAATATGCCGACGGCCGGGCAGCCGGTCGAGTTGGTGGCACTCGTTGTCGCTCGCCGGTGCGCTGCGCGACAACAAGTGCCACGAAGTCGGCAGGGGGTCATCGGAAGGGGAGCACCTCGTACGTTGCGCCGTGCTGTCCGGCGAGGGCGACGGGGCGGGTGTCGACGGTCTGCACGAAGCGGTGGTGCGTGTCTAGGGCGTCGGGCACCGGCGGGTGGTAGACGGGCAGGGTGCCGATGCCCTCGTTCGACAGCCACACGAGATCGCGGCCGGCGCGCACCCGGTCGATCGTGGCGGCGAACTCGCGCCGGCCGTCGGCGTCGAGGTAGAGCAGCACGGCCGAATGGAAGACGACCAGGGTTGCGTCGGCGGGCGCCTCAGCGACGAGCGGCTCGAGCTGCTCGCGGATGTCGCCCGCCACGACCCGAGCCCGGTCGGATGCCGCGATCGCCGCCGCACCGCGCAACCGTGCGACCCGGGTGTCGTGGTCGGGGCCCGGCCAGATCAGGTTCGCGAGCCAGGCGACCGCATCGCTGTCGGCCGGATCGATCGGCGACAGGTCGATGCCGGCGCGCCACACGACCTCCGGCATCCGCTCGGGTGCGGCGGCGGCGTCATCCAGCCGGCAGTCGAGCACGACCTCGCTCGGGCCCGAGGCCGGGTCGAGAGCGCGCGGACCGTCCGGGGTTGCGTACCGGTAGCTGTACCGGTCCGGATGCAGGCAGAGTCCGGCCGCGGTGCCCGTCTCGAGCAGCGCGACCGGACCGTCGATGCGTGAGAGCACCGGCAGCAGCGTCGCGCAACGCGTCGCCTCGTTGGTCTGCGTCGCCCGCGTCGAGGCGAGCGCGGCGACGTCGTCGACGTGCGCCAGGAACCACTCGCGGAAGTCGCGATAGCCGGTGAGGGGACACCCCAGCCACCGCGCGCACGCGAACACGAGGTTCGGCTGCCGCTTCAGCCTCGGCAGCGCGACGATGTGCGCGAGCGCCTCGGCATCGTCCGCGATGCCCACCGCCCACTCCTCGTAGAGGGGCGATGTGCCGTGCGCCCATCGCCGACCGAAGTCGTCGTAGTGCGCGGCGTAGACCTCGAGGTCGGCGGTCACGGCACCTGCATCACCAGACGATGCCGCCGCCGAGCGAGATGCCGCCCCACGTGAGCGCGATGAAGATCGCGGCGAACACGACGGGGGCGATGCCCTTGCCGCCGCGGGCGAGGCCCTTGAGCAGCCCGATCACCCCGAAGATCGCAGCGACGACAGAAAGGCCACCGCCGAGGATCAGTCCGATGAAGAGGGGGATCGGCATGAGGATGAGGCCGGCCAGCCCCACCCAGAACGCCACCCAAGCAGACGGATTCGAACGGTTCGCGGCGACATCAGACATGGCCCGATTCTCGCAGATCGCGCCTGTGGCGCACCTGCAGGTCACCGCTGTTGACACCGGAACCCCGACCGGATCACACTGAGATGGCCTCGCTACCTGGTGGAGGCGGCATCGCACCTCATGCCTCGAGGCGTCGCCCTTCTGGACGGCGCCGCAGCCGACGGGCTGCGCCTCCGCGATTCACGCGGTTCTAGCGATCTGCACCGTGGTGGGGTCCCATGCACGAGGTTCCCGAGAAGCTCCTCAGCGCCGCACTCCAGTACGCCCTCGCGCGGGTGCGCGAGCATGCAACCGTGGCGCAGATCGAGGCCCTCGTTGGGGGCGCAGCACGCGACGCGGTCGCCGTGAAGACCCACCTCGACCAAGCCGCCGTCCACGCGCAGAACGCGGCAGCCGCGCTTGCCGTACCCGACGTCGTCACCGGCATCCGCGAAGCCCGGTCCGCGGTCGAGCTTGTGCTGCAGGCCATCCAGACCGCCGACCCCGACGCGGCGCCGGGGACACTCGTCGAACGGATCCTCGATGACGTGCAACCGGGCGCCCTCGTGCGCCAACTCGGCCTGCACGACCCGACCGCGAAGGTCACCGGCTCGCGGGTCGAACTGACCTGGAGCGCCAACGACGTCGACGTCGCGATCCTGCAGATCGGCGAGCTATCCCTCACGCTCGCGCTCGACCCGGCCGGACTCTCGATGACCCTCGCCGCAGAGCGCGCGAAGCTGGATCTCGGCGAGGGCACGAGCGGCCTCGTGCAGCTGCTGATCGGCGCAGCAGGCTCCGCCGAGACGAGCGTGTCGTTCACAGTGGATGCCGCCGGCCTCACCGTCGCCGGATCCGCCGGTCCGCTCACGCTCCCGGGACGCCTGGCAGCGCAGGTCGTCGACCTCGACGGCATCGAGCTGTCGCTCGCGCCGCGCGACGACGGCATCCGCATCGAGATCCGCAGCCGCCTCGCCGCCGACGTCGGCGGCGTCATCACGGCCCGCGTCGACGGCGCCGGACTCGCGCTGGTCCTCCGGCCCGCGGCACTCCTTCGCGGGGATGTCGCCTTCTGGCGCGACAGTGCCGCCCTCGTGCCGCTGCCACCGCACGGCATCGGGCTCGCGCTCGAGGTCGGCCCCGCCAGCGGTGGGGGATACCTCGGGACCGTCCCGGGCGGGTTCGGCGGCGCCCTCGAACTGAGCCTCGGCCCCGTGAAGGTATCCGGCTACGGCCTGTTCTTCAGCGAGGGCGGCGCGGTCGGCTTCGTCGCGGTCGTCTCGGTGCGCTTCGTCGTGCCGATCGAGCTCGGGTTCCTCTTCACCCTCAACGCGGTCGGCGGGGTCGTCGGGCTGAACGTGAACGTCGACACCGCACGGCTCGCCGCCGGCATCAAGGACGGCGTGCTCGACGCGCTCTTCTTCCCCGACGACGTGGTGCGCGCGGCCCCGACGATTCTGAAGACGCTCGCGAACGTGTTCCCCCGGCATCCGGGCGGCTTCGTCCTCGGTCCGATGGTGCAGCTCGGCTGGGGCCGGCCCATCAGCCTCGCGACGCTCGACGTCGGGGTCATCGTCGCGGTCCCCGACCCGGTGGTCGTCATCATTGGGCGCGCCCGCTGTGCCCTGCCGCACCCCGATGCCGCCATCATCGACCTGCGGGCCGCTGTGCTGGTGCAGGTCGGCCGTGGGATCATCCTGCTGCGAGCGGAACTGTACCAATCGCGCATCGCGTTCCTGTCTGTATCCGGGGGCATCGGGCTCCTGCTGCGGTTCGGCGACGACGCCACCGTCGTCTTCAGCGCCGGCGGATTCCACCCGACCTACGCCCACAAGCCCGCTGAGCTCGCCGACCTCAGCCGTATCGGCGCGGAGCTGTCGCCGCCGATCGGACTGCAGTTGCGACTGCAGGGGTACGTCGCGATCACCCCCAACACCCTGCAGTTCGGCGGATCGATCGAGATCGGGCTGTCGATCGGTGTCGCGGCCGTCCGCGGGCGGGCATCGCTCGACACCATCATCCAATTCGACCCGTTTCACTTCACCGCGAGCATCAGCGCGAGCGCCCACGTCGAGGCATTCGGCATTTCGCTCCTCGGCGTCAAGCTGGCGCTGGAACTGTCAGGGCCGGGTCCGATTCGCATCAGCGGCGCCGGAAAAATCAGCCTGCCGTGGCCACTGCCGGACCCGAGTCTCGACTTCGGCCCGATCGAGATCGGCGACGGCCCGCCGCCTGGACCCCCACCGCCCGCAATCAGCCCGCTGCCGCTCGTGGCGGCCGAGCTTCGCAAGCCCGAGGCGTGGCGCCGCATCGACCGCGCGGCGCAGCGCGTACCGGTGCGCCTCGCCCCGCTTCCCGAGGGCGCCGCCGGCGTCCTCGTCGAACCGTGGGGGCTGCTCGCGGCGACCCAGCGGGCATTCCCGTTCGAGATGACCCTCGAGCGGGTTGGGTCCGCACAGGTCGCCCCCGCGGGATGCCGGCTGCGCATCGCCAAGGTTGTGATCGGGTCGACGGTCGACCATTCGCCGCTGCCCGAATCCTTCCCGATCGGACAGTTCCTCGCGCTCACGAAGGACGAGCAGCTCCGCGCCCCCGAATTCGAGGACCGCGCCGGCGGCATCGCGATCGACCCGGCGGATGCCGTCGCCGGCGGCGCGGAGCTGCGCGCGCACGCGACCGAGGCCACGCTCTCCTACGAGGACAGTTGGGCAGATGACCCGTCTCGCTGGCCGGCGAGGAGCCTGCTGAAGTTCGTCGGATGGGAGGCCTCGGTACTCGGTGCCGGACCCGCTGGCGCGACTGCTTTGCGCACCGGCGACCGCTACGCGCCGGTCGAGGACGTCCGCCGGATCGAGGTCGTCGCCGCCAGCGCCAGTCGCGTCACCGACATCGACTCCGGCGCGGAGGTCGCCGGCATCCAGCCCTGGAGTGACGCCCTACAGGTCGCCCGTCGCAGCGCCGGTGGGTTCGGCGCCCTCACGAAGGTGGTGGCGCCGTGACGGATGACGTGACCGTCCGCCCCGATCCGATCTCGCCGACCGACGCGAACCCTGAGAGTTTCACGTTCGTCCCGTACGTGCGCGCCGGCGCCGCGGCCGGCATCACCGCCCGATTCACCGAGGGGATGCCGGCCCGCGCCACCATGCACGTGCAGGTCACCGTCGAGGACGGCGCCGGTGGGACGGAACTCGTCGACACGACGGACATCGTCGTGCGGGGTCCCGGGGATGTGACCGGGATCGATCCGGCGCAGGTCATCCGTCGCTACCCACAACCCGGGACGGGGTCGGCGAGCACCGCCGACCTGGTCCACGTCGAGTTCGACCAGCCCGACCTGCCGTGGATGTTCACGCCGGCGGCGCCCGTCGACGGGCGGCTGCCGCCGTGGCTGCGGCTGGTCGTCGTGCCGACCGATTCGATCCGCGCGGACCTGCCGCCCGCGGGCGCGGAGCTGCCCCCGGTCATCCGCGTGCCCGTCGCCGAACTTCCGCCACCGGAGGAGGGCTGGGCGTGGGCGCACGCGCAGCTCAGCGGTGCCGACCTCAACGAGGCAGCGCTCGTCGGCCGGGCAGGATCGGGCTCGCCGGCGCTCAACCTGTCGCGGCTGCTTTGCCCTCGGCGTCTCGAGCCGAATCGCGCGTGGACGGCGCTCGTGGTCCCCGCCTTCCAGCCTGGCGTGCGGGCGGCATTCGGCGCTGCCGAGCCGCCGGGAGAGACCCTTGCCTGGTCCTGGGGCAGCGGCGGCGGGACGGCCGACCTGCCGTTCTACGACCGATGGGAGTTCGCGACCGGCGATCCGAAGGACTTCGAGCAGCTCGCGGAGGATGTGGAGCCGGTGCCGCCGCCGCCCGGCATCGGGCGTCGCCTCGTCGACACGACGCATCCCGGTGCCGGCATCGACGCCTCCGCGACAGGCGGCCCCCGCCATGTCCGAGGCGCCCTCGTCCGGGCCGTGTTCGGCCCCGAGCCCGAACCGGTCTCGAACGCGGGCGTCTGGGACGCGACCGTCACCGATCCGCTTCGCGCCATCATCGACCCCCCGGCCGACGACGGTGACCCGGTCGTCGGGCCGCCGCTGTACGGCGGTGCCCACCTGCAGCGCGACCGGGTGCCCGCAGCGGGGGCCGAACCGGCGTGGCTCGTCGACCTCGCCCTCGACCCCGCCGACCGGATCGCCGCCGCCCTGGGCGCGGCCGTCGTGCGGATGGATCAGGAAGACCTGATGGCGGGCGCGTGGTCGCAGCTGGAGAACGTGCGCGCCGCGAACGCCGTGCTGCGTGCCGCCCAACTGTCGCTGTTCGCGCAAACCTCCCTCCACGCCCGGAGCCTCGGGCGGATGGCACCCGGGGCGGTCCTCGGCGTCACCGCCCGAGCCCATGCGCACCTCGCTGGAGCTCCGGGCGCGACCGCTCGGGGCGTCGTAGGCGCGAGCGCGTTGCCCCCGGCCGCGATCGGCGCCACCGCGCGGCGGCTGGTGCGTCCGCTCGGCCGCGCCGCCCGCTTCGGAGCCGTCGAGGAGCGGGCCGATCGCGCCGTCGCGGTCATCGCGGACGGGGACACGGGCGCCGACTGGGTGCTCCCCATCGCCGGCCCCCGCACCGCCGGCATCCGCGGGGCGCTCGACGCCCTCGAGCGCGGCGACCTCGATCCGGTCGTCTCTGCCGTCGAGGACGCGCCGCTGCAAGGGCTGCTCGACGCGCTGGACGCGCTCCCGACCCCCGAAGAGGTCGGCGCGATCCCCGGACACCCCGACGACGACCCGGAGGGGGAGCTCATCGCGACCGCCCTCGCGCTCGCGTTCGGGATCGTCGCCACGCGCAACGAATGGGCGGTGCCTGGCGCGGCGATCGCGCGATTCCCGGATGCCGGCGTGTCCGCCGACGACCCGGGCCCCTTCGAACAGGACCTGCTGACCTTCCGGGTGCTCATGCCGATCTGGGACGCCCTCGCCGGCGCCGGATTCAGCGGCTACAGCCCCTACGAGCCGGGCGATCGGCCCGACGGGGGGGAGCAGCAGCCGCTGCCCGGGACGGTGATCGAGGCGTTCGGGGAGGCCGTGCTCGACGCGGACGAGCCTGTCGAGCTGGCGCGGCCTCGACTCGACCTCGCCGCCCTGGACCTCGTCGGGAAGCTGCGCCCCGCCCTCACCGTGCCGCGCCGCGTGGCGACCCGCCTGCCGGGACTCGCGGCGCTGCTGGGCCGGCCGGAAGACGCGATCGACACCGTGATGGTCGCGCCGGAGTTCCGGCATCCGCTGTACGAGGCGCTCAGCCGTTACGACCAGGAATGGCTCATGCCGGGGGTCGCCGCGATCTCCAAGCCCGACATGGTGACGGCGCTGCAGACCAACGGACGATTCGTGCAGTCGTTTCTCACCGGAGCGAACCACGAGTTCGCACGCGAGCTCGTGTGGCGGGAGTACCCCACGGACGGCCGTGGCACGAGCCTCGCCCGGTTCTGGACGCCCGCCCCCGACCTACGCCCCCTCCACACCCTCACGACCGGAGGGCTGGGCGAGGGCATCGATCCGCTCCGCTCCGGCAAGCTCGTGCTCGTCGTGCGCGGCGAGGTGGTGCGCCGGTTCCCGCACCTGCTCGCGATCGCCGCGCAGGGTCGTGCCGCCCAGGGTGCGGTGCGCGGCTACCCCGTCGACTACCACAGCCCCGTCACCGAGCTCTTCCGCATCGCGCTGGTGCCGAACCTGCTGCTGGTCGGCATCGACCTCACCGCGAGCGCCGTCTCCGCCGCCGACGCGACCGTCGGCGCGCCGCCCCCGGACGGTGCCTACTGGTTCACGCTCGGCGAGCACGTCGGGGCGCCCCGGTTCGGGCTCGACGAGGCTGACCCTCGACCGGAGCCGAGGACGCGCGATGAACTGGGCTGGGCGGACTGGGCGCCCCTGGTCGGCGCGCACCTGCCGGCGACGCTCTCGGCGACCGTGCGCACAGTCGTCGACACTCCCGAACCCGACGTATACGCGGGCGCGTACGCGGGCCGGCCCGCCACGAGCGCGCTGCTCGCGTGGACCCTGTTCCAGAAACCGTCACGGATGGGGTTCCGCCTCGCACAGCTGCTCGGGAGGATGGAGGCCGGCGATGGCTGACCCGTGGGCGGACCTGGACCCCGGCGTGCCGCTGCTCCTCGTGCCGGTGCGCATCGAGACGCAGTCGCAGCAGACCCCTGACGGACTCGTGCTGCGGGTGCGCATCTCCCCCGACGACCTGTCCGTCGACCCCGTCACCGGTGCCACGCACCTGCTGCCCGAGCGCTTCCGCGTGCGCGTCGTGCAGGGAGGTGTCGTCACCGCGGAGCAGGAGGGCGCACCCGTCGACCTCGCGTCGGTCGGCGTCGCGCTCGGCGCGGCCGGGGACGACGCCGCGTTCGAGGCGGGGGCGACGGCCCTGCGCGCGCTCGCGGACGGTGACCCGTCCGGTCCCGCCTGGCTGCGCGACTACGCGGGGGCCGAGGCGGCGGGTCTGGCGATCACGGTGCCACTGCCGTCGGACGACCGCATCGATCTGCTCACGGTCACCGGCGCGCGCAGCGGGGGAGCGGATGCCGGCGCCTCCGCCGTGCGGGATGCGCTCGCCGCGCACCCCGGGCTCTCCCTCGTCGCCGCCGGCACCCCCACGAACAACACCGAGCGCGCCCGCGCGGACGATGCGCCTCCGGCCTTGTCGACCGCCGGTCCCCGTCTGCTCTCCCATGCCTTCGGGATACCTGACCCGGGCGGGCTGGCAG
The DNA here is from genome assembly GCF_057707225.1 of Microbacterium sp. bgisy189. NCBI lineage: Bacteria > Bacillati > Actinomycetota > Actinomycetes > Micrococcales > Microbacteriaceae > Microbacterium > Microbacterium sp. bgisy189. Next base: position 309,830 of record NZ_JBYIPT010000003.1, on the reverse strand, counting down.
GCATGTCGGGCACGATCCTCGACCCCGACCTTCCGGGCGCCGCGAGCGACGCGCTGTGGCCGGTGACGTGGGAGCCGTGGCTGGCAGCGACGTGGCGCACCCGGGCGCTCGGCCCCTACGAGACGGCCGAGCTGCAGCAGTACATCGCCGCGCATGTGCGTCCCGCCGGCCCGCTCCCGGCGGTGCGGATCGGGGCGCAGCCCTACGGCATCCTCCCCGTCGTCACCGCCGCCGACTATCGGCCTGACGACGCCGCGGAGGCGCTGGTCGCCGCAGCGGTGCGCCACGCGGCGCCGATCTGGTCGGCCGCGGCCGCGCCCCCGACGGTCATGACCGGTGACCTGCGCGACACCCTCCCACAGATCCTCGGGCTCGCTCCGACGAGCCGGAACGTGCGGATTCGGCAGATCCTCCACCCCGGCGGGGTCGTCCTCGCCGGAGCGGAGGAGAGGGCGTCGGTCGCGCGCGAGATCGAGCGGGCCGCGGATCTCCCGCCGGGTGCGCTGAGGGGACTCCCCGATCTCGGCACACCCCGCGTGCTGGGGCTGCCGCTCGTCGCCGACGACGACCCTGACGTCCTGCGCCTGCTCGCCGAGCAAGCACCGTCCACCGCCGACGCGAGCGTGTTGCAGGTGTTGCTCTCGGCGGCACGCGCGCGCTCCCTCGCGACCGTGCGTGCGGCGCGGCGACGGCTGCTCGAGCTCACCGACTTCGTGAACGAAGCGCATGAGCGCGTCCTCGACGGCCCGCCCGGCGACGCCCAGGACCGACTCCGGCAGGACATCGTGCAACGCGTGCCGATTCTGGTCGAGGCCGTGCATCCAGATGCCGCGGGCGCCGTCGCCGACATCCTGTTTCCCGAGCTGTTCGACCTCGACATCGCCACGCGCGACCCGATCGCCGCCGACGCCCTCGCGCGGCTGCGCGAACACCTGCCGTGGATCACCCGTGCCGGACGCCTCGCGCCGCGGATCACCGGGCGGGGACTGTTCGGACCCGGTCCCCGCAGCGCCGCCCGTGAGATCCTGGCTGCCCTGGTCGCCTACCTCGCCGCGCTCGAGGTCGTCCGACGCGCCCGCCTCGGGATCGCGCGGCTCGCCGATGCGGAGGATGCCGACATCCGTGCCGCGGTGTTCGCCGGCGCCCTCGACGTGTGCTCGCATCGCTTCGACGCGTGGGCGACCGCGCTCGCGAGCGGACGACTGGCCCGGCTGCGGCGGGATGCGCCGACGGGCATCTCGATCGGCGCGTACGCGTGGGTCGAAGACATCACGCTCACCCCACGCGCCGCCGGCGACGACCCGCAGGAGGCGGGCGGCGTCGGGTGGGTGCAGGCGCCGTCGCCGCGGCACGCCGCCGCCGCGGCGGTGCTGCGAAGCGCCCGCCTCACCCACGCGCCCGCGGACGGCCCCGACGACCCGCTCGACCTCGACGTCAGCAGCACGCGCACGCGCGAGGCGACCGCGATCGTGCGCGGGATGCGCGCGGGGCAGGAGCTCGCGGCCCTGCTCGGCTACCGCTTCGAACGGTGGCTCCACGAGACGGACCCATCGTTGAACCGGTTCGTTCCGGCGCTGCGGGCCCTCGCCCCGCTCACCGTCGGCCGCGAGACCCCCACGGTCACCGCTGAGCCGTCGCTCGTGCTGACCGGGTCGGTCGTCGACGGCCGCGTGCTCCCCCAGAAAGCCGCCGAGCTCGGCGCGCAGCTCACCGACCCCGCTCGACTCGGCGGGGTGCGCGTCGCCGATGACGTCGAGATCGCGACCGTCAGCACGCTCGTGGCCAGGCTCGCCCAGGTCGCCGACGCCGTCGCAGACCTGCTGCTTGCCGAAGGCGTGCAGCAGCTCGTCACCGGAGACCGCGCCCGCGCTGCGGCGGCGATGGACGCGCTGTCGGGCGAGCTCCTGCCCGAGGAGCCCGAGATCCCCGTCGCCGCGGGCGAGCGCGCCGGCGCGACCGCGCGAGTCGCGATTCTCGGCGGCGCCGAGGCAGCCGGCGCGGCGGACGGGTGGCAGGCCGGCATCCGCGCTGCCGCGCACCCGTTCCTGGAGGCCTGGTGCCGGAGCGTCCTCGGACGCGCCGACCGGATCGTCGTCGCCCGCACCGCGGGCGGGCAGAACCGGCTGCTCGCGCCGTTCGGGCTCAGTGCCCTCGACCTCGTCGTCGCAGCCGACGGCACTCCCGAGGGTCTCGGTCGCCTGTGGGCGCGGCTACGGCGCCGACGGCCGACGCTGCCGCTCGCGCCGTTCCTGGGTCGACCGACCGGCACCGGGCGGATCAGCCTCGGCGAGGCGTGGCAGCTCGCGAGCGCCGCCCGGGCCGTGCTCGGCGGCGCGCGCGGTGCCGAACCCGACGACCTCGTCGCTGCCGGCGCACGAAGCGAACTCGCCCGGCACACCCTCGACACCGCCGCGCTCACGGCGCGGTTGGATGCGGTGCTGGACGGGCTCGACGCTGTCGTTGCCGCACTCCCGGATCCCGCGTCGGCGACTGTTCCCCGCCTGCGCGTCGCCGCCGACGCACTTGCCGCGATCGGGGTCGGCGACACGACCGACCCGGACGTCCTCGTCCCCGCTGACGGCGACGCCGACGGTGCGGATTCGGCGCTTCGCGCCTTCGTGGCCGACGGCGCCGCGACGCTCGACCGGCGCCGCGCCCGTGCCCGCACGCTCGCCGACGACGGGCGAACCGCCGAAGCCCTCGCGGACCTCCTCGGCCCGCTCCCGGTCGTACAGCGCCTGGTCCCGCCTCCGACGGGCGCCGCGATCGTCCACGCGCGAGTCCCGGCGGCGGCCAGCGCGGGCATCCGCCGATGGGTCGCCCGGATGGGGACGGTCCGTCCCCCGGTGGGACGCTGGACGACGCTCGCAGCCATCCGGCGCGCGACCGGGCGCGCCGGCGAACTCGCGGCTGCGGTGTTCGTCCCGCCGCCGCATCCGCCGGCGTGGTTCGGCGATGCGCTCCCACCCGACGGGGTTGCGACCTCGATCGTCTACGAGTCACTGCCCGGATTCGCGGCATCCGGCGCGATCGCCGGGCTGATCCTCGACGACTGGGCCGAGCACCGGCCGGCGCTGCGCACCGTCTCCAGCCCCGAGGAGGAGACCCCGTCGCGTCAGGAGTCGCTGGTGGAGACCGGGCTCGCGTTGCACGCGAACGCTCCCGCCGCGCGGGCGCCGCAGGCGCTCCTGCTGGCCGTCTCGCCGGACGACGGCGGGTGGAGCGAGACCCGGATCGACGCGGTGCTCGCCGAGGTGCGCGGCCTCCTGCGGATGCGCCTCGCGACGCCCGCCGACCTCCCGCTGGTCGGAGACGTGCTGCCTGCCATCGCCCTCGACCACTGGTCCGCCTTCGACGAGCCGACGATCGACCCGCGCGCTCTCCGCGCGCTCGCCGTCGACGTGCCGACGTTCGCGAGGAGCGAGCCGTGAGCGTGTTCCGCCGGTTCCTGCCGCCGCTGACCTCGATGCAGCCGCTGCGCAGCCGCGTCGAGCCGAACCCCGTCAGCGGGGACCCCGCCGTCGGCCTTCAGGCTGCCGTCGCCGATCCGCTGTGGCTCCTGGGTCGGCAGTGGCAAGTGGGGGAGTTCGCCGGCGAAGATACCGGCACCCCGCTCGCCATCGAGATCACCGCCGAGTTCGAACCGTTGACCGCCTGGCATCCCGGCCCCCTCTCTGTCGGCGGCGATTGGCTGCCGCTTCCTCCGGGCGCCCCCCTCGAAGCCCTCGTCGAACGGGAGGCCGGGGCCGTCGCCGGTACCCGGGCGCGGGATGCCGCCGCGTGGGCGCTGCATGACGAGCTGTCCCGGCTCGGCGAGGGTCGCGCGGTCGACGCGCTTCTGACCCACTGCCCGCTCCGGCCACCTGATATCCCGCCCGACGCCACCCCCGCCGCCGACGCAGTCGGCATGGGCACGTTCCTCGCGGGACGAGCGCTCGACCCGGACGCCGTCGCCATGGCTTTCGCAGACGGCGAGCCCGACTGGTTCGCCGCTGCCTTGCGCGCCGGTGCCGCCCGACGGGCGGCGGCCCGCGCCGCGATCACCGACTGGCTCGCGTGGTGGGGGGCGGAGTTCGGGGCGACCGGCGAGAGCAGCTGGGTCGCGGGCGCCCTCGAATACGGGTTCGCGCTGGCGACCGGGACCCGCGTCCTGGAAGCACCCGCGTACGCAGGCGGCGAGATCGGCTGGGCGAGCCTGGACGCGGTCCCTGACGAGCTCCCGCCCGGGCCTCCCGAGCCGCCGGTGACCTTCGTGCGTCACGTGCTCGCGTCACGGCTCGGGTTCGCCGGCATGCCGGCATCCCGGTTCTGGGAGTTCGAAGACGCCGCGATCGACCTCGGGGCCGTCTGGGCGGACCCCCACGAACTTGCCCGGGTCCTCGTGGTCGAGGCGGCGATCGTCACCGGCGACGACTGGCTCGTGCTGCCCGTGGACACGCCACCCGGCGGCATCCTGCGGGTCACCGAGGTCCGCTGGCGCGACACGTTCGGGTCGGAGTGGGTCGCGCCCGAGCGGCGCAGCGTCGCGGCGGCCGGGCGACGCCGTGCCCCGTGGCGGATCTTCACAACGACCGAGGGTGGTCAGCGCGACGGCGACGTCGGTGATGCGCGGCGCGAGATCGACGGGCTCGTCGTGCCACCGGCATCCGCCCCCACCCTCGAGGGGTCGCCCATCGAGGACGTGCGATTCGTCCGCGACGAGACCGCCAACCTCGTCTGGGCCATCGTGCAGACCGTCCCGGGCGGATCCGGTGATCCGGTGCCCGTGACCGCGCGCGCCGCCCCCGATCCCGCTCCCATCGCACCCGGGGATGCCGATCCCGGCGAGGTGCTCGGGTACGAACTGATGAGCTTCGTGCCCGACACGTGGCGCCCTTATGTGCCCCGCCTCGGTGACGACGGGGTGACACTCCACCGTGCTCGACTCGCCGCAGCCGAGGGTGCACCGCCGGGCGGTGTGCTGCTCGACGAGGAGGCCCAGCGCGTGATCCGAGCAGCCGAGGTGCCGCGGGAAGGGGTTCGCGTCCAGCGGGTGCCGCGGGTCGCGCGTCGCGCCGACGGCACCTGGGACGTGTGGATCGGCCGACGCGTTCGCCCCGGGTACGGGGAGGGGGAGAGCGCGTTGCGATTCGATGCGACGCGACGGCCGTCCCCCGATCGGGGTGCGTAGCCTGGTGCGGTGAGCGAGCACACCGTCGACCCGGAAGAACCCGTCCTGGCGGTCGGCGTGGGCCCCTGGCCGGGCGGTCCCGAGGCGTGGCCCGACGACCCCCGCTACGACCGCGAGCTGCTCGCCGCAGGCGACCGCCGCAACGTCATCGACGCGTACCGCTACTGGACGATGGATGCGATCGTCGCCGACCTCGACGCCCACCGGCATCCGTTCCACGTCGCGATCGAGAACTGGCAGCACGACATGAACATCGGCTCGATCGTGCGCAGTGCGAACGCGTTCGGTGCCGCAGAGGTGCACATCGTCGGAAAGCGCCGCTGGAACCGGCGCGGCGCGATGGTGACCGACCGCTACCAGCACGTGCGTCACCACCCCGACGTCGAGGCGTTCTCGGCGTGGGCGCGGGATGCCGGCATCCCCGTCGTCGCCGTCGACAACGTGCCGGGTTCGGTGCCGGTCGACCGCGCCGACCTGCCCGAACGCTGCGTGCTGCTGTTCGGCCAGGAGGGGCCGGGGCTCTCGCCGGAGGCGGTGGCTGCCGCATCCGGCGTCGTCGAGATCACGCAGTACGGCTCGACCCGCTCGATCAACGCGAGCGCCGCCGCCGCGGTCGTCATGTACGAGTGGTGCCGCCGCTGGGCGTAGGCGCGCGCTGAGTCCAGGATTTCAGCGTGACTCGGCCGTTCAGACGGCTGGACTCGTGCGCGAATCCCGGACACGCGGAGTGGATGCCGAGAACTGGAACGCCGAGGCTCACGCGCCCGCGGTGAGCCACTCCGGGCGGCGCACGCGCCAGCCGAGGGTCACGAGGCGCGCGAGCATGTAGATGCCGAAGAAGCAGGCGGCGAGCCACGCGAGTCCGGACGCGCCCGTCGGCAGCACGATCCACAGCACGATGAGGGCGGGCAGATACGGCACGAGGTTCAGCAGGCCCGCGATCGCCAGGTACTTCGCGTCGCCTGCGCCCATGAGCACGCCGTCGAGCACGAACACGACCCCGCACACCGGCTGGGCGATGGCGAGCACGATGAGCGCCGGCTGCACGAGTGCCGCAACCTCGGGGTCGCCCGTGAACGCGAGTCCGATGACGCCTGACAGCGCGGCGATCAGCCCGCCGACGAGCACCCCGAACCACACGCCCCACGCGGCCGTGCGGCCGAGCACCCGGCGGACGAACGGCTCGTCGCCGGCACCCAGGCCCTTGCCGATGAGCGCCTGCGCGGCGATCGCGAGGGCGTCGAGGGCGAACGCGGCCGTTGCGAAGATCGTGAACGCCACCTGCCATCCGGCCAGTTCGTCGGTGCCGATCGCGGTGGCGACGGCGACCGTCGCGAGCAGTGCCGCCCGCAGTGACACGGTGCGCAGGAACAGCCAGCCACCCGACCGCGCCGACCCCCGCACGCCGTCGCGTTGCGGTCGCAGCGACGCCGCGTGCTGCGTGGCGAGCCGCCCGATCACGAGCGCGTACGCGGCCACCATGCCCCATTGCGCGACGACGGTGCCGGCGGCGGACCCTGCGATGCCCCACCCGAGCCCGTAGATGAACAACCAGTTCAGGAGCGCGTTCGCGGCGAAGCCGAGCCCCGCGATCCACAGCGGCGTGACCGTGTCTTGCATGCCGCGCAGCAAGCCCGTCGCGGCGAACACGATGAGCATCGCCGGGAGCCCCCACATCGACAGTCGCAGGTAGATCTCGGCTTGCAGGGCGACGTCGGCAGGTGCGCCGAACATCGCCACGAGCGGCGTCGTCGCGAACGAGCCGACCGCCGCCAGCACGGCACCGATGCCGAGCGCGAGCCACAGGCCGTCGATGCCGGCGCTGACGGCACTCTTCGGGTCGCCGGCGCCGAACCGCCGCGCGACGGCCGGCGTCGTCGAATACGCGAGAAAGACCATCAGTCCGACGATCGTCTGCAGGATCGCCCCGGCGATGCCGAGCCCCGCCAACGGTACGACGCCGAGGTGCCCGACGAGGGCTGAATCGACGATGAGGAACATGGGCTCGGCCACGAGTGCCCCGAGCGCCGGAACCGCCAGCCGCAAGATCTCACGGTTGAGGGTCACGCTCGCCATGCGTCGAGCCTATTCCTGCGCGCCGACGACGAGCCGCCTCGTACGCTGGATCGATGGCCCGCACCGCGATACTGCAGCGCCTGGCGCTCGTGCGCCTGCACGCGCGCCTGCCGTCGTGGCTGCGCATCGCGATCGCGATCGTCGCGATTGCGCTCGGTGCCGTGATCATCATTCGCCCGACGACGGCGCTCAATGTGCTCGCGGTGTTGCTGGGCGGCGGCATGATCCTCACCGGCGTGCTCGAACTCACCGGCCGAGCCGACGACGCCGAGCATCCGCGGTGGCGAGCGCTCACCGGGATCGGCTGGCTCGTCGGCGGCACGTTCGTGCTGCTGTGGCCGGCGCTCACCGTGAGGGCGGTCGGCGCGCTGGTCGGCGTGCTGCTGATCGTCAACGGCGTGCTCGGTGTCGTCGCGGCGTTCCAGCGCGGTCGCGGGTGGGATGCGCGCATCGCCGACGTCGCGTTCGGCGCGACGGGCGCCCTGTTCGGTGTGCTGGCGCTCGCGTGGCCTGACATCACGCTGCTCGTCGTGGCGGTTGCGTTCGGGGCACGCCTGATCTGGGGCGGGGTCGCCGACCTGTGGACGCGGTTGCGAGGACGGCGCGACCGCACCCGTCACCGTGACCCGTCGCGCCGCCGCTGGGGTCGAGCGGTCATCGCGATCGCATCGGTCGCCGTCGCGGTCGCCGCCACGATCGTCACCGCCCCGCTGCGTGCCGGGTCGCCCGTCGTCGATGACTTCTATGCCGCCCCCCGCGACATGCCGGATGAGCCCGGACGCCTCATTCGGTCCGAGCCGTTCACCGCCGGCATCCCGGTCGCCGCCGAGGCGTGGCGCATCCTGTACACGACCACCGGGGTGGACGGCGAGGTGCGTGCGGCGAGCGGTGTCGTCGTCGTGCCGCGCGAGGGCGACGGCCGGTGGCCCGTCGTCGACTGGAACCACGGCACGACCGGGTTCGCACAGGATTGTGCGCCGTCCCTGCAGGAGCGGGGCCTGTGGTCGGGTGCGCTCTACATCTTGCCGACGATGATCCAAGAGGGGTGGGCGGTCGTCGCCACCGACTACATCGGCTTGGGCACAGAGGGCCCGCACCCGTATCTCATCGGCCCGCCCAGCGCCTATGCCTCGTTGGATGCCGTGCGCGCGGCGCGCGAGCTGCCCGAAGCCGATCTGGGTGTCTCCACGGTGGTGTGGGGGCATTCGCAAGGTGGCCATGCGGCGTTGTGGACGGGGGCGCTCGCCCGCGAATACGCACCCGAGGTGTGGATCAAGGGTGTCGCGGCCCTCGCCCCCGCGGGCGACCCGCCGGCGCTCGTGCAGCGCGTGTCGAGGGTGACGGGCGGCAGCATCTTCGCGTCGTTCGCGATCGCGTCGTACACGCAGATCTACGACGACATCGACCTGCGCGAGGTGGTGCGGCCGGGCGCACAGGAGATCGTCCAGCGCATGTCGCAGCGGTGCCTGTCCGACCCGGGTACGGTTGTGTCGGTCGCCGCGGCGCTGGGGATGAGCGGCGACCCCGACCTGTTCGCGAGGCCGCCGACGAGCGGTGAGCTCGGCGTCCGTCTGCGTGAGAACATCGCGCCTGCCGGCACCACCGCACCGCTGCTGATCGGCCAGGGCGGCTCCGACACGGTCGTCTCGCCGACGCTGCAGAGCTACTACGTCGACACGCTGTGCGCCGCCGGGCAGCAGGTCGATTACCGCGTCTACGACGGATACGAGCATGCCCGCGTGATCGAGCGCCCCTCGCCGCTGCTGCCCGAACTCGTCGAATGGACGCATGCGCGCTTCGCCGGCGAGCTCGTCGAACCCGGCTGCACCCGTACCGATCGCTGACGACCGCCTATCCTTGTCACATGACCGAGAACGCCCCCCGCTCGGGGATCGACCTCGCCGAACTGAGCGAGTCCATCCGCCCGCAGGACGACCTGTTCCGCCACGTCAACGGCGCGTGGCTGGAGCGCACTGAGATTCCAGACGACAAGGCCCGGTGGGGTTCGTTCCACCTGATCGCAGAGCAGGCCGAGAAGGACGTGCGCGCGATCATCGAGGAGTCTCAGGATGCCGAGGCCGGCACCGAAGAGCGCAAGATCGGTGACCTGTACGCGAGCTTCATGGACACCGAGCGCATCGCCGAACTCGGTGCGCAGCCGCTCGCCGAGCAGCTCGCGCGCGTCGACGGGATCGACTCCATCCCGACCTTCCTGCGCACCGTCGGCGAGCTGGAGCGCGAGGGTGTCGGCGGCGTCATCGCGGCCTACATCGAGCCCGATCCCGGCAACCCCGAACGCTACGTCGTGTTCTTCTTGCAGGGTGGGCTGTCGCTGCCCGACGAGAGCTACTACCGCCTCGAGAACTTCGAGCACACGCGCACGGCCTTCCGCGGCTACGCGAAGACGATGCTCGAGCTCGCCGGGTTCTCGGCCGACGAGGCGAATGCCGACGCCGACCGCATCTTGGCGCTGGAGACCGAGCTGGCTACCCACCACTGGGACAACGTGCGCAGCCGTGACGCGGTCGCCACCTACAACCTGAAGACGTGGGCCGAGGTGCAGGAGCTCACGGGGCTTGATCTGCAGCCGTGGCTCGACGGTGTCGCACCCGACCACGCCGACGGGTTCGCCGAGATCAACGTCAACCAGCCGTCGTACTTCGAGGGCCTCGGCACGCTGCTCGTCGAAGACCGTCTCGACGACTGGAAGGCGTGGCTCAAGCTCCACATCATCCGCGCCAACGCCGCGTTCCTGTCCGACGAGTTCGTCGACGCGAACTTCGCGTTCTACGGCACCGAGCTCACCGGCGTGCCCGTCAACCGCGAACGTTGGAAGCGCGCGGTCGGCCTCGTCGAGGCGGCGATGGGCGAAGCGGTCGGCAAGGTGTACGTCGAGCGGCACTTCCCGCCGCAGGCCAAGACCGAGATGGACGAACTCGTCGCGAACCTCATCGAGGCCTACCGGCAGTCGATCACGAGCCTCGAGTGGATGACGCCCGAGACCCGTGAGCGCGCGCTCGAGAAGCTCGACGCCTTCACCCCGAAGGTCGGCTACCCGGTGCGGTGGAAGGACTACGCCGCCCTCGAGGTCGACCCCGGCGACCTGATCGGCAACGTCCGCCGCACCAACGCGTGGGAGCACGACCGCCAGCTCGCGAAGCTCGGCGGCCCGATCGACCGCGACGAGTGGCACATGACGCCGCAGACGGTCAACGCCTACTACCACCCGCTGATGAACGAGATCGTGTTCCCCGCGGCCATCCTGCAGTACCCGTTCTTCGACATGGAGCGCGACGCGGCAGCCAACTACGGCGGCATCGGCGCGGTCATCGGGCACGAGATCGGCCACGGCTTCGACGACCAGGGCAGCGCCTATGACGGCACCGGCGCCCTCAACAACTGGTGGACCGATGCGGACCGCGAGGCGTTCACCCAGCGCACCTCGGCCCTCATCGAGCAGTACAACGCCCTCACTCCGCAGGGGCTGAGCGAGGAGTACAAGGTCAACGGCGCCCTCACGATCGGCGAGAACATCGGCGACCTCGGCGGGCTCGGCATCGCGATCAAGGCGTACCGTCTGCACCTCGCGGCAACCGGCGAGACCGGTGACGGCCCCGAGATCGACGGGTTCACCGGCATCCAGCGACTGCTCTTGAGCTGGGGGCAGGTCTGGCAGCAGAAGGCGCGTGATGCCGAGACCATCCGGCTCCTGACGATTGACCCGCACGCGCCGAACGAGTTCCGTTGCAATCAGATCGTCCGCAACGTCGACGCGTTCTACGATGCGTTCGAGGTCACCGACGGCGACGAGCTGTGGCTCGCGCCGGATCAGCGCGTCACCATCTGGTAATCACCCCCTGCTGCGCCCTGCCCGGCGCGGAAAGGATCAAACGTGGGCACCCCCGAGCCCTCGAATGACACGACGCTCCGGCGTGGTGCCCGCCGCGCTCCGGCGGGCGCCCGCACGCGTCGTTCGTCGTCTGCGCGCCGTTCGTTCACGTCGACCCTGACGGCGCTCGATGCGCTCTCGGTGGCCGGCGCGCACGTCTCGCTGAAGGTTATCGACCTCGACTCCGGGTCGGTGGTGCTCAGCGGTGACGAGCACGTCACCCTGCCGGTGGGCGGCATCGGCATCGTGCCCCTGCTCATCGAGGTCGCCGCACGCATGGAGTCCGGCTCGCTCGATCCGTTCGAGATCGTCGACCGTGCGAGCGTGGATGCCGTCGCTGTCGCAGGCGTCTGGCGGCACCTGAAGGCCCCGGCCCTGCCGATCGTCGATCTCGCGGTCCTCGCCGCGGCGACGGGCGATGCACTGGCCGCCAACGCGCTGCTCGATCGGGTCGGGCTCGACGCCGTCCGCGAGCGACTCGGTTCGCTCGGGCTGCGTCGCACCGCGCTGCTCGATCGGTTCCGTGACGAGCGCGGGCCCGACGATGCGCCGCAGGTCGCGCTCAGTTCGCCGGGAGAGCTCGCGGAGCTGTTCGCCGGACTCGTGAACTCCGATGTCGTCTCGGCGGCGGTCAGCACGCAGGTGGCCGAATGGCTGAGTCTCAATGAGGACCTGTCGCTCGTGGCGTCCGCGATGGGGCTCGATCCGTTCGCCCACGACGACGACCCGGGCGGACTGCTGTTCGTCAACAAGACCGGCCGCGGCGACGGTGTGCTCGCCGAAGCCGGCGTGGTCGCCGGTCCCCGCGCGGGCGTCGCCTACGCCCTGCTGGTGGGCTTCGACGACTTGTCGGTCGCGCATCGGCTGCGCGCTCACGATGCGTTCCGCACGCTCGGGGTCGATCTGATGGAGTACGTGCACTGACGAGACCGGCGCATGCCGGTTGCGGAATGTCTGGGGATGCCTGGCGGCGAGTCCGCTGACCGCTCGCTGTGCGGGTGTGGATAGCCGGCGACACCCGAGTCGCGTTCGGAGTACATTCACCTCAGCATCGGGTTCGCCATGAGCCTGTTCGCCGTCGTCGCCGTGCAGAAGAACGTGCGCGACATCGCCGCCTTCAACGCGGCGCACCCCGAGTTGGCGCACGCCCGCATCGACCCGCAGGACGCGTAGCGAGTCGATCTCGCGGCTCGCGCTTGACCCTCACACGGTGTCAGGCTGTCGAGTGGGATCACCATGTTGAACATCGGAGAGTTCGCCCGCCTGGCCGGCGTGTCGGTGCGGATGCTGCGTCACTACGACCAGCTCGGCCTGCTGCGCCCGCAGCAGGTCGATCCGCACAGCGGCTACCGCTCGTACTCCACGGCGCAGCTCGAACGCGCCAATCAGCTGATCGCCCTGAAAGACCTCGGGTTCACGCTCGAGCAGGTCGGCCGACTGCTGGATGACGGGCTGTCGGCCACGGCGGTCACGGCGTTGCTGCGAGAGCGCCGGCACGAACTGCGCGAGCAGCTCGAGGCCGACCAGCGGCGACTGCGGTCGGTCGAGGCGAGACTCCGAGCAATCGAGAAGGAGCATCCCATGTCCGCATTCATCGAGACGTCTCTGCCTGCACTGCGACTGGTCCAGCAGTCGGTGCGCATCGACGAGATGAACGAGATCGAAGACGCGATGGGCGGCATGTTCGGCCGCGTCAACGCCGCGATCGACGCCGCCGGCGCGTCCCGCACCGGGCCCGGCATCGCGACTTACACGGTCGACGGTGACGGCATGATCGCTGCGGCTGCCGAGCAGATCGCCGGGGACGACGTGCCTGCCGGGCTGGAGGCGGCGACCGTCGACGCGCAGCCGCGAGCGCTCACCGTCCGCTACACCGGCGCGGATCTCTCCGGCATCCAGAGTGCGTGGCAGGAGCTCGTCGCCGAGGTCGAGGCGCGAGGGCTCACACCGTCGGGCACGTGCCGCGAGGTCTACGAGTCGACGCCCTTCGACGGCCCCGGTGCCGAATGGTCGGTCGACCTGCAACAGCCCGTCGCGTGACCGGTGGCGTGCCGGTCACGCCACGCCGAACGGCGCCCGCAGCCTCCGAGGCCGCGGGCGCCGTTCGCTAGCATGGGGCCGCACCTTGCCCGAGATCACGCATCGGAGGACCGACATGGCCGCCCACTCCACCTCGCCGTTCCGCAGAGACTGGCATCCGGGGGAGGTGTGGGCTCAACTGCGCAAGCCGGTGTTCGTGCCGGCCGTCCTCGTGATCGCCGCGCTGATCGTCGTCGCGATCATGTTCTCCAGCGAAGAGGGCGACGCGTTCGCGGTGCTCAAAGACGCGATCACACAGGGCGTCGGCTGGTGGTACATCCTGGCGGCGACCGGCTTCGTCGTCTTCGCGTTGTACTGCGGACTCTCGCGCATCGGCAACATCAAGCTCGGTCGCGACGACGAAGAACCCGAGTTCTCGACCGTGTCGTGGTTCACGATGCTCTTCTCGGCGGGCATGGGCATCGGCCTCGTGTTCTACGGTGTCGCCGAGCCGCTGTCGCACCTGATGGTTCCGCCGGGCAACGCCGGGGTCGATCCTGAGACGACCGCGTCGGGCCGCCTCGCGATGGACCTCACGCTCTTCCATTGGGGACTGCATGCGTGGGCGATCTACGTCGTCGTGGGCCTCGGGCTCGCCTACATGACCTTCCGCCGCGGGCGACCCCTTTCGATCCGCTGGCTGCTCGAACCGATGATCGGACGCAAGCGCGTCGAAGGCTGGATCGGGCACACGATCGACGTCGTCGCCATCGTCGGCACGCTGTTCGGCGTCGCGACCTCGCTCGGCTTCGGCGTGCAGCAGATCAGTGCCGGTCTGACGTTCCTGGGTTGGGTGGAGCCGTCGCCGACGTTCACCGTCATCCTCATCGCCGTCGTCACCGGGCTTGCGACGCTGTCGGTCGTCTCCGGGCTCGACAAGGGCCTGAAGTGGCTGTCGAACATCAACATGTCGCTGGCCGCGCTGCTCGCGATCTTCGTGCTCGTGCTCGGCCCCACCCTCGTGCTCATCCAGGGCATGATCGCCAACACCGGCAGCTACATCGCCGCGCTCCCCGGGCTCATGCTCGAGACCTGGCCGCTGGCGACCGACACCTGGGCGGGCGATTGGACGATCTTCTACTGGGGCTGGTGGATGAGCTGGGCGCCGTTCGTCGGCATGTTCATCGCGCGCATCTCGCGCGGCCGCACCATCCGCCAGTTCGTCATGGGCGTGCTGCTGGCGCCCACGCTCATCGGCGTGATCTGGTTCACGATCTTCGGCGACTCCGCGATCCTCCGACAGCTGACCGAAGGCGACATGCTCACCGATGGCGCCGTGAACACGAACACGTCACTGTTCCAACTGCTCGAGACGTTCCCGATGGCGGTCGTCACGAGCGTGATCGCGATCGCGATCATCGTGTTCTTCTTCGTGACGTCGTCCGACTCGGGGTCGCTCGTCATCGACATCCTCGCCACCGGCGGTGCCACCGAGACGCCGCGGCTCACGCGCGTCATGTGGTCGGTGCTCGAGGGAGTCGCCGCTGCGGTGCTGCTGCTCGTGGGAGGGGCGGCATCCCTCACTGCGTTGCAGACCGCGTCGATCGCGACCGCCGTGCCGTTCTCGATCATCATGGTGCTCGCGTGCATCTCGTTGCTGCGCGCCTTCCACTGGGAGGTGCAGAACGCGCCGCAGTACGTGCGGGCGCGCCTGGCGACGCCGCCCGGCGGGGACGCGGCATCCACGACCGACGTGCCGAGATCGCGTCGTCGCGAGGTGATGACGACCCTCGCCGCGGGCCTGGGCATCGCGCGTCCCGAGCAGGTGACGCCCCTCGGGGACGGCGAGTTCCTCGTGTCGCTGCAGACGGTGCCGATCGATGCCGTCGACGTGGATGCCGCCGGTGTTGCGACCCTCGATGAGGAGCGCATCGCGCAGGACCCGATCGCCGGTGAGGTCTTCGACACCCCCGAGTTCGAGGCACTGCACGGGGCCGACGGCGACCACCCGCGCGGCGGGTAGCGCGCGCCGCGGCGTCGGCGCGCGTCACCAGATTCGGAGAATGCCTGCAGATTCGGGTGGATCCGGGCTCGGGATCCGAATCCGGCGACAATCTCCGAATCTGATGACGCCGCGGCGCCCGGCAGACCGGGGCGTCAGAAGATGATGGTGTGGTTGCCGTGGCGGATGACGCGGTCCTCGGCGTGCCAAAGGACCGCGCGCGAGAGCACCTGACGCTCGACATCGGCGCCGCGGCGGGTGAGCTCGGCCGATGAATCGGCGTGGGTGACGCGGACGGTGTCCTGCTCGATGATCGGGCCCTCGTCGAGGTCAGTCGTGACGTAGTGCGAGGTCGCGCCGATGAGCTTGACGCCGCGCTCCTTCGCCTTCTTGTACGGCTCGGCGCCGATGAAGGCGGGCAGGAACGAGTGGTGGATGTTGATGACCGGCACCCCGAGCTGCTCGAGGAAGTCGGCTGACAAGATCTGCATGTAGCGGGCGAGCACCACGAAGTCGACGTTGCCGACGAGCAGCTTCAAGATTTCGGCTTCGGATGCCGACTTGTCAGGCCCGGGCGTCGACGGCACGTGGAAGAACGGCACCCCGAACGAGCGCACATCGTCGGCCGCCGTCGTGTGGTTCGAGACCACCATCGGAATCGTCACCGGCAGGTCGCCTCGACGGTGCCGCCACAGCAGGTCGAGCAGGCAGTGGTCCTGCTTGGACGCGAGGATCGCCATGCGCTTGGGCACCGACTGGTCGGTCAGCGACCACTCCAACTCGAACGGCCGCAGTGTGCCGTCGATCTCCGCTTCGATCTGCGGGCGGTCGGCCGCGAAGTCGGGGCGGTGGAACACGACCCGCTGAAAGTACGCGCCGCCCGTCGGGTCGTCGGAGTACTGGTCGAAGGCGACGATGTTGCCGCCGATGCGGGTGATCATCGCCGAGACAGCCGCAACGATTCCCGGGGTGTCCTTGCCGTGCACGATGAGGCAGGCGTGGGCGGGGTGCAGCTGCGGGCTGGGCGACGTCATGCATCGATTCTGCCGTGTCCGAACCGGTGCACCGGCATCCGCACGCCTTGCGCCGTGCACAACTGCGGGGATTCTCGACGGCACGCCGGGCCTTGCACACGGTGCACGGCGTGTCGTTCTTGATCCCCGCAGTTGTGCACAGGCGGGGCCGCACGCCGAGAGCGAAACCTGATGCGGCGGTAGTCGGCTCCCGCGCAGGATGTGGGCATGCGCATCCTCATCCTCGGCGGCACGGTCTTCCTCTCTCGCGAGATCGCGCGGCAGGCGCTCGAACGCGGCCACGAGGTCACCTGCGTGAGCAGGGGCGACGGCATCCCCGACGGCGCGACGCACGTGCGCATCGACCGGGCGGCAGTTATCGACCCGGCGGCGCCGGCGTGGCAGGCGCTCGCCGCCCAGCGGTGGGATGCCGTGGTCGACGTCGCGCGCACACCGTCATGGATGCGCACGGCCTCGACGGCATTGGCGGATGCCGCGAAGCACTGGACATTCGTGTCGACCATCAACGTCTACGCAGACCTGTCGCACCCCGGTGCGTCGGCCGGCGGTGCGGTGCTCGTCGAACCGTCCGCCGCAGGAGACCTCGACAAGCTCGACTTCGTCGACGCTTCCGCGTAGCCGCCGCGAGGTCGTAGCCTGGCGCCATGAGGGCGCCCGTCACCGCACGCCGCCGGAACAGAGATCGCACCGGGCCGAAATCCTAGGGCGCGACGTACTCCTGGCGGACCGCACCGCGGGTGGCGCTCTCGATGTGCCCGAAGTCGCGATCCGAGTTGAGGATGACCGCGTCGTTGACGACCGCGTAGGCCGCGATGAGGCAATCGAAGGCTGCAGCCGCGCGCACGAGCCCTGAGCCCCACAGTGCCTGTTGGACGTCCAGGGCGTGCTGCTCGTCGGGGTGTTCCCAGGCGGGCAGGAGCTGCGCCATGTCCGAGCGGAGCTCTTCGTACTCCTGAGGTGTCCGGGCCGAGTGGCAGTACTCGAGCACCTGAGGAGGACAGGTGATGATCAGGTGAGCAGGTGAGAGCTCTCGGAGCTTTGTCGCGATTGTTTCGCTCGTTGACGCCTTCTGCCAGATGCTGTTGTCGACGAGGTAGGTCGTCACCGGTCGGCAGCTGTCGACGCGGGCGGGATCGTCGGTGCGTTGATCTGGTCGGGCTCGAACGTGCGCGCGATGATCCGCTCGACAGCTGCCGGTTGGCGA
The DNA here is from genome assembly GCF_057707225.1 of Microbacterium sp. bgisy189. Lineage (NCBI taxonomy): Bacteria > Bacillati > Actinomycetota > Actinomycetes > Micrococcales > Microbacteriaceae > Microbacterium > Microbacterium sp. bgisy189. The sequence continues at coordinate 292,436 of NZ_JBYIPT010000003.1, read as the reverse complement.
CGGACGGCGATGAGCGTCCGCAGGGCGAGATCCACCGTTTCGCGATTGGAGGTCGTCCCGGCGAGTTCCTTCGCGTGGCGCAGCTCGTCTGGGTCGATATCGATTGACGTGACGGCCATGATTCCCCCTCCGTTGTATAGAGCAGTATATAAGGACACTGCCCCGTAGGCCTACGACCCCGCCGGGTACGGCTCCATCGCCTCGATGAACGCGTCGCGGTCGCTCTCGCTGAGTACCTCGCGCGACAGCATGAACAGCGTCAGGCCCTCCAAGGGCGCGTCGGTGCCGGCGACCTGGGCTTCGCGCGCCTGGCGGAACTGGCCGGTCGGGTCGCGGGTCAGGTCGGTGATGGTGGAGTAGCTGCTGAGCACGCCCGGCCAATCGTCCGCGTAGTACTCCCACACCGCCTGCTCCGAGGGCTCGGCGCTGCCGTAGAACTTCTCGGCGGTCTCGGGCGTAATCCCTGAATCGACGGTGTTGAACGCGGCGAAGTACTCGAATCCGTGACGGGCGAGCACGTCTTCGACCCGCGCCATCACCTCGGCCTTCAGACCCAGTTCGGTGATCGGCTCGAGCGTCGACCAGGATGCCGATGACGCGACCACGAGCATTGACTCACCGCCGTACCCGTTGCGCGCCGACCGGGTCGACGCGTCACCTGCCGGCACCCATCCGAAGCCGTACTCGGCGGTGAGCGTCTCGCGCACATCCGCCATCGCGGCATCCGCTGCGGCCGTCGTCTCTTCGAGCGACGGCTGGGCGAGCACCTCGTCCGCCGGCAGGTCCTTCACGCCGGGGAACGCCTCCCAGAACCGGTCCTCGTCCGAGACCGGTCCGAGCCCGGTCGTCGCGGCGCCCAACGCACTCATCGCTCCGACGGTGCCGACATTGACCAGCAGCGCGATCGTCAACGCGACCGCGGCGAGCTTGCGCCCGTCCGCCATCACCAGGCCCGCGACGATCACGCCGACCACGAGCAGCTGCAAGATCACCGTCGTGCCGTTCAGCAGCGCGGCGGGTGGCGCGAGCAGCAGGAGCACCAGCAGTGCGAGCGCGAACACCCCTGCCGCCACCAGCGCGACCCATCCGACGATGCGCCCGGCCGGTGTCGGCTGGGGCGGGGGAGGCAGCGGCACCCCGGACGGTGCCGGGCGGGGGATGCGGGTCGCGCCACGGTATCCGCCGGCGGGCGGCAGCGGCGGCGGCGCGGCGTCGTTGGTGAGCACGGTCTGCCCGTCGTCGGTCACCATGGGCGCTCCACCCCTCCGCCGGTGCCGTCGTCTTCTTGCTCGCGCTCGTCGCGCTCGGACTGCCCCTGCTCCAGCCGCTCCTTGATCTCGTCGAGCTCGTCTTCGGGCGGCGGCTGCGGCGACTCTTCGGCATCCTGCTCGTTGTCGTCGGGTACCGGCGGCGGCGGTTGCAGCTTCTCGCGCAGGCGCTGCTCCTGCTCGTCCAACGTCGTTTTGAGGCTGCGCTGCGGGTCGGGCGATTGCTCGTCGGCCTCGGCGGTACCGCACTCGGGCGGGGTGCCCAGCACGAGGTCGAGCGCCTCCTGATACAACGCGGCCGCGGCATCCGCATCACCCGCCGCCCGCGCGCGATCGCCCTGCCACTCCACGACCAGCGCCAGGTTCGACCGCACCGCGCACGCCTGCAATCCGTCGACCAGCACCACCGCCGTCTCGAGCGACGATCGCGCGGCGTCGAGGTCGCCCGCCGCGGCCTGGCCCACCCCGCTGTTGTAGTGCGCAAGATACGGCTCGAACCAGTTCAGTGGATGCTGCCCGCGCGCCGCCGCGATCGTGCCCTGCGCGTCCGCGGACTCGTGCGCGGCGATCGCCTGGTTCGCGAAGGTGTACATGCTCAGCAGCTTGACGACGAGTACGGCCGCCGCGAGCAGGATCGGGATCGACGCGAACCCGACGATCCGGCGGATCCGCTGCCGGCGCCTGTTCGCGGCGACCAGTGCAGCCGCCGCGGCAGCCGGGTCAGCCGGTGCGGGGGTGGATGCCGGGAGCGTCGCGGTCATGGTCGCCTCCCCGTGCGGGTGATGGCGCCGGCCTGCACGAACCGGCGGGTCGCGAGCGCGATCTCGACGCCCAGCAGCACCAGGACGGGAACCGCCAGCATCCACGTCAGCTCGGTGCGGGTCGCCGCCGTCCCCGACGCCGTCACGGTCTGCGTCGGCGCGGGCGGATAGTCCGGTTCGGTCGCGGCGTCGCGTCGCTGGTAGTCGACGCCGAGCTCGTCCGCGATCGTCTGCAGGGCCGCGTCATCGATCGTCGACAGCGCGGGTGCGCCCTGGTACTCGATGTATTCGCCTGCCGGGTCGCCGCCGACCGCGGTCGTGCGCATCGGGCCGCCTGCCTCGGTGCCGTAGCCGAAGACCGCACCCCCTGCCACCAGGGCGGCCGATGCATCGAACGACTCCGGGTCGTCGGATGCCGTCTGTTCACCGTCGCCGAAGTAGAACACCATCCGGGTGCGATCCGGAGACCGGTCGGCGGCATCGGCGAGCAGGTCGGCGACCGTGTCGGCGGCCACGCCGATCGAGCTTCCGCGTGACTGCGCGGTGGCCTCCGGGCGCAGCACCTCCACGGCCGTCATGACCGCGGTGGTGTCGGTGGTCAGCGGCAGTCGCACCTGCGCCGACGCGTCGAATGTGACCAGGGCGAACCGCGCGCCGGGGTACGCGTCAAGGAGCGCCGCGATGTCGCTGCGAACCCCTTCGATGCGGGGTCGGTCGCCGTCCCAGTCCTCCGCGACGATGCTTGCGGTGGTGTCCACGGCGAGCACGATGTCGGTCTGGGTGGCCACGGTCGTCACCTGCCCGTCGGGGATGCCGGGGCGCAACAGTATCGCGCCGCACAGCACGACGAGCAGCATCCTTCCCGCCCACACGGCTCGCGCCGTCGTGTCGCGGGCACGCACGAGCGCCATCACCGCGACGGCGAGCACCGCCGCGGTGAGCACGGCTACCAGCAGGGCGGGGATGATCGGCAGAAAGCTCATGCGCGCACCCTCCACGCGACCACGACCAGCCCTGCCACGAGCACGAACAGCACCGCCGGCCACACGCCGGGGTCGTCGGCGATCACGATCTCAGCCTCACCGCGCAGGAGCGTCGCGTCTTGCCGTTGCACCTCGGCGACGATGTCACCCACCGTTGTCGTCTCGCGCAGGCCGAACGCGTCGCCGCCGGTGGATCGGGCGGCCTCGGCGAGGGCGGCGCTCGTCGGGTTGGCGGGGTCGAAGATCGGATCGATCGAGTACAACCGCACGCCCAGCGATCGCGCGAAGTCGGCGGCCTGCTGCAGCGTGACCGTCTCGGCGCCGTTGATCTCGTTGTCGGTGGCGAAGATGATCGAGCGCGACCGGTCGTCTTCGGGGCGGTCGAACCCGAGCGTGCAGGCGGCCAGGCCGTCACCGATCAGCGATCCGCCGGGGCCGTTGAGCGTGCCTACCCAGTGCTCGGGCACCGACTCCACGAAGTCGAAGCTGTCGCGCATGTCAGTGAGGTGCGCTTCGATGAAGTCGTAGTCGTCGGTGAGGGGAAAGATCTGCACCGGCGAACTGTTGAAGATCGTCAGACCGATCCGCTCACCCTCGAACCCGGGGAGCAGCTCCTGGAACACGTCGAGCACTTCGGCGTCGACCTCGGTCATCGAACCGGACACATCGAGGCACAGGACGATGTCGCGATTGCGCGTCTCGGGCTCGATCGACTGGACCGACATCGGCCGTGCCGCGACGAGGCCCCCGATGGCCACGGCGACGACCGCCAGCGCGACCAGCGCGCTCGCCGTCAGGCGGCGTCTCCGCACGGCGGCACGCACGCCGGGCAGCGATCGGATGCGCTCGGCCCGCGCAATCGGAGCCGCCCCGGCGCCGCCAGCCCGTCGGCGACCCGACAGCACCCCGGCCACGATCCCGCCCACAGTTCCGCCCACGATGGCGACCGCGGCGAGCAGCAGCATCCACGGCATTGCTAGCTCCACGACTGCACCACCTGACGTGCCGCAGCCGCACCGGCTGTCGGGTCGATGGCGGGGCCGCGTCGGAACAGCGACGGGTAGTAGTGGCGCTGCAGGGCGTCGACGAGGCTCGGGTGCACCCCGCGGTCGGCGAGGTCGCGCAGGCTCAGCACCGGCGCTTCGAGGCCGCTGTATTCGTTGACGTACCCGCGGGCGAGGCGGCTGAGTTCGAGGTTCGCGTGGCGGGCGTCCAGTGCCCCGGCGCGGTACGCGTGCTCCACGGCGTCGATGCGGGTGAGGTACTCGCCGCGCAGGTGCGCGATCGCCGCGCCGACCACGTCGAACGGTTCGACCTCGCGCGGTTGCGGGCGCGGGCGCTTCGGCGCCGTGAGCGCGAGCACGATCCATGCCAACACCACCACGAGTGCGATGATCCCCACGGCCAGCACGATCCAGCCCCAGCCGTACTGCGCCGGCGGATACAGCTCACCCGACATGCGACCTCCGCTCGAGCATCGCCAACAGTCCGGCGACGGCGTCATCGCGACCGCCGATCTCGGCGTGCGAGACCGCGACGCGGTCGAACAGCTCGCGGCGGCGGGTGTCCTCGGCATCCCGCATCGCCCGGATCTCGGCCAACACCTCACGGTCGCCGTGCAAGAACGCCGGCACCTGCCACGCGCTGTCGACATCGACCCGCGGGCGTGCCGAATCGGTCTTGAGCACCGGGGCGCCGTCGCGGATCGTGACCCACAGCAGGTCGTGCTGCACCCGCAGCCGCCGGATGAGCCGTTCCTCGTCGGCGGTGACGGGGGCCTCGTCGGTGACCACGACCATGATCATGCGACGCGACACCGAGCGCACCACGGCATCGAGCAGTCCCGGCCGGTCGCCGTGATGCTGCGACGTCGCCATGGCGGCATCCACGGCACGCAGTGCGCGCTCCAGGCCGCTCTCGCCCGAGGTGGGCCGCTCACGACGGATGCCGCCGGCATCGCCGTGCACGATGGCGACCTCGTCACCGTGCCGCACTGCGAGCAGCCCCAGTACGCCCGTGATCAGAATCGCGAGGTCGCGCTTCGGGATGTCGTCCTCGGCCAGCGCGCGCATCGACGCGCTGCTGTCGACCGCGAGCAGCACGGTGTGGCGACGCGTCGTGCGCATGCGCTTGACGAACGGCTCGCCGTAGCGTGCGGTCGCCTTCCAGTCGATGTCGCGCACCTCGTCGCCCGGCTGATACTCCCGCAGATCCTCCACGTCGAGGCTCCGCCCGTGATGCAGCGACGCGTACGCGCCGTCGAGCGGATGCATCGAACGGTGCGTCGAGCGGATGAACAGGCGGCTGCGCACCCTGGCGAGGAGGCCGGCCATGATCAGGGCGTCGCGACGGCGCCGAAGATCTCGTCGATCAGCTCTTCGCTGCGAACGCCCTCGGCCTCGGCCTCGTACGTCAGCAGCACGCGGTGGCGAAGCACCGGGTACCGCAGCTCCCGGATGTCTTCGGGCAGCACGTGGTCGCGCCCTGCCAGCAGTGCCAGCGCGCGCGACGCCTGCAGGAACGCGATGCTCGCGCGCGGGCTCGCGCCGTATTTGATGAGCCGGGCGCGGTCTTCGCCGATGTACTGCGCAGCGTTGCGGGTGACGTAGGCGAGGCCCACGATGTAGTTGCGGATCGCGGCGGAGACGTGCACGCGTCGCGCGATGTCTTGCAGGGCCGCGACGTCGTCGACGGTGACCGCACCGGGCACGTGCACATCGGGGTCGAGCACGCCGGTGTCGAGGCGGTCGAGCACCTCGCGCTCCTCCTGCGGGGTCGGATAGTCGACGATCTCTTTGATGAGAAAGCGGTCCATCTGCGCCTCGGGCAACGCGTGCGTGCCCTCTTGGTCGATCGGGTTCTGCGTCGCCATCACCAAGAACGGGCGGGGCACCCGGTGGGCCTCCCCACCGATCGTCGTCTGGCGCTCCTGCATCGCCTCGAGCATCGCCGACTGCGTCTTCGCGCTTGACCGGTTGATCTCATCGAGCAGCACGAAGTTGGCGTGCACGGGTCCGAGCACCGTGCGGAACGACCCGGACGACGCGTCGTACACCTGCGTGCCGATGATGTCGCTCGGCATGAGGTCGGGCGTGCACTGGATGCGGTGGAAACTCGCGCGGACGGTGTCGGCGAGCGTGCTCGCCGCCGTGGTCTTCGCCAAGCCCGGGACGGATTCGAGCAGCACGTGACCGCCGGCGATCAGCGCGATCAGCAGGCTCGTGCGCAGACGGGTCTGCCCGACCACCCGGGAGGAGAACGCGGTGGTGACCGTCGAGATGACCGACGTCGCGCGGGCGAGCTCGTCGGGCGTCAGGTCAGAAGCGGATGCAGTCACTGCGGCCCTTTCGCCGGGGACGGGGCACACGCGGCGTGCAACCCCCAGGGCAAGCGTAACCACTCGTTCGGAGAGGGTAGACATCTACCGGTTCCTGATCTACCGCGGTAGAATCGGCCTATGAGCCTGAATATCAAGAACGAGCAGACGCACGCGCTCGTCCGCGAACTGGCGCAGCTGACCGGCATGAGCCAGACCAGCGCGGTCGAAGACGCAGTCCGCCGCCGACTCGACGAGCTGCGCGGCGGCGGTCAGCCGCGGCGGTTCAGCCCGGCCGAGGAGGCGCGCAAGCTCGCGGCGATCGAGCGGATCGTGGCCGCGTTCCACGCCGAGACGACACCCGAACAGCGCGAGAACATGGTCGACCACGGTTGGCTCTACGACGAGATGGGGCTGCCCAAGTGATCGTCGACACCTCGGCCCTCCTCGCCATCCTTCAGAACGAGGAGTCTGCGGATGCGGCAGTCGCGACGCTCATCGCATCTGCGCCCCGCATTGCTGCGCCCACGCTGGTCGAGGCAAGAGTCGTCGTCGGTGCGCGATACGGCGTGGTCGGGTTGCGTCGACTCGAGGCGCTGCTCCGACAGTTCGAGATCGAGGTCGCCGCCTTCGACGAGCGACATGCCGATGCGGCCGCGCTGTCCTACAGGGAGTTCGGCAAAGGATCCCGGCACCCCGCCCAGCTCAACCTCGGCGACACGTTCAGCTACGCACTGGCATCCGTCGAAGACGAGCCGCTCCTGTACGTCGGCGACGACTTCTCGCGCACCGACATCCGTTCCGCGCTGGAGGAGTACGGCGGCTGAGGGCGCTCGCCGGAACCAGCCCTTCGCCTCACTCCGGCAGCGAAGGATGCCGCTCGATCGTGGGGCGCTGGGGGATGAAGGCGGCGAGCACGAGCGCGATGACCGCAGCGGCGCCGCCGAGCACGAACGACAGGTCGTAGGCGACGTGCGTCGGCACGTTCACGCCGTTCTGCACGGTGGTGAAGGTGGCGAGCACGGCGCCGATGACGGCGGCGGCGGTCGAGGTGCCGAGCGAGCGGAACAGGGCGTTCAGCCCGTTCGAGGCGCCGGTCTCGCTGGGCGGCACCGAGCGCATGATGAGCATGGGCATGGCGGCGTACCCGAAACCGATGCCGACGCCGACGAGCAGGTTGGCGACGAGCACATGCCACACCTCGTCCGACCACAGCAGCGAGAAGCCGTAGGCGACGATGAGGGCGATCGCTCCCATCACGAGCAGTCGACGCGGGCCGACCGTGCGTGCCAGGCGCCCCGAGTACGGCGAGAGCACCATCATCACGAGGCCGGCCGGTGCGATCACGAGGCTCGCGGCGAGCAGGGTGAGTCCCATGCCTGCCGGGGCGGGCAGTTCGAGCAGCTGCGGGTACGACACGTTCGAGCTGAAGAGCGAGAAGCCCATCGCCATCGACGCGATGTTCGTGAGCAGCACGGGGCGCCTGGCCGCGACGCGCAGGTCGAGGAGTGGCTGCGCGATGCGCAATTCGTACCAGCCCCACACGAGCAGCACCGCGAGTCCGCCGAGCCCGCACGCGAGGACGGCGGGGGAGGTCCAGCCCCATTCGTTGCCGCGTGAGACGGCGAGCAGGATGCCGGTGAGTCCCGCCGCGAGGCCCGCGGCGCCCACGTAGTCGAAGCGGCCCGCGGTGCGCAGCACACTCACCGGCACGATCCACAGCACGAGGGCGAACACGACAGCGCCCATGCCGGCCGCCATCCAGAACAGTGCGTGCCAGTCGGCGTACTGCGTGACGAGCGCTGACAGCGGCATCCCGAGTGCACCGCCGACGCCCATCGTCGCGCTGATGAGCGCGATCGCGCTGTCGACGCGGTCGCTGTGCAGCACGTCCCGCAGGATCGAGATGCCGAGGGGCACGACGCCGGTGACGGCGCCTTGCAGTGCGCGGCCGATGATGACCCCGACGATGTCGGTCGACAGCGCGGCGATCACCGAGCCGACGACGAGCACTGCGAGCAGCACGAGCACGATGCGCCGTTTGCCGTACATGTCGCCCAGGCGGCCCGAGATCGGGGTGATGACCGCTGCGGCCAGCAGTGTCGCGGTGACGACCCACGCGGTGTCTTCGCGGCTCGCGTGCAGCAGTTCGGGCAGTTTCGCCTGGATCGGCACGACGAGCGTGAACATGAACGACGACGCGAGCCCGGCGATCGCGAGCACGGCGACGATGGCGCCCTGGGGCGGTACCCGGGTGAGTCTGCTGCGCTCGTCGTCCGGGTGTCCCACTGCCTCAGGCTACCGGCGTGACAACCCCCCGAGGGCCGAGCCGGGCGGCCTCCTGCAGGGCGGCGGTGACGGCGTCGAGCCAGCGGCCGACGTGCACGCGGGCCTCGGAGGTGTCGGGGAAGCGGATGCGAAGGTGCAGCCCGTCGTCGCCGGCGAGGAACCAGATCATGACCCCGTCGGTCTGCGTCGCCGCCGACACCCACTGCACCTCGGTCGCGCCCGGCACCTCGATCGGGATGCGGCGGGCGTCCAACCACGACACGGCGAACATGCCGGGGGTCGCCGGCATCCCTCCCCACGGCGCGAGGATCGGGGCGAGCGGATGCGAGCCGAGCGCGAGCGCACGCTTGACGGCCGCGGCACCGGATGCCGGGTCGTCGGCGTCGCAGTCGATCACCGCGTTCGTGATGAACCATCCGACGCCCTCGTGCCACCGCGGCTCGAACCGACTGTGCACGGGGAAGACGGCGCGCAGCGGGGCATCGGCGACGCGACGGGTCACTTCGGTCAGCAGCGAGACCGCGAGGGCGGCCACACGCACACCCGCGGCGTCGGCGCGCGCACCGAGTCGGGCATAGCCGTCGGCGTCGAGCACGTCGCGCACCACGACGATCTCGTCGCGCGGCGAGGAGAGGTCGCCGAGCGGCAGCGGAAAGACGGGCATGAGTCCGCCGCCGTCGGCCATGATCCGCTCCCACTGCGCCGTGACGTCGGCGGGGGCGGGCGGCGCGGCCTCGAGGAGGCGTGTGTGCTCGGCGAAGGCGGGCGCCTCCGCGAGCGGGCCGCTGTTTTTCAGGGCATCAACGAGATCGCGGGCGAGGATGAGCAGTGACCACATGTCGAGGTGGGAGTGGTCCGACGCGATCACCACCACGGGCGGTTCGTCGCCGGTCTCGAGCAGCGCGACCCGGTGGCTGGGTGCACCGAACGGCCGACATGCGGCATCCAGCACGCCACGCAGCACCGCCCGCGGGTCGTCGGTGATCGCGTGCTCCTGCCACTCGGGATCGCCGGGCGTCGCCTCGTGCAGGGTCAGGCCGTCGGCATCCGCCGAGACGACCGTGCGGAGCGTCCCGTGGCGCGCGACGACGGCCGCCCATGCCCGCCCGATCGCCTCGCGCTCAACCGGGCCCGGCAGGCGGAACGACAGGGCCATCCACGACCCGGCGCGGTCGCCGGCTTCGAGGTGCCGGCGCTGGTCGAACGAGATCGGCAGCGGCCGCCGCGGGTCGGGCGTCAGGGGAATCGTGCACGTCGACAGGCGCCCCGTCGAAGCGCCTTCGGGCAGCGCCAGCTGCAGCACATGTGTCAGTCGCATTGCGCCGTAGTGTAGGGCCACGGGATTTCCACTCTGCGACAGGGAGGCGTCGTGCACACACTCGACCTCGGCACCGCGCAACTCGCCTACGATCTCGCCGGCGAATCCGGCCCGCTCGTCGTGCAGCTGCACGGCCTCACCTCCAGTCGTGAACGCGACGCGCTGCTGGGCCTCGACCTCGGCCGGTCGCTGCGGTCGCACCGCATCCTGCGCTATGACGCGCGGGGTCACGGCGCTTCGACGGGCAGCCCGGGTGCCGCCGACTACGGCTGGGACCACCTCGCTGACGACCTGCTGGCCTTGCTCGACCACGTCGCGCCGGGCGAGAAGGTGCACGGGGTCGGCGCATCGATGGGCGCTGCCACGCTGCTGCACGCCGCGGTGAAGGATGCCGGGCGCTTCGCGACGCTCACCCTCGTCACGCCGCCGACCGCGTGGAAGACCCGTGCCGCGCAGGCCGGGCACTACCTCGAGGGCGCATCGCTCATCGAGGCGAAGGGCATCGCCGCGTTCGAAGAGATCGGCAGCACCGCACCGGTACCGCCGGCCCTCGCCGATGCACCCGCGACCCGGCCCTCCGTGGCCGAAGCGCTGCTGCCCACGGTGCTGCGCGGAGCCGCGGCGACGGACTTTCCCGCGGCCGATGCGGTGCGCGGCATCCGCGTGCCGACGCTCATCCTCGCGTGGGCGCAGGACCCCACCCACCCGCTGCGGACGGCCCGGCGCCTGGGCGAACTGATCGACGACAGCAACGTCGTCGTCGCCCGCACCCCGTACGGCGTGACGGCATGGCCCGGACTATTCGCCGAGCACGTGCTGACGGTCGGTGCCGGCGCACCCGAGACGGGCGCGATCGCGCTGCCCGGCGCGGTGTCGCAGGCCGCCATCCCAGCGCCGGGTTCGGGTGAGATCGAGATCCGCCCACTCGACACGGCAGACCTGTGCGCTGCGGGGGCGGCGGTGCTCGACGCGGTGTGGTCGGATCGCGGTTCGATGCCCGCGAACCTGCTGCGCGCGCTCGAACACTCCGGCAACTATGTCGTCGGACTGTTCGACGGCGACCGCATGATCGGCGCCTCCGCGGCGTTCTTCGCCGGCCCCACAGAGCGGTCGATGCACTCGCACATCACCGGCATCCTGCCCGGCTACCAGGCGAAGGGCCTCGGGCGCGTGCTGAAGCAGCACCAGCGCGAGTGGGCCCTCGCGAGGTCGGTCGGACACATCACCTGGACCTTCGATCCGCTCGTGGCCCGCAACGCGCACTTCAACCTGATCGTGCTCGGCGCGCGTGCCACCGAGTACCTCGTCGACCACTATGGGCCCATGACCGACGGCGTCAACCGCGGCGACGAGACCGACCGGCTGCTCGTGTCGTGGGCGGTTGCCGCCGCACGCCCGCACACCCCCGCCGAAAGCGACATCGTCGACACCGTGCCGCTGCCGCGCGACATCGAAGCGCTGCGGCGCACCGACCAGGCCGAGGCGGAGGTGTGGCGGCGACGCGTGCGCGAACGGTTCCAGCAGCTGTACGCCGAGGGCCTCGTCGTCGGCGGCTACCGCGACAACGCAGGCTACCTGTTCGTCCGCCGGGCATGATCGGCGCGCGTGAGGGCAGTGCGGCATCCGCGGTGAGCGTGCGCGACGGGGTCTCCATGCCGCCATCCTGACCCGCCGTCGCTAGCCTGGCGGCATGCCGATCACGAGTCCCGCTTCCGCCGTCCGCCTCGAGGGCTTCGAGCTGCTCGTGCTGCACCTGCCGCTCGTCTCACCATTCACGACCTCGTTCGGCACCGAGACGGTGCGAGAGGTCATCGTCGTGCGGGCGCGCACGGCCGACGGCGACGGGTGGGGCGAGATCGTGACACAGCAGGCCCCCCTTTACTCCAGCGAATACACGCAGGGCGCGTGGGACGTCGCGCAGCGCTTCCTCGCGCCGGCGCTGCTCGACCGCGGCACGGTCGCCCCGCATGAGGTCGCGGGCGTGCTCGAACCGTTCGTCGGCCACCGCATGGTCAAGGCAGGTCTCGAGCTGGCGGTTCTCGACGCCGCGCTCCGCGCCGACGGCATCTCACTGGCGACCCACCTCGGCGCGACGACCGACCGCATTCCGAGCGGGGTGTCGGTCGGCATCCAGCGCGATCCTGCGGCACTCGTCGACGCCGTCGCCGGCTACCTGGATGCCGGGTACGTGCGGATCAAGATCAAGATCAAGCCCGGTCGTGACGTCGACGACACCGCGGCGGTGCGGGCCGCGTTCGGCGAGATTCCGCTGCAGGTGGATGCGAACTCGGCGTACACACTCGCCGACGCCGACACGCTCGCCGAACTCGACCGGTTCGACCTGCTGCTGATCGAGCAGCCGTTGCAGGAGGATGACATCGTCGACCACGCGACGCTCGCGAAGCGCCTGCAGACGCCGGTATGCCTCGACGAGTCGATCGTCTCGCGCAAGGCCGCGGCCGACGCCCTCGCACTCGGGTCGGCGTCGATCATCAACATCAAGGCCGGCCGGGTCGGCGGATACCTCGAGGCCGTCGCGATCCATGACCTCTGTCGTGATGCAGGGGTGCCGGTGTGGTGCGGCGGCATGCTCGAGACCGGCATCGGCCGGGCCGCGAACGCCGCGCTCGCCGCCCTGCCCGGCTTCACACTGCCCGGTGACGTCTCGGCATCGGACCGCTTCTACACGCGAGACATCGTCACCGAGCCCGTCGTGCTCGAGGACGGCCACGTCCGGGTGCCGACCGCACCGGGCCTTGGCGTCGAAATCGATTCCGACGCGTTGGAGGGGTTCACGGTCGAGGCCGTCACGGTGTGATTTCGCCCTGAAATCAAGGGTTTCAGCCTCATCGGGCAGACACGCCGTCGGTGCGTGTTGCATCTCGCTCCATGTCGAGCGTATGATCGCGCTCGGAAGCGAACGGAATCGTTTCCGGAACCCGAATGCAAGGCCGAACAGCGATGTCGTGCCTGCACGTGTCCTCGATCCAATGAAGGAAGGCCCCAGGACCATGAACAAGCGCAGGATGGCGACCGTCGTCGCCGCCGGCATCACCGTGACCGCGCTCGCCGGCGCACTGACCGCATGCGGCACCACCGAGGGTGGCACGGGCGACGCTGACGGCAAGGTCTACTACCTCAACTTCAAGCCGGAGCAGGCGGAGGACTGGGTGGCGCTCGCCGAGCAGTACACCGATGAGACCGGTGTCGAGGTCGAGGTGCAGACGGCAGCTGCCGGCACCTACGAGACGACGCTGAAGTCGGAGATGGCCAAGAGCAACGCCCCCACCCTGTTCCAGGTGAACGGCCCCGTGGGGCTCGCCAACTGGAAAGACTATGCGGCCGACCTGACTGAGACCGCCATCTACGAGCACCTCAACGACCAGTCGGTCGCGCTCACGGGTGACGACGACGCCGTGCTGGCGATCCCGTACGTGCAAGAGACCTACGGCCTGATCTACAACAAGAAGATCGTCAACGACTACATCGCCCTGCCGGGCGCGGCAGTGTCGTCGATCGAAGAGATCACGAACTTCGACACGCTCAAGGCCGTCGTCGAAGGCATCCAGGAGAACAAGGACGAGCTCGGCATCGACGGCGCGTTCACCTCTGCTGGGTTCGACCCGTCTTCGGACTGGCGCTTCAAGACGCACCTCGCGAACCTGCCCCTGTACTACCAGTTCCAGGCTAATGGCGTGACCGGGCAGCCCGAGACGATCACCGACGAGTACCTCGACGGCTACCAGCGCATCTTCGACCTGTACATCGACAACTCCACCACCGAGCGCACGCTGCTCTCAAGCAAGACCGGTGAAGACGCCAATGCCGAGTTCGCGCTCGGAAAGGCCGCGTTCTACCAGAACGGCACGTGGGCGTACAACGACATCAAGGGCCAGGCCGTCGCCGACGAAGATCTCGGCATGCTGCCGATCTACATCGGCGCCGAAGGTGAAGAGAACCAGGGTCTGACCACCGGTTCGGAGAACTACTGGGTCATCAACAACGAGGCTTCGGACGCGGACCAGCAGGCGACGCAGGAGTTCCTCGAGTGGGTCATCTCGTCGGACGAGGGCCGTGACAGCCTCGCCAACACCATGGGATTCGTGACGCCCTTCGACACGTTCGCCGACTACCTGCCTTCGAACCCGTTCATCCAGGCTGACGCGGAGTACACCGCGGCAGGCAAGACCGCGGTCACGTGGAACTTCACCGTCATGCCTTCGGAGGAGTGGAAGAACGGCGTCGGCCAGGCGCTGCTGCAGTACGCACAGGAGACCGGTGACTGGAGCGGCGTCGAGACCGCCTTCGTCGACGGCTGGGCCAGCGAGTACGCGCTGACGCACTGATCCAATCGGTGTGCCGTGGGGACGTGACGTCCCCACGGCACACCGCTGTCGAGGAGCATCCACATGAAGAAGTCACTCCGCCGCTGGGGCTGGCTGTTCACCGGTCCGACGGTGGCGGCCTTCATCATCGGATTCATCGTTCCCTTCGCGCTCGGCGTGTACCTGTCGTTCACGGAGTTCCGTACGGTCACGCGAAGCGAGTGGGTCGGCCTCGACAACTACGTCGCGCTGTTCTCCGATGCGACGTTCCTGCATTCGCTCTGGTACACCGCAGCGTTCGCGATCGTCACGACGATCATCATCAACGTCGCCGCGTTCGCGATCGCGTACCTGCTGGTCAAGACGTTCCGCGGGCGAAACCTGTTCCGCTCCGTGTTCTTCATGCCGAACCTGATCGGCGGCATCGTCCTCGGCTACATCTGGCTGCTGCTCCTGAACGGTGTGTTGGGGATGTGGGCGCGCTCGATCACCTATGACGCCTCATACGGGTTCTGGGGCATGGTCATCCTCATGTGCTGGCAGCAGATCGGCTACATGATGGTCATCTACATCGCCGGGCTGCAGTCGATCCCGTCCGAGTTGATCGAGGCTGCCGAGATGGACGGCGCTTCGCGCGCCCGCAGTCTGCGCAGCGTGATCATCCCGCTGGTCATGCCGTCGATCACGGTGTGCACGTTCTTGACCATCACCAATGGCTTCAAGATGTTCGATCAGAACCTTGCGCTCACGAACGGTGCGCCGGCTCGTGAGTCCGAGTTGCTTGCGCTGAACATCTTCAACACGTTCTACGGTCGCGCCGGCTTCGAGGGTGTCGGGCAGGCGAAGGCCGTGATCTTCTTGATCATCGTCGCGATCATCGCGCTCGTGCAGAACCGCTACGCGCGCTCGAAGGAGTCGATCTCGTGAACGACAACCCGCGTCGCCCCTGGCTGTGGACGACCGTCTTCACGGTCATCGCGCTCGCCTACCTGTATCCGATCGTTCTCGTTGTCATCAACTCCTTCAAGAACAAGGTCTACATCGCGTCGGAGCCGTTCGCGTTCCCGACGGCGGAGTCGTTCGTGGGGTGGGAGAACTACGTCCGCGGTATCGAGCTGACCGACTTCATCGCGTCGTTCATGTGGTCGCTCGTGATCACGGTGGGAGCTGCCGCGCTCATCCTCGCCGGAACGTCGATGACGGCGTGGTGGATCGTTCGAGCCGACAACCGCTACGCGAAGACGCTCTACACGACGTTCCTGTTCAACCTCGTCGTGCCGTTCCAGATGGTGATGTTCACCCTGTCGTGGCTCGCCGATTACCTCGGTCTCAGCAACCCCTTCGGACTGTGGATCATCTACCTCGGGTTCGGGGCGGGGCTGGCCGTGTTCATCTTCACGGGCTTCGTGAAGGGCATTCCGTACGAGATCGAAGAAGCGGCGACAATCGATGGATGCGGCCCGGTCCGCACCTTCTTCCTCGTTGTGCTGCCGATCATGAAGCCGGCGGTGATCACGGTCGCGATCCTCGAGGTCATGTGGCTGTGGAACGACTACCTGCTGCCGTATCTCACCCTTGATCTGAAGGATTTCAAGACCATTCCCATCGCGGTCCAGTACCTCAAGGGCGGCTACGGGTCGGTCGACATGGGAGCTATGATGGGCGTGCTCGTGCTCGCCATGGTTCCGGTCATCGCTTTCTACCTGGTGAGCCAGAAGCACATCATCAAGGGCGTCGTTGCCGGCGCGGTCAAGGGATAGCTTCGCGTTCGGCGGCAGTATCCCCATCCGCGGGCAAGGAGGCTCGTTCGGTGTCCGAGATCACCATCAAGGAACTCGCTCGCATCTGCGGGGTGGCCGTGTCGACGGTCTCTCGCGCGATGAACGACCGCTCCGATGTGAACCCTGCGACGCGTGCGCGGATCGTTGCTGCGGCGCAGGCGCATGGGTATGTGCCGAACAGCATGGCTCGACGGTTGAAGATCGGTTCCAGCGACACGATCGCGGTGTTCATCCAGGGTGAGTTCGGTCAGATGCTCATGGAGATCTTCGAGCGTCTCGAAGTCGAGCTGGGCAAGCGCGGTTTCGACACCACGATCGCGCACATCTCCGAACAGCAGCACGATCATGCGTCGGCCGTCGAGCGGGTCGTGCGCGGTGGACGGTTTGCGGGTGTCGTGTTCCTGGGTCGCTACGGCAGCGCTGACCGCGAGGCCTCAGCGCAGCTCAGCCGAAGGCTGGCCGAGATCGATGTTCCGATGGTCTTCTGCACGACGTCTGACTATTCCGGTGTCGAGGTGCAGCGATCGTGGGTGTCTGTCGATGACGCGTCGGGGGCGCGCGACCTGACGGCGCATCTCATCGCGCGCGGTCATCGAAGGATCGGCTTCATCGGCGCGGGTCGTGAACGTGATCACGAACACGCATGGGCGTTGCGTCTTTCGGGCTATGGGGCTGCCCTTCGTGATGCCGAGATCGAGAGCGATGATTCGCTCATCGTCGAGTCGGTGATCGAGTCGCAGGTGTACACGATGCGCAATGGCTATGAGTCGTTGCGACGTTGGCTTCGTCGTGACCCTGATTCGGCACGGGGCGTGACCGCGTTCGTGGCGGCGTGTGACGCGGTGGCGATCGGTGCCGCACGGGCGCTCGACGAGGCGGGGTTGTCGGTGCCGGGCGATGTGTCGCTCGTCGGTTTCGATGGGCTGGATGTCGCAGAGTATTCGCGGCCGCGGCTGACAACGCTCGAGCAGCCGATTGAGGCGATCGCCCAGACCACGGCGCGACTCCTGGTCGAGACGATCAGATCGCCGCGCCGACACGTCGAGCAGGTGTGGATTCGTGGGCGGTTGATCGAGCGCGAGTCAGTTCGAACGATCGATGACGACGTTCAGGCGACGCTGTCCGCTTCGGTCGGCAGCAGCGGTGAGATCGCACGCTCCAAGAGCGGTGACGCCGCGAACACTACGAGCGCGTAGCCGAGGAGCAGCAGAAACGCGACCGCCTGCGGCAGATAGATCCAGGTGGCGACGATCACCGCGGCGACCACGACCTGAATGAGGGCGACGCCTGCGGTGTAGGGGAGGCGCCCGATGGCGATGATGGCTGCATTGCGCAGTGTGCCTGCGACGGAGTTCTCGAAGCGAGCCTGCAGCACCCACACGTACGGAAAGACGAGGGCGTAGACAATCGTGAGCAGAACCTTCAGCACGACGAGTTCTTCTGCGCGAACGAACAGCCAGGTTGAAAGGATCGCTGCGCCGACCAGCCCGACGATGAGCCAGAGGGCTGTCGCCTGCTTGAAGTTCGTGCGGAACGACGTCCAGAACAGGCGGGCGGCGCCGGAGTCGTCGTCTTGAAGGCGTCGAGCCGTGTCGTACGCGGCGGTGAGTCCCGCGCCGAAGGTCACGATCGGAATGGCCGAAAGCACGAGCAGGACGTTGACGACGATGATGTCGCCCAGCGTCTCGGCTGCCCGCCACAGTGGCGCAGCACGATCGAACAGGCGCGAGAACACGTCTCAAGGCTACGCGGCTCCGGCGCTGGTCAACGCCGGAGCCGCGGAACGAGGGTCGATCAGGCCTGCGCGCCGTCGCCGGCGGCGAACTCCTGGCCGATCTCGACGGCACGCGCCACCGACGCGTCGGCGACGGGCTCCTCCGCGGATGCCGAGGCAGTCGCGGCGCGACGCGACGCGCGGGTGGGTGCGGGCTCGTCCTGCAGGCCCTGCGCCATGCCGCGGCCGGTCGCCTGGCCCTGGATGATCTGGCGCAGGTCGATGCCGGTGGCGGCCTCGACGGCGTCGAAGGTGGCGCGCATGCCGGATGCCGACTCCGACGCGATGTGGGATGACGCACCCTCGCCGCCGAGCACCGTGATCGACCCGACCTTGTCGAAGCCGCGGGCGAACTCGGTCATCATCGGCACGAGCGCTTCGAGGGCGCGCTGGGCGAGGAGGGCCTGCTGGTTGCGCGAGAGCGCGTCGGCTTCGGCCTCGATCGCCGTCGCACGGGCTTCACCTTCGACGCGCACGGCGTCGGCGTCGGCCTGGGCGCGAAGGCGCGTGGCCTCTGCTTCCTGTGCCGCGATCTGTGCGCGCGCCTCGGCCGCCTTCACCTGGGCGTAGGCCTCGGCGTCGGCGGCGCGCTGGCGCTGGTACAGGTCGGCGTCGGCGACCTTCTTGATGTCGGCGTCGAGTCGGGCCTGCTTGTTCTCGGCCTGCTGCAGCAGCACCGCCTGCTCGCGCTCTGCGCGGGCCAGGGCTTCGGCCTGCTCGGCCTCGGCGCGGGCGCGGCCGACCTCGGCGGAGGCGGCTGCGGTGTTCTTGTCGTACGCGGTCTGCTCGATGAGGGTCGCCTCGTCGGTCGCGATCTGGCGGGCCTTGACCTCGCGGGCCGCGTTGATGCGGGCGACGTCGGCCTCACGGCGCACACGCTCGACCTCGCTGGCGCCCAGCGCGTCGATGTAGCCGTTCTTGTCGGTCACACCCTGGATCTGGAACGAGTCGAGGATGAGGCCCTGCGAGAGCAGGTCGCTCTTGATGCCTTCGGCGATCTGGTCCGACAGCTTCTGCCGGTCGTTCATGAGCTGCTCGACCGTCAGGGTCGCGACGACACCACGCAGGGCGCCTTCGAGCTGTTCGGTGGTGAACTGCTCGATCGCGCCGTCCTGCGAGAGGAATCGCTCCGCGGCGCGGCGCACGAGCTCGGGCTCGGAGCCGATCTTCACGAGGGCGACACCGCTGACGTTGACCGTGACACCGGTCGAGGACTGCGCGGTCGGCTCCATCTTGATCTGACGTGCGCGCAGCGAGATCATCTCGGCGCGCTGCGTGAGCGGGTTGACGAGTGCGCCGCCGCCGGTGATGACCGAGATGCGAGACGATTCGCCGCTCGCGTTCTTCTGGCTCTTACCGACGATCACGAGTGCCTGGTCGGCCTTGGCGACCTTGTACCAGGCGCGCACGACGATGAGCGCGATGACGAGAACGATGACCAGCGCCACGACGCCGACGCCGATGAGCACGAACAATCCGCCGGCAGTGAGGATATCCACTCCGAACCTGCTTTCCCCTGAGTTGTGGATGACCCTTCGACCGTATCGTGCGGTGACACCGGCCGATGCGCGTCCGAGTTCGAAGCGCACCCTGCAGGCGGTCGCTCAATCCGGCGCCCGACAGCGGCACGACTAGACTGGACGGATGCCGGGGTCTCCGGCATCCGCGCCATCGCGCACCGCACGAAAACGACCATTTGGAGCCACCTGTGGCCGAGCAGTCTCGCCTCGACAAAGTCATCGCCCTCGCCCGTCACCGCGGGTTCGTGTTCCAGGCCGGTGAGATCTACGGCGGATCGCGGTCGGCGTGGGACTACGGCCCCCTCGGCACTGAGCTGAAGGAGAACATCCGCCGCCAGTGGTGGCAGACGTTCGTCCGCGGACGCGGCGACATGGTGGGGCTGGACTCGTCGGTGATCCTGCCCAAGCGCGTGTGGGAGGCGTCGGGCCACGTCGCGACGTTCAGCGACCCGCTCGTGGAGTGCCTGCAGTGTCACAAGCGGTTCCGCGAAGACACGCTCATCGAGGACTTCGAGGCGCGCAAGGGCCGAAAGGCCGAGAACGGTCTCGGCGACGTGCCGTGCCCGAACTGCGGCACGAAGGGCCAGTACACCGAGCCGAAGGCGTTCTCGGGCCTCGTGAAGACCTACCTCGGCGTCGTCGACGACGAGTCGGGCCTGCACTTCCTGCGCCCCGAGACCGCGCAGGGCATCTTCGTGAACTTCTCGAACGTGCTCACCGCGAGCCGCAAGAAGCCGCCGTTCGGCATCGGGCAGGTCGGCAAGGCGTTCCGCAACGAGATCACCCCAGGCAACTTCATCTTCCGCACGCGCGAGTTCGAGCAGATGGAGATCGAGTTCTTCACGCCGCCGGCAGAGGCCGGCGAGTGGTTCGAGCACTGGGTGCAGGCGTGCTGGGACTGGTTCATCGAGCTCGGCATCGACCCCGAGAACATGCGCCAGTTCGACGTGCCCGAAGACGAGCGTGCGCACTACTCAGCGGGCACGATCGACGTTGAGTACCGCTTCGGCTTCCCTGGCAAGGAGTGGGGCGAGCTCATGGGCATCGCCAACCGCACAGACTTCGACCTGTCGAGCCACATCGAGGCCTCGGGCCAGAAGCTCACGTACTTCGACCAGGCATCCGGCGAGACGTACGTGCCGTACGTCATCGAGCCCTCGTTCGGCCTCACCCGGTCCATGATGGCGTTCCTCGTGGATGCCTATCGAGAGGAAGAGGTGCCCAACGCCAAGGGCGGCACCGACACCCGCACCGTGCTGAGTCTCGACCCACGCCTGGCGCCGGTGAAGGTCGCGGTGCTGCCGCTGTCGCGCAACGAGCGCCTGTCGCCGCTTGCGCGTGAGACCGCCGACCGCCTGCGCGGCCGCGGCTGGAACGTCGACTTCGACGACGCCGGCGCGATCGGCCGCCGTTACCGCCGTCAGGACGAGATCGGTACGCCGTTCTGCGTCACGGTCGACTTCGACTCGCTCGACGACAACGCCGTCACCATCCGCGACCGCGACGCGATGGCCCAGGAGCGCGTCGGCCTCGACGCGCTCGAGACCTACCTCGCCGAGCGCCTGCGCGGCGCCTGAGCGTCGCGCGACCGGCGCGACCGTCTCGAGCGGGCGCCGGTCGCGTTCAACATTCAGGCTCCGCGGCATCCGTTCGGGGACCGTCCCGCGGGATTCCGGGCGGGCGCGGCGCGCCGCGCAGCGCGCAGACTGAATATTGAACGGCGCCGTCCGCGACGGGAGTCCTGGACGGCGCCGTCAGTCGGTGACGGTGATCTTCGCGTAGTCGTTGCCGCCGCCGAGCGTGAAGTCGTACGCCTTCTGCACGATCGTGCGCAGCACGTCGTGGTCGACGAGTTCGACGTCTTTGATGTAGACGCAGCCGACGCTCGCGGTGTGCGGGCCGAGCCGGGCGAGTTCGGCCGGGTGCTCGCCGGTGCCGTCGAGCACGTAGAGGGTGGATGCCGCCTTCCTCGGCGCGAACGCGATGAGCGGCATGTCGCCCTCATTGCCCGTCGGGTAGCGGTAGTGGCAGCTGCCGAAGCCGATGATCGTGCCCCACAGTTCGGGCTCGCGACCGCTCACGTCTCGCATGAGTGCGATGAGCGTCTCGGCATCCCGCCTGCGCTTCGCTGGGGTCACTCCGGCGACGAATGCGGCGACGCTGCCTCCGGTGGGTTCCATGGTTCAGCCCTTCGCAGCTTTTGCAGCGGCTTTCGCGGCCTTCTTGTACTCCCGCACCTTCGTCAGCGACTCGGGCGAGACGATGTCGGCCACCGAACGGAACGAGCCTTCGTCGCCGTACAAGCCGGCGGCCTCGCGCCAGCCCGCGCCGGTGTACCCGTACTGTTTGCCGAGCAGCGCGAGGAAAATCTTCGCCTTCTGCTCGCCGAAGCCGGGCAGCGCCTTCAATCGCTTCAGCACGGTGGCGCCGTCGGGGTCGCCCTGCGTCCAGATGGCGGATGCGTCGCCGCCCCAGTCGTCTGCGATCGCGGTGCACAGCGCCTGCGTGCGCGCGGCCATCGATCCGGGAAAGCGGTGGACGGCGGGCGTCTGCGAGAACGCGGCCGCGAACTGCTCCGGGTCGTACCCGCCGATCGCGGCCGCATCGAGCGTGCCGATGCGGTCGGCGATCTTCAAGGGACCTGCGAACGCGGTCTCCATCGCCACCTGCTGGTCGAGCAGCATACCGATCAGCAGCGCCAGCGGGTCGTCGGTGAGCAGCTGGTCGGCGGCCGGGTCGTCGGTGATGCGCAGCGTCATAGCACCAGTGTTCCACTTCGCCCCCGTGTATAACGTCGCACATCCGCGCCGGATCGGGCCGCGCACGCCGATTCCGCGCCGCAGTGGCGCGGATCGGCGACGTTGTGCACGGGTCATCGACAGGTGCCGGGTGAAAGGATGAAGGCATGTCCGACGCGCCCGACCTCGTCCGCCACGCCCGAGAGACCCGCATCGCGGTGATCGGCGGCGGCATCGCGGGGCTCGTCGCCGCGTACGAATGCGCGAAGGTCGGCGTCTCGGTGACGCTGTTCGAGGCGTCCGACCGGCTCGGCGGCACGATCGACGCTGCTGAGTTCGACGGCATCCGCGTCGACGCCGGCGCCGACCGTTGGGCGGCATCGTCCGAAGTGATGCGCGAACTCGTCGACCACCTCAGCCTCGCGGGCGAGGTCGTTGCACCATTGCCGGGTGGGCGGTGGATCGCGGGCCTGCCCTCGACGCCGAATGCCGCGCCGCTGCCGAGTGACAGCGTGCTCGGCATCCCCGCGAACCCGTGGGGCGACGACGCCCGACGCTTCATCGGCTGGTCGGGTGCATGGCGCGCCTACCTCGACCGGCTGCGTCCGCCGCTCACGATCGGGCACGCGCAGGCGCTCGGCGAGTTGGTGCGCGGTCGCATGGGAGCGAAGATCGTCGACCGCATGGTCGCGCCCCTGTCGCTGGGCGTGTTCGGCGTGCACCCCGACGACATCGACGTGCAGGACGCGGCGCCGGGCCTGAGCTCAGCCCTCACCCGCACCGGATCCCTCGCCGGCGCCGTCGGCGAGCTCGGGTCGCAGACACCCGACCCGGCCGTGCTGTCGCTGCGCGGCGGGCTCGTGACACTCGTCGACGCGCTCGCCGCGGCCCTCGACGACCTCGCCGCCGACGTCCGGCTCGGCGCGCCCGTCACGGCGCTGCACGCCGACGGCGACCGGTGGCGACTCGAGGTCGGTGGCGAGACGGCCGAGACGGCCGAGGCGGATGCCGTGATCGTCGCCGCCGACGGACCGTCGGCCCGGTCGCTGCTGCACGGCATCGTCACCCTGCCCGCATCGCACCATGGCGATGAGCTCGACGTCACGACGCTGCTCGTCGACGCACCCGCTCTCGACGATGCGCCGCGCGGCCACGAGGTGCACGCGTTCGACGGCTCGGCATCGGTCGTGCACGCCACGGCGGTGTGGGAGTGGCTCGCCGGCGCGCTGCCCGCGGGACACCACGTGCTGCGCGTCACCCTGCCCGCTCAGCGCGCCGGCGGCGACCGGACCGAGCGGGCTCGGGCCGCGGCGGCGGCGCTGCTCGGTGTCGAAGAACTGCGCGTCGTCAGCGCCGCCTCCGCACGCCGATACCGCGCCGCGCCTGCGGCAGTCCGCGGCCACGCGCAGACCGTCGATACGGTCCGGGCGGCCCTCGAACCCCACCCGACCCTCGCGGTCGTCGGCGCCTGGATCGCCGGCAGCGGGCTCGCGCGCACTGTTGCCGCCGGCATCCGCACGGCCGACTCGGTACGCAGCCGCGCGCTGTGGAGCGACTCGGGAGCGGTGTGACCCCTCGATGTCAACCCCGGATGCCGGAATCGGAATATGCGGCTACCCTGGACGGACAGCGACACCGACAACGAGCGTGAGGAGACCCCATGAAGGGGAAGATTGGCATCGTCGTCGGACTCGCCGCGGGCTATGTGCTCGGCGCGCGGGCCGGCCGTGAGCGCTACGAGCAGATCAAGACCGGCTTCTTGAAGGTCTGGAACACCGACCCCGTGCAGCACCAGGTCGACAAGGTCAAGGACCTCGGCAAGTCGGCCGCGCTCGCGCTGCCGAGCGCTGTCTGGGACGGCGCCGTCAAGGTCACCAAGGCGGCAGCGAAGAAGGGCGCGACGCCCGGGCAGAAGCTCGACGCGGCGATCAAGGCCGGCAAAGAATCGGCCGACGACGTCGCCGAGGCTGCCGACAAGACCGCCGACGGCGTGAAGAAGGCCGTCGACGACGCGAAGAAGAAGTGACATGAGCACGCCTCGCGGCTTCCGCGATCGCAACGACGACAGCCTGTTCACGCTGCTCGGCGAAGTGCCCGAGCTGGTGCGCAACCTCGTCGTCGCAGAGATCGACTCGGCCAAGAAGTGGGCCAAGAGCGCCGGCAAGGACGTCGGCATGGGCGGCGTCTGGTTCATCGTCGCGCTGTTCTTCTTGTTCTGGTTCATCCCGGCCGCCGGTGCGTTCACCATCATCGGGCTGTCGTCGTGGATGCCGGCCTGGCTCGCCTCGCTCATCGTCGCGGGCATCGGGCTGCTGCTCGCGGTGATCTTCGCGCTGCTGGGCGTCGCCCGCATCCGACACCTCTCCCGTTCCGAGAACCCGGCGAAGGCGCTCAGCACCGACGCCGCCATCGTGAAGGACGTCGCCGATGAGTTCTGAGCTTCCCGTTCCCCGCACCGCCGTGCCCGTCGGCATCACCGACCCGGTCGAGAAGGCCCGCGCCGAATTGAAGGCGGCGCTGTTCGCGATCGAAGAGAAGGCGAACGTGCCCAAGCGGGTCGCGGTCGCTGCCGATCAGGGCATCACGAGTGCGCGGCGCTTCAGCCGCGAGAGCCCCGCGATCGCAGCGGCTGCCGTCGTGGGCGTTGCCGTCGCGGTGGGCGCAGCCGTCTGGGGCATCGTCCGGCTCTACACGCGCTGATCCGCTGCCCCCGCCGCCGCCGGCACCGCCGCCCGGGGGTATGCTCGTCTGCAAGCAGCGGCAAAGACGCAGACGCTGCCGATGACGTTTCTCGCACCTCGTCGCCCCGGTGACGAGTGGGGAGGGCGTGCATCGGTTGCTCGAACGCCGGGCGACCGATGATGCAGCATCACGAGAGTCGACCCATGAACACAAAGCCCCTCGCTTCGGACCAGAAGGCCAAGCCCCTCAAAGGCTGGCGCGTCCTGGTGCCCCGCGGCGGCCCCTGGGGTGACGGTGTGGCGGCGACCCTGCGTGCGCAGGGAGCGACGCCCGTCATCGCACCGCTCATCAACTTCGCACCGTCTCGTGATCAGGCGACGCTCGAGCAGTCGCTCGCCGACCTCGCCGCAGGCGCCTTCGACTGGCTGACCGTCACCAGCGCGACCACTGTCGACGTGCTCTACGCCTACCGGGCCGTGATCCCCGCATCCACGCAGATCGCCGCCGTCGGTGAGACCACGGCCGCCGCGCTCACCGCCGTCGGATACCGCGTCGATCTGGTGCCCGAAGACGACAACTCCGCCGCGGGCATGGCTGCGCAGCTCATCGCGCTCGAGTCCGAGCCCCGCCGCATCCTCACGCTGCGCAGCGAGATCGCCAAGCCCGTGCTCACCCGAAAACTCAGCGAGGCCGGGCACGATGTGCGCAGCGTCGTCGCCTACCGCACCGTCGGCGTGCCCGCGACCGAGCGCATCGCCGAAGACGTCCGCTCAGGTCGCATCAACGCGATCCTCGTCACGAGCGGCTCGGTCGCCGAACAGGTCCACGCGCAGTTCCCCGAGATTCCCACCGAGACCGTCATCGCGGCGATCGGCCCGCGTACCGCGAAAGACGCCCGCAAGGCGGGCCTGGGCATCAAGGTCATTGCCCGTGAACAGACCGTCGACGGGCTCATCGAAGCGGTCTCGCGCTTCGCGTTGCCCCACGCGAGCGACGAATTCGCGATCTGACACCGGATCGTTGCCGCACGGTGACCGTCTCGTGAGGCCGACGCTGGCAGACTGAGGGCCATGGTCACCTTGCTGCTCGACTCGACCCGACTCGAAGTGCGGCTCTCGGTGACCGAGCGCGCCCTGTCGCTGCACCGAGGCGACGTGCACGTCGAACGCTCCGGCATCCGAAAGGTGCAGCTCGTCGACGATGCGTGGACGTGGCTGCGCGGCGTCGCGAGCCCCGGCACGCACCTGCGGGGCGTGCTCGCGATGGGCACGTGGAAGTCGGCCGCCGGGTCGGACTTCGTGATCGTCCGACGCGGCCGCCCAGCTGTCGTCATCGACATGGCCGAGGATGCGGAGTTCTCGCGTCTCGTGCTGTCGACCCGCCACGGCCTCGCACTCGTGCAAGCCCTGCGGGTCGATGCCGCAGGGGAGCCGACCGATGTGGTCTCGCTCGCGACGGGGGCTGTTCCGGTGCACCGCCCGTCGCCGGCACCGGCACCGGCACCGCGACCCGCGACGGCGTGACCGGGCCTGCCGCGTGACCGGCGTCAGTTGACGTCGCGCCGCCAGCTCACCAGGTGGCCGAGTACGACGAGCACGACGCCGTAGCCGAGCAGCACGAGGCCGCCGATCCACCACTCGAGGGCCGCGACGTCTGTGGTCGCACCGGTGAGGCCGGTGAAGATGCTCGCGCCGACGAGCGCGTCGGAGGCGGCGCCCGGCAGATACTGGGTCGCCTCGGACACGCCGTCGACGAACCCACCGATCATCCGCAGGATCGGTTCCAAGAACTGTGTGAAGGCGATCACGCCCACGACCGCGGCGACCTGGTTGCGCACGAGGGTTCCGATGCCGAAGCCGACGATCACCCAGATGATCATGGCCAGCAGCATCCGCCCGATCATCGCCCACGTCTCGGTTTCGCCCAGCAGCGGGTCGACGCCGAATGCGGCCAGGAGCGCCGCGCCGGGTCCGACGGTGATGACGACGGAGATCACGCCGTACAGCGCCCCCATGACGACACCGGCGAGCAGCTTGCCGCCGAGCGCGATGCCGCGCCGCGGCACGGCGAGGAACGTCGGGGTGAGCGTGAGGTGACGGAACTCGCCCGTCACCAGCAGCGTGCCGATCAGCAGGGGGAAGACATAGCCGATCGCGGTCGCGAGGCTGTAGACCATCGCCGGCAGCATGTCGGCGGGCAGCGGCGGCATGCCGCCGCCGGCCTGGTCCAGCGACCCGTCGACGTTCAACGCGAACACGGCGGCAAGACCCGCCGCGGTCGGCCCGATGTACACGACGAGCACGACCGCGAGAATCCACCACATCGACGTCGTGAACTGCTTCGTCAGCTCAGACCGGGTCGCACGTGCGAGGCTCATGCTCGTCCCCCTTCGTCGTTGTCGTCGAAGTCGGGCGGGATCACGAAGATAGCCTCGGTGATGGCCGGCTCATAGGGCTCGTCGTGCGCGGCACCCGGCGCGGCGGTCCGGGCCGTGGGCGCCGCGGGCTCGAGTTCGGCGGGCGCTGCGGTGCCGGCATCCGCCGTTGCGGCAGGTTCGGATGCCGGGGTCGCCGCGGGCTCGGTGGCGGCGTCGTCGGTGCGCAGCGCGGGTGCGGCCTCCTGATCTCCGCCATCGGCCTCGGCACCGGCATCGGCGTGCACCGACGCGTGCACACGGACGCCGTTGACGAGGTCGAGGAACACCTCCTCCAGCGCCGGACCGCGACGCTGCAGCGTCGACAGCGCGACCCCGGCGGCCGCCGCGACCGCACCGACCGTGGCGGTGTCGGCGCCGTGCACCGTGAGCCCTGAGCGCATCGCATCGTGCGACAGGTCGGCGTCGGTCAGCGCCGTGATCAGGGCCGCGCGGTCGGGCGCGTCGACGACGGTCGCGAATTCGTCGGCATCCGTCAGTTCGTGCAGCGCACCCTGAAAGACGAGGCGGCCACGACTGATGATCAGCAGGGCGTCGACCGACTGCTGGATTTCGGCGAGGATGTGCGACGAGACGAGCACGGTGCGGCCCTCCGACGCCAGCTGCCGCAGGAACCCCCGCATCCATTTGATGCCTTCGGGGTCGAGCCCGTTCGACGGTTCGTCGAGCACGAGCACGCCGGGGTCGCCCAGCAGCGTGTAGGCGAGGCCGAGGCGTTGGCGCATGCCGAGCGAGAAGCCGCCCACCTTGCGCCCGGCGGCATCGGCGAGCCCGACCTGTCCGAGCACCTCGTCGACCCGCGAGCGTGCGATGCCGGCGGCCTGCGCGTACACCGTGAGGTGGTTCGCCGCGGTGCGTCCGGGGTGAAAGCTCGAGGCTTCGAGGGCTGCCCCGACCGACTGCAGCGGAAACCGCAGGTCGGCGTAGCGCTGTCCGCCGATCGTGGCGCTGCCCGATGTTGCGCGCACGAGCCCGAGCAGAATGCGCAGGCTCGTCGTCTTGCCGGCGCCGTTCGGACCGAGGAAGCCGGTCACCACGCCCGGCTGCACCTCGGCGGTGAGCCCGTCGACGGCCGTGATGGCGCCGAATCGCTTGGTGACGTCGGTGAAGCGAAGGACGTGTCCCTCGGGCATTGCGCGGCCTCTCGTCGTCGGGCGGTCCTCACCATCCTGACGGACGAGACCCGTCCGCGCCGCCAGCAACGCCGCAGGGGATAATGACGGAATGAGCAGTGCGCCCCCGTCGTCCCAGGTCATGGTCCGCACCGAGGGGAGCGTCGGCAGGCTCACGCTTGACAGGCCCAAGGCCATCAACGCGCTCGACCTCGGCATGATCCGAGACCTCGCCGCTGCGCTCGATCGCTGGGAGCATGACGCTGACGTGCAGATCGTGCTGCTCGACGGCGCCGGCGACCGGGGACTGTGCGCCGGGGGAGATGTGCGTGGCCTCTACGACCTCATCGTCGATGGGCGGGCAGACCAGACCGGCGAGTTCTTCCGGGCCGAGTACGCACTCAACGCGCGCATCGCCGAGTATCCGAAGCCGGTGGTCGTCTTCGCCGACGGCATCACGATGGGTGGTGGCATCGGCCTGGCCGGGCACGCCGCCGTCCGTGTCGTGACCGAGCGTTCGAAGCTCGCCATGCCCGAGACCCGCATCGGATTCACCCCCGATGTCGGCGGCACCTGGCTGCTCGCACATGCACCGGGCCGCCTGGGGGAGTACCTCGCGCTGACGGGGGCGACGATGGATGCCGCCGATGCGATCGCCACCGGATTCGCCGACCACATGGTGCCGTCGGATCGGCTCGACGACCTGCGCGACGCGCTCGTGACCCGCGCCGACCCGCAGACGCCGACCGAGCTCGTGCTGCTGTTCGACGAGACGCCCGAACCGTCGCGGCTCATCGCGCAGCGTGCGTGGATCGACGACGCGTTCGCCGCCGACTCCGTCGCCGAGATCATCGCCCGGCTCGACGCACGCAGCGAACCCGAGGCGCACGCCGCCGCCCAGACCCTGCGCGAGCTGTCGCCGACGGGTCTTGCCGTGACCCTCGCCGCCGTCCGCGCTGCCCGCGACCTGCCGAACCTGCGCGCCGCGCTCGAGCAGGAGTACGGCCTCGTCATGTGGTTCGCGACGAGCCGGCCCGACCTCGTCGAAGGGATCCGCGCGCAGCTGGTCGACAAGGATCGCAACCCGGCATGGCAGCCGGCATCCGTCGACGACCTGCCCGACGGACTCGGCGCCGAAGCGCTCGCCGCGACGCCCTCGACCCCGCTCTGGAGCTGACGCGTGTTCGACAGTCCCCTGTCGGCGTCGGCCTACGAGGTGCTCACCGTCGCGCCCGACGCCTCCGACGAGGAGCTGCGCCGCGCCTACCGGCTGCGGCTGCGTCAGACCCATCCCGACACCGGCGGTGACGCGGCGCTGTTCGTGCAGGTGCAACGGGCGTGGGAGCTCGTCGGCACGCCCGAGGCCCGTGCCGCCTACGACCGTGGGCACGGGTTCGGCGCATCGTACGAGCCCGACACCCCGCAGTGGCGCCCACCGCACGCGCCGAACGACACCCGCCCGCGCGCCCGCTCGTTCGGTCAGCCCGGCGGCTGGCGTCGCGAGCGGTACCTCACCCTCATGCGCGAGTGGAGCGGTCGCGGCACGACGCTCGAGAACCCCTACGACCCGGCGCTCGTGCGGCGTGCGCCCCGCGAGATTCGGCGGCTGCTGGCAGACGCGATCGCCGAGGAGGCGACGGCACGCATCGTCGGCGAACTCGGCATGGGCTACACGGTCTGGCACGACGTCGCCGTCGACCCCCGAGACCCCGACGCGAAGCTCGATCACATCGTGCTCGGCCCGAGCGGGCTCTACGGGCTGCTGTCAGAAGACGTCGGTGGGCCGATCCGGCTGCGCCGCGGTGAGATCATCGGCGACGGCGTCGACGGCACACCGGTGGCGACCCTCGTCGCACGCACTCGCGCGATGGCGCGCTTCGCCCGTGTGAAGTTCAGCGGTGTCATCGTCGTGGTGCCCGACGACGACATCGCCACGGCGATCGAAGAACTCGGCAAGGTCAAGGGTGTGCCGGTCGCGGTCGTCGCGCAGTCGGCGCTGTCGACCGTGTTGCGCCGCGGCGTCGCCGGCGCCCGCGACATCGGCGGCAACGAACTCTTCGACATCCGCACCCGTCTGCAGCAGGTCGTGCAGTTCGCCTGACCGGGCCTCCCCGCCGCCGCCACCCTCTTGCCGCCCCTGCCGTCCGGGTTGTGCACAACTGCGGGGATGCGGGGCGACACGCCGCCGCATCCGGTCGTCGGCCCGGCGTGTCGGGTGTCAGGCCCGCAGTTGTTCACGGGCTTGGACTATGGACACGGGCGGAGATGGGGTGACAGTGGGGTGGGGTCGGGTGACCCCGCCCGGGGTCACTAGGGTGGGACCATGGACCCCGCGGTGTGGACTTTCATCGTGCTGGGGCTGGCGATCTTCGCGTTCGTCAGCAACCGCGTGCCGCTCGCGGTGATCGCGGTCGGCGTCGTCCTGGCGCTGTGGGCGACGGGCACGCTCACCCTCGCGCAGGCGCTCGCCGGATTCGGCGATCCGACGGTGCTGTTCATCGCGTCCCTGTTCGTCGTGAGCGAGGCGCTGGATGCCACGGGCGTGACGGCCTGGGCGGGTCACCAGGTGATCAGCCGGGCCGGCACCGACCGGCGGCGGCTCACCGCCATCATCGCCCTGCTCGCCGCCGCACTGTCGGCGTTCATCAGCATCAACGGCGCCGTCGCGGCCCTGCTCCCCGTGGTCGTCGTGGTCGCCGTGCGTGCCGGCCTCGTCCCGTCGAAGCTGCTGATCCCGCTCGCCTTCGCCGCGAGCGCGGGGTCGCTGCTCACCCTCACCGGCACGCCCGTGAACATCGTCGTCTCGGATGCCGCCGCCGCGGCCGGCGGTCGCGCCTTCGGGTTCTTCGAGTTCGCCCTCGCCGGCATCCCGCTGGTCGCCCTCACGGTGCTGGTCGTCGTGCTGGGTGGCGACCGGCTGCTGCCGGACCGGGTGCCCGACCGGGTCGCCGACGTCGCGCCCGACCCCCGCGCGCACGCCCGCGCCCTGCGGGAGAGCTACGCGGTGAGCCTCGACACCGGGGTGCTGTTCGGCGCACGCGACGGCGCGGCCGAGGTGCTGGTCGCACCGCGCTCGGCCCTCATCGGCACCACCGTCTGCGCGGGCATGACCACCAGCGACGAGAGCATCGTCATCCTCGCGGTGCGCCGCGGCGCCGAGGCGCCCGACCCGGCGCATCCCGCCCGCGACATCGCCGGTGCCCTCACCCTGCAGGCCGGCGACGCCCTCCTCGTGCAGGGCCCCTGGGAGTCGCTCACCCGCTACACCGCCTCGCCCGACGTGATCGCCGTCACCTCGCCGCAGGCGCTGCAGCGGGCGGTCCCGCTCGGCCGCGGTGCCCGCCGAGCCCTCGTGATCCTCGGCGTCATGGTCGTGCTGCTGGCGACCGGGCTCGTGCCCCCGGCGGTGGCGGGACTGCTCGCCGCCGGTGCGCTGATCGTCACCCGCGTGCTGACGGTGCCGCAGACCTACCGCGCGATCTCGTGGACCACCGTCATCCTCATCGCCGGCATGATGGCACTGTCGGCCGCCTTCACCTCCACGGGAGCCGCGGACCTCGTCGCCGACGGCGTGCTCGCCCTCATCGGCCGCGCGTCGCCGCACCTCGCGCTGCTGGTGCTGTGCGTGCTGACGATGGTGCTCGGGCAGTTCATCTCCAATGTCGCCACCGTGCTGGTGGTCGCCCCCATCGCGGTGGCGATCGCCGCCACGCTGGACGTCAGCATCCAGCCGTTCATGATGGCCCTCACCGTCGCCGGGGCGGCGGCCTTCCTCACCCCGGTCGCCACGCCCGCCAACGTGATGGTCATGCAGCCCGGCGGCTACCGCTTCGGCGACTACTGGCGCCTCGGGGCCCCGCTCACGGTCGGGTTCCTCGCCGTCGCGGTGCTGTACGTGCCGGTGATTTGGCCTTTCTAGCCCCTGGCGCCGCGCGCTCGGGAGGAACTCTGCACTCGGGAGGCTGATCGCCGCCGCCGCGGCCCTCCCGAACGCCGTTCCCCTCCCGAACGCGCGCCGAACCGTGCGCTCGAAGGATGCCGGGAGCCGGCGCTCAACTGCACCCCGGCACTCACCCCAGCCCGAACAGCTCGAGCGGGTGGGTGAGTCGCCACCACCCGTCGGGGTCGGTGATCGTCGCCGTGAGCGCAAGCGGTGCCGTCTGCGCGTTCACCGGACCCTCGAATGACACGGTCCCGGCCGGGTCGCCGTCCTCGCGATCGGCCGCCGCCTCGCCCAGGTCGAGCGCAGGGGTGGATGCCGCAGACGCGCCGTTCCACGCGAGCACCGACACGTCTTCGGTGGTGACGATGTCTGCTGAGTCGCCCCAGAGGGTCGTCACAGAACCGGCGACCGTTCCCGCAGGAAGGGTGACCGGGGTCTCGGCTTCGGCGACGACCTCATCGAGCAGCCGCTCCGCTTCGTCGAAGCGGGCGTCGTTGCCGATCTGGCCGAGCACGACGGCGTAGACGGTGACGACCGCGTCGGTGGCGTCGATGTCGCGGGCCGCGAGCAGGTTGTAGTCGCCGTACAGGGTGCCGGTCTTGAGCCCCACCGCGCCGTCGTCGAGCAGTTCGTTCGTGTTCTCGACCTCGCCGGCGCCGGGCAGCTCCACCGATTCGGTGGCGACGATCTCGGCGAGTACCGGATTGTCGAGGGCGGCTTCGCC
The DNA here is from genome assembly GCF_057707225.1 of Microbacterium sp. bgisy189. Taxonomy (NCBI): domain Bacteria; kingdom Bacillati; phylum Actinomycetota; class Actinomycetes; order Micrococcales; family Microbacteriaceae; genus Microbacterium; species Microbacterium sp. bgisy189. Next base: position 259,468 of record NZ_JBYIPT010000003.1, on the reverse strand, counting down.
GAGGTCGATGAGCGCGGCAGGTGTCGCAACGTTCTCCTGGCTGATGCCACTCGGGTCGACCACGACGATGTCGTTCAGGCCGTTGGCGTCGAGCCACTCGGTCGCGGCGGCGGAGAACTCGGCATCCGTCGGCCAGGTGTCGGCGGTCAGCAGCTCGGCGTAGTTGCCCGCGGAGCCCATGAGCATGCCCTGCAGCAGCTGGTAGGTCGTGAGGGTGCCGTCGACGGGCACGTCGAGCGCCGACTCGCCGCGCGCAAGGTACTCCCAGTAGCGGTAGCGATCGGCCCACGTGATCTCGCGCTCGGGACCCTGCTCGCCAACCTCGAGCGGCGTCTCGTCGAGCACCATGAGTGCGGTCACGAGCTTCGTGATGCTCGCCATCGGCACGGCCTCGTCATCGGATGCCGCGACCGTCTCCAGCCCGTCGACCCCGACCGCGGCGCTGCCGTTCTCCGGCCAGCTGACGGCGGTCTCGGGTGCCGCCACGGTCGCGATCTCGGCCGCCGTCACGGTGGGCTGCACGTTGTGCAGCGGCCACAGCAGTGCTGCGCCGGTGTACGCGCAGGCCAGCACAAGCACCGTCGCGATCGGCACGAGGAAGAACGTGGGTGGGATCCGTCGTCGCGGCCGACGGGCCAGCAGGTCGGGCGCGCGTCCGCGAGCGGGCACGGTGGGCTGGGCGCCCGACATGATGCGTTCCTCGTCCACCCACGCGAGCGCCGTCGTGCCGGTCGAGGGGTTGCGAGGTGCGCCGTCGGGGTCGCGCGCATCATCCACGCGACAAAACTACCGTGACCGTCGGCGCTATACTCGACGCGACAACCACGGGAGTCCGGTGAGCCGGGCTGAGAGGAAGCGAACCACGCTTCGACCGTCGAACCTGATCCGGGTCATGCCGGCGCAGGGAGGAGTAGATATGCACGCGTCCGCGTCGTCCACCACCGTCCGTTCTGCCACCGCGAATCGCTTCGCGTGGCGCCCCGTCGACATCATCGTCGCGAGCGTCCTGGGTGTCGCGATCGGTCTGGTCTTCTCGGGCTGGAACACCGTCGGGTACGCCTGGTGGGGTGCGATGGATGCACTCACCCCGGGCCTCGGCGGCGTCGCGCTCGGCATCTGGCTGCTCGGCGGCGTCGTGGGCGGGCTCGTGATCCGCAAGCCCGGCGCGGCGCTGTTCGTCGAGCTCGTCGCGGCGACCGTCTCAGCGCTGCTCGGCAACCAGTGGGGCGTCGGCACGATCATGTCGGGCCTGGCGCAGGGGCTCGGCGCCGAACTGGTCTTCCTCGCCTTCTTCTACCGTCGCTTCACGCTGCCGGTCTCGATCCTCGCCGGTGTCGGCGCGGCACTCGGCGCAGTGGTGCTCGAGCTGTTCTACGGAACGACGCCGAACATCCTCAAGACCCTCGAATACAACCTCATCTACCTCGGCGTCGCGGTCGCCTCGGGCATCGTGCTCGCCGGCATCGTCGGCTGGCTGCTGGTTCGGGCGCTGGCGGCGACCGGCGCGCTGAGTCGCTTCGCCGCCGGACGCGAAGCCCGCACCGAGGTCTGAGCGTGCACCGTCCGACACGTGTCACGGCGTCGGGCTGGGGGTGGCGCTACGCCGGCCGGCGCGCCGCGGCCGTGACCGATGTGACCTTCACGATCGAGCCGGGTGAGCGTGTGCTGCTGCTCGGCGCCTCGGGTGCGGGCAAGTCGACGCTGCTCGCCGGTCTCGCAGGCCTGCTCGGCGGCGCCGACGAGGGGGAGACCACCGGCGAGATCCGCCTGGACGGCCAGGCGCCCGATGCCTGCCGCGGGCAGGTGGGCCTCGTGCTGCAAGACCCAGACGCCGGCGTCGTGCTGTCCACGGTCGGCGACGACGTCGCGTTCGGCTGCGAGAACTTGGGCGTCCCGCCGAGCGAGATCCCGAGCCGCGTCGCTGCCGCCCTCGACGCCGTCGGTCTTGACGTACCCCGCGATCGCCCGACGAAGCACCTCTCCGGCGGGCAGAAGCAGCGGCTCGCGATCGCCGGCATCCTCGCGATGCAGCCGGGACTTCTGCTGCTCGACGAGCCGACGGCGAACCTCGATCCGGCCGGTGTCGGCGAAGTCCGGCGCGCGGTCGAACGGGCAGTCGCCGGTCGAGGTGCGACCCTGATCGTGATCGAGCACCGCACCGACGTGTGGGTCGACCTCATGGACCGGGTCATCGTGCTGGATGCCGAGGGCGGACTGCTCGCGGACGGCCCGCCCGCCGAGGTCTTCACCTCGCACGGCGTCGCACTCGCCGCCGCGGGTGTGTGGGTGCCCGGTCGCGCCATCGACCTTCCGGCATTGCCGCGGGGTGGCGGTGGCAGCGATGTGCTCCGGGCGCGCGGGCTCGCCGTCTCGCGCGACGGGCGCAATGCGGTGCAGACTCGCCTCGGCCTGGCGGTGCCGAGCGGGGCCGCCACGGTCATCACCGGCGTGAACGGCAGTGGAAAGTCGACGCTCGCGCTGACGCTCGCCGGGCTGCTGCCGGAGCTTCGCGGCGTCGTCGAGGCCGCGCCGGCGCTCGCCGGTCGCAAGGGTCGTCGCCCGGCGAAGTGGACCTCACGCGAGCTCCTCAGTCGGATCGGCGTGGTCTTCCAAGACCCCGAGCACCAATTCCTGGCCAAGACGGTGCGCGACGAGCTCGCCGTCGGCCCGCGCGCTGCGGGCTTCGACTTGGCGCGGATGGCGATCGTTGACGAGCTGCTCGAGCGCCTGCACCTGGCACCATTGGCGCGCGCGAATCCGTTCACCCTCTCGGGGGGCCAGAAGCGGCGGCTGTCGGTAGGGACGGCGCTCGCGACGGCGCCGCCGGTCCTCGTCCTCGACGAGCCCACCTTCGGGCAGGACCGTCGCGGGTGGATCGAACTCGTGCAGCTGCTGCAGGAGCAGATCGCCGGCGGCGGCACGGTGATCGCCGTCACGCACGACGCCGACGTGGAGAGTCATCTGGGCGGCCACCGCATCGAGCTGTCGCTGCCGCACGCCGGGGAGGTCGCAGCATGAGCGTGCTGCAGCGCACCGAGCCGGCCGTCACCCGCACCGCGTGGCTCGACGGCGTGAACCCCGCCACCAGACTGCTGCTGGCCGTGCTGCTGTCGCTGCCGCTGTTCGCCTCGATCGACGTGGTCAGCGGCATCCTCGCGGTCGTGCTCCAACTGCTGTGCCTGCCGCTGACGGGCCTGCGCCTGTCGACGGTGCTGCGACGACTCCTGCCCGTGCTGCTGGTCGCACCGATCGCCGGGATGAGCGTGCTGCTGTACGGCAAGCCCGGCGGCGAGGTGTACTGGACGTTCGGGCTGGCTACGATCAGCGACGCCTCGATCGCGACTGCGGTGGCCGTCGGCATCCGGGTGCTCGCCCTCGCGGTGCCGACCGTGCTGCTGTTTGGTCGCGTCGACCCGAACGAGCTCGCGGCAGCGTTGGCGCAGATCGTGCGCCTGCCCACGAACTTCGTGTTGGGGGTGCTCGCCGGCACCCGCACGCTCGGGCTGTTCGTCGACGACTGGCGGTCGATGACCCTCGCACGTCGCGCGCGTGGCGTGGGCGATCGCGGCGCGCTGCGCAGGTTTTTCTCGATGGCGTTCGTGCTGCTGGTGTTCGCCGTGCGTCGCGGCACGAAACTGTCGATGGCGATGGAGGCCCGCGGGTTCGGGGCGCCGGGGGAGCGTACCTGGCTTCGCCGGTCACGGCTCACGTCGCGCGACGCCGTCGCCGTCGTCGGCGCGCTCGCGATCGTCGCCGTGGCCCTCGGTACCGCCGTCGCCGTCGGGTTGTTCCGCTTCGTCTGGTCCTGACGCCGCCGTCCCTGGAGCCGCCGTCCCCGGAGCCGCCGTCCCTGGAGTCGCCGTCCCTGGAGCCGCGGTCCCTGAAAAGGGGGACGCGTATCGTCGCTTCGAGCGCGCCGCGACGACAACATGCGTCCCCTTTTCCGCCAGCTCGTGCCGATGCCGCGGCAGCGGATCGTCGTCGTCGAACATCTGCGGGTAGCTCATGTCGCGTTCCAGAGGTCGCGGTAGAAGGAGAGGCGCTCCCGATCGGGCTCGACGCCGTATGCGGCGATGAGCTCGTCCTCCCAGCCGGGGCCGTAGTTCCACTCGGTGCTCATCGACGCGACCGCGATGTCGGCCCAGCGGTCGGCGACGCCCAACGCGCCGAGGTCGACGTGGGCGGACCACCGGCCGTCGTCGCCGACCAGCGTGTTGGGGCAGCACGCATCCCCGTGGCAAACGACGAGGCGGTCGATCGGCGGCGTCTCGTGCCGGCGCACGTCGACACGGATGCCGCGGGCTGCCGCGTTCCGGATGCGACCCGGTACGCCCCAATCGAACGGGCAGTCCGCGACGGGGAGCGCATCGTGCAGCGCCCGCAGCCCTTCGCCGACCGCGCGCACCGCGACGGCGGGCTCGGCGATCCAGCGCGGATCCACCGCAGAGCGTCCGTCGAGGGTCGCTGTCACGAGCCATTCGTGGGTCGCGTCGGCACCAGCATCCAGCACCTGCGGCACCCGTGTGAACCGGCCCGCCCACCGCAGCCGTTCCGCCTCGTCGGCCATCGAGGTCTCGGTGTTGCGGGGTCCGTATTTGATGTGCCGGCCGTCGTCGGCGCGAAAGGTCACGCCGCCGAGCTCGTTGCGCCACACCGGCGTGAGCGCCGCGCCGCCGGCGAGCGCCCGCACCGTCGCCGGGACGTCGAGATCGGCCGCCGGAATGCTCATGCGAGCGCCCGGAACCCATCGTCGGGGGCGGGCTCGTTGTACACGCGTCGCAGCCGGAGATCCATCCCGAACAGTCTGCCGCGCGCGAGCGGCCGCCGGTAGCCTGGACGCGTCCCGGTTCGCGACTGGCACGCAGTGCCGCGTATGGTGGGACGCAGGACCAGTTCGAAGGAGAACGCAATGGACATCGCAGGAGCGTCCGCCCTCGTCACGGGCGGTGCCAGCGGCCTGGGTCTCGCCACCGCGCGACGGCTCGCGGATGCCGGTGCGCACGTCGTGATCGTCGACCTGCCGACCTCGGCCGGCGCCGACATCGCCGCCGAGCTCGGCGGCACGTTCGCGCCCGCAGACGTGACCGACGCTGACCAGGTCGCCGCCGCCGTGCAGGCAGCCACCGCGGCCGGTCCGCTGCGTGTCGTCGTCAACTGCGCCGGCATCGCCCCGCCCGCAAAGGTGCTCGACCGTGACGGCACCCCGTCGCCGCTCGCCGGGTTCGAGAAGATCATCCGCATCAACCTCATCGGCACCTACAACGTCATCGCACAGGCCTCCGCCGCCATCGCGCAGACCGAGCCGACGGCATCCGGCGACCGCGGTGTCATCATCAACACCGCCTCCGTCGCCGCGTTCGACGGACAGATCGGCCAGCCCGCCTACTCGGCCAGCAAGGGTGGCGTGCACGCCATGACACTGCCGATCGCCCGCGAACTGGCCCGCTACGGCATCCGCGTCTGCACGATCGCCCCCGGCATCATGGAGACCCCCATGCTCGCGGGGCTCCCCGAAGCGGCGCAGGCCTCCCTCGGCGAGCAGGTGCCCTACCCGGCACGCCTCGGCCGCCCCGACGAGTACGCGTCGCTGGCCCTGCACATCATCGACAACGGCTACCTCAACGGCGAGACGATCCGCATGGACGGCGCAATCCGCATGGCCCCGAAGTAAGGAACCCATGAGCGACACGATCCTGCTGCAGCGCGACGGCGCCCTCGCGCGGCTCACCTTCAACCGTCCCGCGTTCCTGAACGCGATGGACTTCGAGATGGGCACCCGCTGGCGCGACCTCGCGCACGAGCTGACCGCCGACCCTTCCGTCGGAGCGATCATCCTGGATGCCGCGGGCCCCGCGTTCTGCGCCGGCGGCGACGTCGTCGCGATGGCCTCGTCGGGTGCCGGTGGCGACGCGATCACCGAGATGGCGCACACGATCCACGACGGCATCCGCACGTTCGTCACCTCCGACAAGCCGATCGTCGCGGCCGTGCAGGGCGCGGTCGCCGGCGGTGGCCTCGGGCTCATGCTCGCCGCCGACTACATCGTCGCCGCGCCGCAGGCGAAGTTCGTCAGCAAGTACGCCAACATCGGCCTCACCCCCGACCTCGGCGTCTCGACCCTGCTGCCCGCCGCAATCGGGGAGCGCCGTGCGCTGCGGATGCTGCTGCAAGACGTCACGATCGACGCCGACACCGCGCTGGACTGGGGGCTCGTCAACGAGGTCTCCGACGACCCCGCCGCGCGCACCGCAGAGGTCGCCGCGTTCTGGCTCGAGAACGCGACCGCCGCATTCGGGCAGGCCAAGCGCCTCGTCCGCACCGGCGCCGAACGCTCCTTCGCCGACAACCTCGCCGACGAGGCGCGCACGATCGGCGCCGCCTTCGGCACCGACGCGTCGAAGGTGCGCGTCGCCGCTTTCGCCGCGGCATCCCGCAAGTCCGCCCGCTGACCCCCTACGTCCAACCTGGAGGCACCATGTCCCTCGCCGGCAAGACCATCCTGATGTCGGGCGGCAGCCGCGGCATCGGCCTCGCGATCGCCCTGCGCGCCGCGCGCGACGGCGCCAACGTCGCGCTGCTCGCCAAGACCGACACCCCGCACCCGAAGCTCGAGGGCACCGTGCAGTCCGCGGCCGAGCAGATCCGCGCGGCCGGTGGTCAGGCGCTGCCGATCGTCGGCGACGTGCGCAACGACGACGACATCACCGAGGCCGTGCTGACGACCCAGGGTGAGTTCGGTGGCATCGACATCGTCGTCAACAACGCCTCCGTCATCGACCTGTCGGGTTCGCTCGACCTCGCCGCGAAGAAGTACGACCTCATGCAGGACGTCAACGTGCGTGGCACGTTCATGCTCTCGCGGGCTGCCGCGCCGATCCTGAAGGATGCCGAGAACCCCCACATCCTCTCCCTCTCGCCGCCGTTGAACCTCTCGCCGAAGTGGCTCGGTGCGCACACCGGCTACACGATGGCGAAGTACGGCATGTCGATGGCGACGCTCGGCATGGCCGCCGAATTCGCGAAGGACGGCATCGCGGCCAACACGCTGTGGCCGGCGACGACCATCGCGACCGCCGCCGTGCAGTTCGCGCTCGGCGGCGACCGGATGATGAAGGTCAGCCGCACGCCCGAGATCTACGCCGACGCCGCCTACCAGGTGCTGCTGCAGCCGGCCGCGTCGTACACCGGCCAGACGCTCATCGTCGAGGACGTGCTGGCGGCCTCCGGCGTCACCGACTTCTCGGGCTACGCCGCGACCCCGGGCACCCCCGACAACGAGCTGTACCCCGACATCTTTTTGGACTGATCACCCGCGCGCGTACTCGCTGATCACGACACCCGACTCGAACGTGCGGGTGCGCTCGTGCGCGAACGGCACGACCCGATAGGGGTGGTGACCGAACAGCGGGATGCCGGTGCCGAACGCCATCGGGTTGCGCTTGATGACGAGTTCGTCGATTTCGTCGATGAGCTGACCGGCGAGATCGCCACCGCCCGCCAGGTAGATGTCGAGGCCGTCCTCCGCCTTCAGTGCCCGCACGGTCGTGAGGGGATCGTCGGTGAGCTCGATCTCGTCGGGCACGTCGCGCGCGGAACGGCTCGCGATCACCTGGCGCAGATGTGCGTAGGGGCTGGGGAAGCCGGCATCCAGGCCCGGCAGATAGGTGTTCCAGCCCATGACGACGGTGTCGAACCGCTGCGGGGTGTCGGGCAGCCCGACCGCCTTTCGGAACTCGCTCGGGATGGCGTCGCCGAACTCCCCGAACAGCACCGTGGCGTGGTCGCCCTCGGCGAGGAACGCGTCGAACTGGTGCCCGGGGCCGGCGATGAAGCCGTCGAGGCTGACGGCGACGTAGTAGACGAGCTTTCGCATGGACTCTCCCATTCACGACAGATGTAGTGGTTCTTGAGAGTACAACATGTGTCGTGGTTATGCCATGGTGGCGGTATGGCGAAGAACGACGACCGGCGTACCGCGCTCGCCGATGCCGGGCTGCGGGTGCTCGCGACCGAGGGTGCTCGCGGGCTCACCCACCGGGCAGTGGATGCCGCGGCCGACGTCCCGAAGGGCACGGCGTCGAACTACTTCGCCTCACGCGATGCGCTGATCGACGCCCTCGTCACGCGTATCGGTGAGCGGCTGACGCCCGATCCCGCCGTGCACGCCGCCCTCGCCGAGCGTTCGCCAGACCGCGCCCTGTTCGCCGACTACACCCGCGACATCGTGCGCCGACTGCTCGCGGCGCCCGACGTCACGCTCGCGCTCATCGAACTGCGGCTCGAAGCAGCCCGCCGCCCCGCCGTCGCCGAGCGACTGGGCGCGTGGTTCCGGGCCGGTTTCGCCGCCGACGTCGCCTTCAATGCCGCGGCCGGGCTGCCCGGCGGGGCCGACGAGATCGCTCTGCTCCACTACGCGATCGACGGTCTCGTGCTCGATGCCCTGACCGTGCGCATCGACCCGGACCGCGACATCGAGGCGGCCGCCGACGCCCTCGTCGAACGACTCCTGCCGCGCTGAAGGCGCCTACTGCACGATCGGCGCCCGGATGACGTACACCGACGCGTCGCCGGTCCACCAGAAGCCGAGCCGTTCGTCGACGGTCATGCCCTCGGGTCGTTCGGCTTCGGGGATGAGCTCATACGGCAGTGTCGCGACGAGGGCGCTCTCACCGCGCAGCACCGCGACGACGCACCGCCCGCGCGCATCGCCGTCGCGTTCGATGACGATGCACTGCTCCGGCTGCAGGGCGCCGTCGGCATCCGCAATCCACACGTTCCAGCCGTACAGCGTCGCGAGGTGTCGGGCGACCCTGATCTCGCCGCTCGTCGGAAATCTCGGCACGAGCGCACCGTCCGCAACGTCGACGTCTTGCCAGCCGTGTTCGACGGGTATGCGCTGCAGCACCTCGCCGCCGGAGTGGGCGAGACTGTAGGCCTCGCGCGTCGTGGTCTCGGTGAGCGTGCCGGATGCCGTGTCGACGAGTCTCAGCACGAAGAACCCGATGGCGACCGCGAGGACGACGGCGACGATCGCAGTCCACACGGCACGGCGACGACGCTTCGGCGAGGACCGCAGCGGAGACGGGGCGGAAGCGGCCTGCGCGTCGACGGATTCGGTGGGCTTGGGCTCGGGCTCCGGTACGGGTGGCGGTTCAGCGAAGACCTCCGGCGGTTCAGTGAAGTCGGCCGCGGGTCGCGCAAGCGTCCGCGCAGCCGCGGCGACGGCTTCGCGCTCCCGGTGGGCCATCTCTTCGAGCGCACGCAGGCGCGCGACATCGGCCGCGGTCAGCGCCGCGTCGTCGGCGTAGGCACGGCGGCGAAGCTCGTCGAGCTCAGCCTGCTCCGCGGCGTGCATGGCGCCACGGTACCGCCCGCGCGCTCAGCCGTCGATGAGGCCGAGGCGCACGAAAGCGTTCCAGACGCCGTCGTCGAGGACGGCCGTCGTGACCATGTCGGCGCGCTCCCGCAGCGCAGGGTCGGCCTGCCCCATCGCGACCGATGTGCCCACGACGTCGAACATCTCGCGGTCGTTCCAGCTGTCGCCGATGCCGATCGTGTCGGCGGCGTCGGCCCCCAGGTGGGTGAGCATCCCGCGAATGCCACTGCCCTTGTCGGTGCCGAGCACACTGATCTCGCCGTTGGAGCCGCCGGGGAGCGGCATGCTTCCGGGGATCACGAGGTAACGGTCGCCGAGGTCGCGCTGGGCGATGTCGAGGCTGTCGGAGGCGGTGCTGATGAAGACGGCTTTCGCGACGGCGTCGAGGTCGGCCTCCTCGACGGGCCGGTACTTCGCGTCGAGCACGGCGACCGCGACGTCGTCGGTGATGCCGAGCTTCTGCATGTCGGCGGCGTGCTGCGCACGGCGATGGGCCAAGAAGTCGGCGGCGAACGCGCGGATGCCCGCGCTGGCGAACACGGCCTCGTGCGTCTGCAAGAAGTAGTGCAGGCCGTGCTGCCCGAAGTAGGCGACCAGATGCTCGGCGGCATCCCTCGGCATGGGTTTCGACACGACGAGGTCGTCGCCGTCGGTCGCGAACGCCCCGCCGTTGGTGATCGCGCCGTCGACGCCGATCGCCCGCACGTCGGGGTGGATGTCGCCGTCGGCGCGCCCCGTGCACAGATACACGCGGTGCCCCGCCGCGCGGGCCGAGCGGATGGCCGCCACGGTCGAAGGCGCGATGACCGAGCCGTGCTCGAGGATCGTCCCGTCGACGTCGATGAACACGATGCGCTGCGCGAATGCCGGTGAACTCACGCATCCATCCTCCCCCGCCGCGGCTGTGCGCTGACCGGCCAAGAGAGGACGCGTGCTGTCGCATCAGGCACGGCGACACGGCAACACGCGTCCCGTATTCGCCGCGCCGCGGCTCGGCATCCGCCCAGCGGTGGGGCTCTACCCTGGATGCATGACCGAATCCACTCCCGTGCGCGCCACCAAGCCGCGCCAGGCGCGCCCCGCCACGGCGCCCGCGGCCTCGAGCGCGCCGCAGGTGCGCCCTCGGACTGAGGGGTGGACGCAGGCGAAGGATGCCGAGGGGCGTCCGCTGCTGCAATTCGCGAGCCCGAAGCGCGGCAAGCCGCCGGTGCACCTGGCCGACCTGACGTCGGAACAGCGCGTCGAGAAGGTGAAGGAGCTCGGGATGCCGGGGTTCCGCGCCAAGCAGCTCGAGAAGCACTGGTTCACGCACTACACCGACGACCCGGCCACGATGACCGACCTGCCCGCCGCCGGTCGTGAGGAGCTCGTTGCGGGCCTGCTGCCGCCGCTGCTCACCGAGGTGCGGCGCCTGGAGACCGACCGCGGCGACACGATCAAGTTCCTGTGGAAGCTGCACGACGGCGCGCTCGTCGAGTCGGTGCTCATGCGCTACACGGGCCGCATCACACTGTGCGTGTCGAGCCAGGCCGGCTGCGGCATGAACTGTCCGTTCTGCGCCACCGGCCAGGCGGGCCTCACCCGCAACATGTCGGCCGCCGAGATCGTCGCGCAGGTCATCGCCGCCAACCGCCTCATCCGCGACGGCGGCTTGAAGGATCCGCGCAAGGTCGGTCACGCCGATGAGCGCGTCACGAACATCGTGTTCATGGGCATGGGTGAGCCGCTCGCGAACTACGCCCGCCTCATGCAGGCCGTCCGCGTCATGGTCGACAAGGACCACGGCATCGGCATGAGCGCGCGCGGCATCACGGTCTCGACGGTGGGTCTCGTGCCGGCGATCCGCAAGCTCGCCGACGAAGAGATCCCGGTGACGTTCGCGCTGTCGCTGCATGCACCCGACGACACGCTGCGCGACGAGCTCATTCCGGTGAACTCGCGCTGGAAGGTCGACGAGGCGCTCGATGCCGCCCGTGCGTACTTCGACAAGACCGGCCGCCGGGTGTCGATCGAGTACGCCCTCATCAAAGACATGAACGACCACGCCTGGCGCGCCGACCTGCTCGCAGACAAGCTCAATGCGCGCGGCCGTGGCTGGGTGCACGTCAACCCGATTCCGCTGAACCCGACACCGGGGTCGATCTGGACGGCCTCCGAGGTCGACGTGCAGAACGAGTTCGTCCGCAGGCTCAACGACGCCGGCATCCCGACGACCCTCCGCGACACCCGCGGCAAAGAGATCGACGGCGCCTGCGGCCAGCTCGTGGCGACCGAAGAGGATGCCGCCGCCGCGACCGCGATGCCTCTTCCCTGAGGCGGCCCCGGGTCGTTCGCCCGCCGGTAGCGTTGAGACATGGTCAACTATCGCTACCTCGGCAACAGCGGCTTCAAGGTCTCGGAGATCACCTACGGCAACTGGGTGACCCACGCGTCGCAGGTCGACGACTCGGCCGCGATCGCGACCGTGCACAAGGCGCTCGACCTCGGCATCACGACCTTCGACACCGCCGACACGTACGCGAACACGGCGGCTGAGGTCGTGCTCGGCAAGGCCCTCGACGGGCAGCCGCGCGAATCGCTCGAGATCTTCACGAAGGTCTACTGGCCGATCGGTCGCAAGGGTCCGAACGACGTGGGACTGAGCCGCAAGCACATCTTCGACGGCATCCACGGGTCGCTCAAGCGGCTGAACGTCGACTACGTCGACCTGTACCAGGCGCACCGCTACGACTACGAGACCCCGATCGAAGAGACGATGCAGGCGTTCGCCGACATCGTGCGACAGGGCAAGGCGCTCTACATCGGTGTGAGCGAGTGGACCGCCGAGCAGCTGCGCGAGGGCCACGCGCTCGCCAAGGAGCTCGGCGTGCAGCTCGTGTCGAACCAGCCCCAGTACTCGGCCCTGTGGCGGGTCATCGAGGGCACCGTCGTGCCCACCTCGCAGGCGCTCGGCATTTCACAGATCGTGTGGTCGCCGATGGCGCAGGGCGTGCTCAGCGGCAAGTACCTGCCCGGTCAGCCCGTGCCTGCGGGCTCGCGCGCGACCGACGACAAGAGCGGCGCGAACTTCATCAAGCGCTTCATGGAAGACGACGTGCTCACGGCCGTGCAGAAGCTCACGCCGATCGCCGCTGAGGCCGGGCTCTCGATGCCGCAGCTCGCGATCGCCTGGGTGCTGCAGAACCCGAACGTCGCTGCCGCGCTCGTCGGCGCCTCGCGCCCCGAGCAGCTCGAAGACAACGTGAAGGCCTCCGGCGTCGTGCTCGACGCCGACACGATGGCCGCGATCGATGCAGCCCTGTCGCCGGTGGCGGTCACCGACCCGCAAGAGACCTACAAGGTCTCGCCGGCGGCGCGTCCCGCCTGAGCCGGTGATGTCATGGGGGTGACGAGCGCCGGCATCCTGCTGTTCCGTCTTGCGGACGGCAACGTCGAGGTGCTCGTCGCCCACATGGGCGGCCCGTTCTGGGCGTCGAAGGATGCCGGGGCGTGGTCGATCCCGAAGGGCGAGCTCGACGCTGACGACGAGGGCGCACTGGATGCCGCCAAGCGAGAGTTCACCGAAGAACTCGGCCTCACGCCGCCCGATGTCGACTACGCCGAGCTCGGCACGTTCGCCTACTCGTCGGGCAAGCGGGTGACGGTCTTCGTCGCCGATGGCGCCGGGTTCACGGTCGACGGGGCCACGTTCGGCGAGTTCGAGATGGAGTGGCCGCCGCGCTCTGGCACGCGACAGTCGTTCCCCGAGGTCGACCGCGTCGAATGGATGCCGCTCGCCGACGCCCGCGAATGCCTCGTCGCCGGCCAACGTCCAGCCCTGGATCGCCTCGCCGAGCACCTCGACGCAGTGACCGGCTGAGGCTCCGCGTCAGCGCTTCTTCGACGGTGCCGCGGAGACGTCGAGCACGGGATGGGTGCCGCCCAGCGACGACCAGGCGCTCTCCTTACCGGCCGCGGCGTGCTCGGAGGCGCGGACGGCGCGCTCGTCGGCCCACTCGTTGAGCACGTGGCCACGGTGACCGCGGACGTGCTCGAGCACGACATCCGGCATCCCCGCCTCGCGGCGGGCGTCGCGCACCTCGATGAGCTGCTCGAGGATCTCGCGGTTCTTCGTGGGGGAGCCGGTCGAGGTCTTCCAGCCGCGGCGACGGTGCCCGTCCATCCACGACTGGTAGGTGTCGATCGCGTACTTCGAGTCGGCCTGCACGATCAGTTCTTCGACGTCGCGGTGGTCGTCGATCGCGTGCAGCAGTCCGAGCAGTTCGCCGATGTTGTTCGTGCCGCTCGGCAGCGAACCCGCCGCCCACTGGCCGTCTTCGCCGACCCAGGCCCAGCCGGCCGGCCCGGGGTTGCCCTTGCAGGCGCCGTCAGTTGCCACGACATAGCGATCCGTCACCCTCCGACGCTACCCGCTCGACGGGCACCATTCATCGCCGTCCCCGTTGTGCGTGTCGGAGGGGAGGGTGAGACTGGGCGCACAACCGGAAGGAGCGCACCATGGCGCACGGAGACATCACCCACATCGACATCCCGGTCAGCGACTTCGGACGCGCGACGGAGTTCTATTCGAGCCTGTTCGGGTGGCAGATCGCCGAGATCCCCGGCTTCGAGGGCTACCCGATGTGGCAGGCCCCAAACAAGATCTCCGGCGGCGGGCTCGCACCCCGCAGCGACGGCTTCACCCACCCGCGCTCGTACGTCGAGGTCGACTCGATCGACGACACCGTCGCGAAGGCCACGGCGGCCGGTGCCGAGGTGCTGATGGAGAAGTCGCCGATCACCGAGACGAGTTGGTGGGCGGTCATCAGCGACCACGACGGCAATCCGATCGGGCTGTACGAGGGGACGACCGACCCCGAGGGCGCCTGACGCGCTTGTATACCAAAGAGGGGTAGCCCCGCACTCGGTCGCACTAGAACGCGCTTTATGTATACAATAGGCGCGTTCGAGGGCGACGAGGAGGTGCGATGATGAGAGCCGGTGACCGCGCCTACACCACCCTCCTCGATGAGATCCAGTCCGGCGCACTCGCACCCGGCACAGTGCTCGGCGAGGTCGAGCAGTCGACCCGCCTCGGTGTCAGCCGCACGCCGCTGCGCGAAGCGCTCGGCCGCCTCGCCGCCGACGGCCTCGTCGCACAGGCATCCCCGCGCGTCACGGTCGTGACCGACATTGACGCAGGCGACATCCGCGAACTGTTCGAGGTGCGCCGGGCCCTCGAAGAGTCCGCCGCGCGCCTGGCCGCCGCCCGCGGGGACGACACGGTGTTCGCCGCGCTCGCCGCGGAGTTCGCAGGGATCGCGCCGGGTGAGGATGCCGACGGCTACTACGCACTCATCGCCCGCTTCGATGCGGCGCTCGACGCCGCCGTCGCGAACGACTACCTCACCCAGGCGCTGCGCAACGTCCGCACCCACCTCGTGCGGGTGCGCCGTCTCGCGCGCGACAACCCCGACCGGCTCGCGGCATCCGTCGGCGAGCACCGCGTCATCGCATCCGCGATCGCCGCCCGCGACGCAGACCTCGCCGCCCACGCCACCCACGTCCATCTGCACAACGCTCTGACGAGCATCCTCGACTCCCTGGAGGCCTCCGCATGACCGTCACCCACCACGTCCGCGTGTACCGCAGCGAAGAAGAGCTCGCCCGTGAGGACCAGCTCGCCTACAAGATCGCCCAGGTCGCCATCGACCCGGTCGCGGTCGACGCCGACGTCGTCGACATGATCATCAACCGCATCATCGACAACGCGTCGGTCGCGGCGGCATCCCTCACCCGCGCACCCGTCAGCGCCGCGCGCTCGCAGGCGCTCGACCACCCCGTCTCCCGTGGAGGTGCCGGTGCGACCGTCTACGGCGTCGACAACGCCGAGACCACCAGCCCCGAATGGGCCGCCTGGGCCAACGGCGTCGCGGTGCGCGAACTCGACTACCACGACACGTTCCTGGCCGCGGAGTACTCCCACCCCGCCGACAACGTGCCGCCGATCCTCGCGGTCGCCCAGCACACCGGTGCCGACGGCGCCGCGCTCGTGCGCGGACTCGCGACCGGCTGGGAGATCCAGATCGACCTCGTGCGTGCCATCTGCCTGCACAAGCACAAGATCGACCATGTCGCCCACCTCGGCCCGTCGGCCGCTGCCGGCATCGGCACACTCCTCGGTCTCGACGTCGACACGATCTACCAGGCCGTCGGTCAGGCCCTGCACACCACGACCGCGACCCGCCAGTCGCGCAAGGGCGAGATCTCCACCTGGAAGGCGCACGCCCCCGCCTTCGCCGGCAAGATGGCCGTCGAAGCCGTCGACCGTGCCATGCGCGGCGAGACCTCGCCGAGCCCCATCTACGAAGGCGAAGACGGCGTCATCGCCTGGATGCTCGACGGCAAGGATGCCTCGTACGACGTGCCGCTGCCGGCGGCGGGGGAGTCCAAGCGCGGCATCCTCGACTCGTACACGAAGGAGCACTCCGCCGAGTACCAGGCGCAGGCGTGGATCGACCTGGCCCGCAAGCTGCACGGTGAGCGGCCCGAGCTGGCAGACCCCGCGAACATCGAGAAGATCGTGCTGCACACCAGCCACCACACCCACTACGTGATCGGCTCGGGCGCGAACGACCCGCAGAAGTACGACCCGACCGCCTCGCGCGAGACGCTCGACCACTCGATCCCGTACATCTTCGCCGTCGCGCTGCAGGACGGCGGCTGGCACCACGTCGACTCGTACACCCCCGAGCGCGCCGGCCGCGAAGACACCGTCGCGCTGTGGCACAAGGTGACCACGGCAGAGGATGCCGAGTGGACGCGCCGCTACCACTCCGAAGACCCGAACGAGAAGGCCTTCGGCGGTCGCGTCGAGATCTCACTGACCGACGGTTCGACGGTCGTCGACGAGATCGCCGTCGCCGACGCCCACCCGCTCGGTGCCCGTCCCTTCGCCCGCGAGGACTACATCCGCAAGTTCCGGCTACTCGCCGATTCCGTGCTCGAGCCGGCCGAGATCGAGCGGTTCCTCGAACTCGTCCAGCGCCTGCCCGAACTGACCGCCGCCGAGGTGCGTGAGCTGAACATCGTCGCGAAGGCGGGTGTGCTGGCATCCGCCCCCGCCCCGAAGGGCCTGTTCTGATGCTGTACAGCCAGACCCCGGCGGCCGAGAAGCGGCGCCTGTTCCGCGAGCGGCTCGCCTCGGGTGAGCTGCTGCGGTTTCCCGGCGCGTTCAACCCGCTGTCGGCGCGGCTCATCGAACGCAAGGGCTTCGAGGGCGTCTACATCTCGGGTGCCGTGCTGTCGGCCGACCTGGGGCTGCCCGACATCGGCCTCACCACCCTCACCGAGGTCGCTGGCCGCGGGCAGCAGATCGCGCGCATGACCGAGCTGCCGGCGATCATCGACGCCGACACCGGGTTCGGCGAGCCGATGAACGTCGCCCGTACGATCCAGACCCTCGAAGACGCGGGCCTTGCCGGCACGCACATCGAGGACCAGGTCAACCCGAAGCGGTGCGGGCACCTCGACGGCAAGGCCGTCGTCGACGAAGACACCGCCGTCAAGCGCATCCGCGCCGCCGTCGACGCCCGCCGCGACCCGAACTTCCTGATCATGGCGCGCACCGACATCCGTGCGGCAGAGGGTATGGATGCCGCAGTCGACCGCGCGAAGGCGCTCGTCGACGCGGGGGCCGACGCCGTCTTTCCCGAGGCGATGCGCACCCTCGAAGAGTTCGAGGCGATGGCATCCGCCCTCGACGTGCCGATCCTGGCGAACATGACCGAGTTCGGCAAGAGCGACCTGTTCTCCACCTCCCAACTGCGCGATGCGGGCGTGAACATCGTCATCTGGCCGGTGTCGATGCTGCGGATCGCGATGGGTGCGACCGGGCGTGCGCTCGATACGCTGACCGAAGAGGGGCACCTGACCTCGCAGCTGGACCAGATGCAGCACCGTGCCGACCTGTACGACCTCATCGACTACGAGGACTACAACCACTTCGACACGAACGTCTTCAACTTCCACATCTCCCGGTGACGCGAAGGAGCACACCATGACCGACATCAAGAAGGGCCTCGCCGGGGTCATCGCCGACGAGACCGCCATCTCTAAGGTCAACCCCGAGACCAACTCGCTGCTGTACCGCGGCTACCCGGTGCAGGAGCTCGCCGCGACGCAGTCGTTCGAGGCGGTCGCCTACCTGCTGTGGCACGGCGAACTGCCCATGGCCGATCAGCTCGGCGAACTGCGCGCGATCGAACGTGCGAACCGGGCGCTGTCGGAGTCGGTCGTCGCGCTCATCGACGCGCTCCCGGTCGACGCGCACCCGATGGACGAGGCGCGCACGGTTGTGAGTGCCATCGGCGCGACCGAGACCGCCGGCATCCTCAACGTGCTCGATGCTGCAGGCACCCACGCCGAGAATCTCGACCGCAGCATGCGGCTGTTCGCGGTGCTGCCGGCGATCGTCGCGTACGGCCAGCGTCGTCGCCGCGGCGAGGCGATGATCGAGCCGCGCGAAGACCTCGATTACGCCGCGAACTTCCTCTGGATGACCTTCGGCGAAGAGCCCGATCCGGTCGTCGTCGACGCGTTCAACCGCTCGATGATCCTGTACGCCGAGCACTCGTTCAATGCGTCGACGTTCACCGCGCGCGTCATCACGTCGACCCTCAGCGACCTGTACTCCGCGGTCGTCGGTGCGATCGGCGCCCTGAAGGGGCCGCTGCACGGCGGTGCCAACGAGGCCGTGCTGCACATCTTCGACGAGATCGGATCCGCCGAGAACGTCGTGCCCTGGCTCGACGAGGCGCTCGCCGCCAAGCGCAAGATCATGGGCTTCGGCCACCGCGTGTACAAGAAGGGCGACTCGCGCGTGCCGACGATGAAGAAGGCCCTCGACACGCTCGTCGAGCACTACGACCGGCCCGAGGTCGCCGCCCTCTACGACACCCTCGAGTCAGAGTTCGTGCAGCGCAAGGGCATCTACCCGAACCTCGACTACCCCTCGGGTCCGGCGTACAACCTCATCGGGTTCGACACGCTCACCTTCACGCCGCTGTTCATCGCGGCGCGCGTGACCGGCTGGACGGCGCACGTCATGGAGCAGCAGGCATCGAACGCGCTCATCCGCCCGCTGTCGGCCTACAACGGTCCCGACGAGCGTCACATCGACGGCTACGAGCCGGATGCCGCCGATCTTGAGGCGCTCGAGCGCGCCGAAGAGGCGGGCTGAGCCATGCTCCGCACCGCCGTCATCGTCGACGCGGTCCGGACCCCGTCGGGGCGCGGCAAGCCCGGCGGCGCGCTGAGTGAGGTGCACCCGGTCGACCTCGCGGCGTACACGCTGCGGGCCGTCCTCGAGCGCAACGGGCTCGAGTCCGATCAGATCGACGACGTGCTGCTGGGCTGCGTCAGCCAGGTCGGCGAGCAGACGTTCAACATCGCGCGGCAGGCGGTGCTGGCTGCGGGGTTCGACGAGTCGGTTCCCGGTACGACGATCGACCGGCAGTGCGGGTCGAGCCAGCAGGCCGCGCACTTCGCTGCCCAGGGCGTGATCGCGGGGCAGTACGACATCGTCATCGCGGGCGGCGTCGAGTCGATGAGTCGCGTGCCGCTGGGTGTTTCGGCATCCGTCGCGGGGTCGCCCTTCTCGGAGGCGATGCTGGAGCGCTACCCCGAGGGGCTCGTGAATCAGGGAGTCTCGGCCGAGCTGATCGCGCAGCGGTGGGGCTTCGACCGTGAGACCCTCGACGCATTCGCCGCGCAGTCGCACGCCCGCGCTGCGACAGCCCAGGATGCCGGCGCGTTCGCCCGCGAACTCCTGCCGATGGCCGGCGTGGAGGCCGACGAGACCGTCCGCGCGGGCACGACGGCTGAGAAGCTCGCGGGCCTTCCGGCGTCGTTCCGCACCGATGCGATGGCCGCGCGGTTCCCCGATCTCGATTGGCGGATCACGCCCGGCAACTCGTCGCCGCTGACTGACGGCGCATCGGCGGTGCTCATCATGAGCGAGGAGAAGGCGAACGAACTGGGCCTCACCCCGCGGGCTCGATTTCACGCCTTCTCGGTCGTCGGCGATGATCCGCTGCTCATGCTGACGGGGCCGATCCCGGCGACCCGCCGCATCTTGGAGCGCAGCGGCCTGTCGATCGACGATCTCGACGCCTACGAGGTGAACGAGGCGTTCGCGCCGGTGCCGCTCGCGTGGGCGGCGGAGGTCGGCGCCGATCTCGCGAAGCTGAACCCGTGGGGTGGGGCCATCGCGCTCGGTCACGCGCTCGGCTCATCGGGCACGAGGCTCCTCGGCACCCTGTTGTCGTACATGGAGGCGACCGGCGGCCGGTACGGCCTGCAGGCGATGTGCGAGGGCGGCGGCATGGCCAACGCCACGATCATCGAACGTCTCTGACCTCGCCCGCGGGGTCGTTCGCGGCCACGCTCCGGTCGCGCGGTGAGATTTCGCTCATCCATCGTTGCAAGCGGTTGCGCAGTCGGGCTCGAACCCGCTAACGTCTGCGGTACCCCGGGCACATTGCTGTGCCGTCACACATCCCAGGAGCGCTCGTGTCACAGCCGACCCCCGCCCCCTTCCGCCGCGCAGCTGCCGCGGCGGTCTCAGCCACGCTCGTCGTCTCGGGTGGCATCGCCCTCGCGGCGACGCCGGTGGCTGCCGCCGATCACACCTATGCGATCGTCGGCAGCCTGCAGGACGAGCTCGGCTGCTCTGACGACTGGCAGCCCGAGTGCGCCGCGACCGAACTGGTCGAGACGGAGACGGCGGGCGTCTTCGCGGCAGAGTTCGAGGTGCCCGCAGGCACCTACGAGTACAAGGTCGCGCTCGACGACACCTGGGACGTCTCCTACGGCCTCGACGGCGGCGGCGACAACATCCCGCTGACGGTCGCCGGCGACGCGACGCTGCGCTTCGTCTTCGATTCCGCGACGAACCGCGTCGGACTCGAAGCGATCGACCTGGCCGGCGGCTACGAGGACGCCGATGCCGCGCTCCTGGCGGACCCGGTGCGCCAGGCCGGCGACGGCGAGCAGTTCTACTTCGTCATGACCGACCGCTTCGCCAACGGCGACACGTCGAACGACGAGGGCGGCCTCACCGGCGACCGCCTCGCGACCGGCTTCGACCCCACAGACAAGGGCTTCTTCAACGGTGGTGACCTGGCCGGTCTCCGCGAGAACCTCGACTACATCGAAGGTCTCGGCACGACCGCCATCTGGCTGACCCCGAGCTTCAAGAACAAGCCCGTGCAGGGCACCGGAGCCGACGCCAGCGCCGGCTACCACGGCTACTGGGTGACCGACTTCACGCAGATCGACCCGCACCTGGGCACGAACGCCGAACTCGAGGCGCTCATCGCCGACGCCCACGACCGTGGCATCAAGGTCTACTTCGACATCATCACCAACCACACCGCCGACGTCATCTCGTACGAAGAGGGCGAGTACGCCTACATCGACCAGGCGACGTCTCCGTACACCGATGCCGACGGCACCGCGTTCGACCCGAGTGACTACGCAGGCACGGGAGACTTCCCCGCGCTCGACGCCGCGACCTCGTTCCCGTACACGCCCCAGGTCGACGAGAGCGAAGCCGACGTCAAGGTGCCGGCGTGGCTCAACGACGTCACGCTGTACCACAACCGCGGTGACTCGACCTACAGCGGTGAGTCCACCACCTACGGCGACTTCTCGGGCCTCGATGACCTGATGACCGAGCACCCCGACGTCGTCAGCGGGTTCGTCGACGTGTACCAGGACTGGATCGACCTCGGCATCGACGGCTTCCGCATCGACACCGCCAAGCACGTGAACTTCGAGTTCTGGCAGGAGTGGTCCACCGAGGTGCTCGACTACGCGCACGCCGCGGGCAAGCCCGACTTCTTCATGTTCGGCGAGGTCTACGACGCCGACCCGGCGCTGCTGTCGCCGTATGTACGCAAGACCGACATGAGCTCGGTGCTCGACTTCGCGTTCCAGTCGGCGGCGACGAGCTTCGCCAAGGGCGGCAAGTCGACCGTGCTGCAGAACCTGTTCGCAGGCGACGACCGCTACACGACGCCCGACTCGTCGGCGACCGCCCTGCCGACCTTCCTCGGCAACCACGATATGGGCCGCATCGGCTATTACCTGAAGGATGCCGACAACGCCGAGGCGCGCGACCTCCTGGCCCACGAGCTCATGTTCCTCACCCGCGGCCAGCCGGTCGTCTACTACGGCGACGAGCAGGGCTTCACCGGCGTTTCGCCCGGCAACGACAAGAGCGCCCGCCAGACGCTGTTCGCCAGCCAGGTCGAGGAGTACCAGAACCAGACGCTCATTGATGGCGAGACCGTCGGCTCTGTCGACCGGTTCGACACAGACACGGCGATCTACACCCGCATCGCCGAGCTGTCGCAGTTGCGCGAGCAGCATCCCGCGCTCGTTGACGGCGCGCAGATCGAACGCCTCGCGGGCGACGGCGTGTACGCCTTCTCACGGGTCGACCGCGACGAGCAGGTCGAGTACCTCGTCGCGCTCAACAACACCGACAGCGAGCAGACGGTCGACGTCACGACGCTGACGGCCGACGCCTCGTTCAGCCCTGTCTACGGCGGCGGCGCTGCGACCGAGTCCGGTGCGGATGCCATCGCCTCCGTCACCGTGCCCGCACTGGGTGCGGTCGTGCTGCGGGCCGACGCGACCGTCACGGCGCCCGAGACCGCGGCCGAGCTGGCCGTGACCGTGCCCGAGGCAGGTGCCGGGCTCAGCGGTTCGGTGGCCGTCGCCGCGACCGCCGACCAGGCCTGGCGCGAGACCAGCTTCTCTTGGCGCGTCGTCGGCGACGACGAGTGGACGCCGCTGGGCACTGCCGAAGACACCGAGCCGCGCGTCTTCCACGACGTCGACGGCCTGGCCGCCGGAACGCTCATCGAGTACCGAGCCGTGTCGACGGATGCTGCGGGCAACCGCTCTGCCGCCTCGACCTACGCATCGGTCGGCAACCGCGTCGCAGTGGCTGCCGAGGCCGAAGAGCCGGAAGAGCCCGAAGAGGTCACGAACTACGACGCCGTCAGCATTCCCGGCAGCCTCAACTCCGAGATGGGCTGCGCCGGAGACTGGGCGCCCGATTGCGACCAGGCGCAGATGACCCTCGTCGACGGCATCTGGACCCTCACGGTCGACCTGCCCGCGGGCGACTACGAATACAAGGTCGCCACCGAGCGCAGCTGGGACGAGAACTACGGCGCCGGCGGCGTCGCGGGCGGTTCGAACATCGCGCTCAGCCACGAGGGCGGCCCCATCACGTTCTACTTCGACCCGCGCACCAAGCTCGTGCAGTCGACCGCAGACGGCCCCATCGTGACCCTGCCCGGTTCGTTCCAGGCATCGCTCGGCTGTGCCGGCGACTGGGCGCCCGACTGCCTGCGCAGTCTCATGTTCGACGGTGACGGTGACGGCGTCTACGAGTTTTCGACCAGCAGCATCCCGACCGGCTCCTACGAGCTGAAGGTCGCGCACGGACTCAGCTGGACCGAGAACTACGGTCAGGACGGTGCGCGTGACGGCGTGAACATCGCGTTCAGCGCCACCGAGGGCGAGCGTGTCGTGTTCCGCTACACCCTCGAGACCCACGTGCTCGAGATCGAGGTCGCCGACCCGCCGCTGGAGGGTATCGGCGAGTCGCGCGCGCACTGGATCGACGCAGACACCATCGCCTGGCCCGCCGACCTCGGCGAGGGCACGGCGTGGCAGCTGTACGGCTCGCAGGCGGCCGAACTGGCGATCGCCGACGGCGATGTCGCGGGCGGCGAGCCGGTCGAGCTGACCGTCGTCGACGGCGGTCTGAGCGACGAGCAGAAGGAGCGCTTCCCGGCGCTGGCGTCGTACACGGCGCTGCGCGTCGACGGGCTCGACCGTGCCGCCGTCGCGGAACTGCTGCGCGGCCAGCTGATGGTCGCCCAGCGCGCCGACGACGGTTCGCTCACCGCCTTCACGGGCGTGCAGGTGCCGGGGGTGCTCGACGACCTCTACGCCGACGCCGTCGCCGACACCGACCTCGGTGTCACGTTCAAGGGCAACAAGCCCACCTTCCGCCTGTGGGCCCCGACCGCGCAGCAGGCGACCCTGCTCACGTGGGACGCCGGTTCGGAGGGCGACCCGCAGCGCCACGAAGCCGCCTTCGATGCCGCATCGGGTGTGTGGGCTGTCGCGGGCAAGAACGCGCTGAAGGGCGACGAGTACCGCTGGGAGGTCGTCGTATACGCGCCGTCGACCGGTGCGATCGAGACGAACGAGGTCACCGACCCGTACTCGCTGGGTCTCACCGAGAACTCGGTGCGCTCGGTCGCGATCGACCTCGACGACAAGGCGTGGCAGCCGGAGCAGTGGCGCAAGACCGAGTCGCCCGAGGTGGCCCGTCCGGTTGACCGTGCGATCTACGAGCTCAACATCCGCGACTTCTCGATCACCGACGAGACGGTGCCCGAGGAAGAGCGCGGCACGTACCTGGCCTTTACGCGCGACAGCGCCGGAACCGAGCAGCTGCGCGAGCTGGTGGATGCCGGCATCAACACGGTGCACCTGCTTCCCTCGTTCGACATCGCGACGATCGAAGAGAACCGCGCCGCGCAGGCGACCCCCGACTGCGACCTGGCCTCGATGGCGCCCGACAGCGACCAGCAGCAGGCGTGCGTCGAAGCAGTCGTGGATGCCGACGGCTTCAACTGGGGCTACGACCCGTACCACTTCTCGACCCCCGAGGGCTCGTACGCGACCGACCCCGAGGGCGGGGCGCGCGTGGGCGAGTTCCGCTCGATGGTGGGTGCACTGCACGACATGGGCCTCCAGGTCGTGCTCGACCAGGTCTTCAACCACACGGCGCAGTCCGGTCAGGGTGAGAAGTCGGTGCTCGACCAGATCGTGCCCGGCTACTACCACCGCCTCAACGCCGCCGGCGCCGTCGAGACCTCGACGTGCTGCGAGAACGTGGCGACCGAGCACAAGGTGGCTGAGAAGCTCATGGTCGACTCCGTGGTCACGTGGGCACGCGACTACAAGGTCGACGGTTTCCGGTTCGACCTCATGGGGCACCACTCGAAGGAGAACATGCTCGCCGTCCGCGAGGCGCTCGACGAGCTGACGCTCAAGAAGGACGGCGTCGACGGTTCGCAGATCTACCTGTACGGCGAGGGCTGGGACTTCGGCGAGGTCGCCGGCGGCGCTCTGTTCGAGCAGGCGACGCAGGGCAACCTCGGCGGCACCGGCATCGGCACCTTCAGCGACCGGCTGCGCGACGCCGTGCACGGCGGCAGCCCGGTCGACAGCGGGTCGACGTTCGTACAGGGCTTCGGCACCGGCCGCGGCACCGACCCCAACGGCGACCCGATCAACGGCACGGCCGAAGAGGCGCTCGAGGCGCTCGGTCACCAGACCGATCTGGTCAAGCTGGGTCTTGCCGGCAACCTCAGCGGGTTCTCGCTGACCGATCACACCGGCGCCGAGAAGACGGGCGCAGAGCTCGACTACAACGGCCAGTCGGCCGGCTACGCCGATCAGCCTGACGAGGTCATCACCTACGTCGACGCGCACGACAACGAGACGCTGTACGACCTGTCGGTGCTCAAGCTTCCGCGCGAGACCTCGATGGCCGACCGTGTGCGCATGAACACGCTGTCGCTGGCGACCGCGACCCTGTCGCAGACCCCGTCGTTCTGGCACGCGGGCACCGAGCTGCTTCGCTCGAAGTCGCTCGACCGCAACAGCTACAACTCGGGAGACTGGTTCAACCGCATCGACTGGACCGGGCAGGAGTCGACCTTCGGGTCGGGTCTGCCGCGCGAGGCCGACAACGGCGAGAAGTGGTCGATCATGCAGCCGCTGCTGGCCGACCCGGCGCTGAAGCCCGCGGCATCCGACATCGCCACGGCCGAGGCGCAGGCCCTCGACCTGCTGCGCGTGCGCTCCGAGGTGGGGCTGCTGCGTCTGGGATCGGCCGACCTCATCGGTCAGAAGGTGTCGTTCCCGAACAGCGGCACCGACGCCACCCCGGGTGTCATCGTGATGCAGATCGACGACACCGTAGGTGTCGATGTGGATGCCGAACTCGACGGCGCACTCGTGGTCTTCAACGCGTCGCCCGAGGCGACGACGCAGCAGATCGACGCGCTCGCCGGTCGCGAGTTCGCCCTCACCCCGGCGCTCGCCGGTGGCAGCGACGACGTCGTGCGCGAGACCGAGTGGGCGACCGCTTCGGGCACGATCACGGTGCCCGCGCGGACCGTCGCGGTGCTCGTCGAGAAGGATGCCGACGGCTCCAGCGACGGCGGCGATGGTGATGGCGACGGCGACGGCGACGGTTCTGGCGACGGCGACGGCGCGTGGGCGTCGATCGACGTCGGCTCGGGTGTCGTCGAGCAGGGCGGCACGCTTCAGGTGACCGTCTCCGGTCTCACGCCCGGCCAGCAGATCGCGGCGACGCTGTACAGCGACCCGATCGTCGTCACCGGCATCCCCGCCGCAGACGCCGACGGTCGTGTGACGTTCGCGATCGACATCCCCGACGACTTCGAAGTCGGCGATCACACCCTCATCGTGCGCACGGCCGGCGAATCGCCGCTCAGCGCCGCGGTCGAGGTCGTCGAGGCGGGCAGCCTCGCCTCGACGGGTGGCTCGTTCCCGGTCGGCTTCGTCGTCGTCATCGGCGCCGCACTGGTCGCGTTCGGCCTCGTCACGCAGTTCCGCCGCCGACCCCGGGTCGACGCGGCGGCTTGAACCCCTTGCCGGGTCGCGGGTGTGTCGTCCCCGTGGCCCGGCGATGGTTGCGGTGCCTGCGTACGGCGGTGAGACGCTCATCGCCTCAAGCGCGGGCGCATACGCCGCTGCCCACCGAGTTGCGCGACTTCGCCCACAAGCTGTGGGCGGTGCACACCAACGACTACGACTGTGCCGTGCCCGACCTCAAGAACGCGACGGGGCCCGGATGCCGATCGGCATCAGGGCCCCGTGTTCGTGCGTGCGGTCAGGCGGTCTGTCGGCGACGGATCGCCAGCAGCGCACCGGCCACGATGAGCGCGAGCGCTGCGACCGTGACGAACCCGATCGGGAACTCGCCACCGGTCACCGCGAGCTCGCCCTTCGTGCCGTCACCGTCGTCGCCGCCGGCGACCGGTGTGGTCGGCTCGCTGGGCTCGGTCGGCTCAGTCGGCTCGGTCGGCTCAGTCGGCTCAGTGGGCTCGGTGGGCTCGTCGTCGGCGATGGCCGCGCGACCGAGCGGGGCCGGGTCGACGACGTCGTGGGCGGCGAAGTACGCCACCGACGCTGACAGGTCGATCTGCCCCGTGTCGGTGCGGTCCGTGCCGTCGGCGAAGGTGATGAAGTTGTCACCGCCGGCGGCGAGGAACGAGTTCGTCACGACCGTGAAGGTGTCGCCGGCAGCGACCGCCTCGCCCTGGAACGTCATCGAGACGATGCGCTCGCCGGCCGCGGCATCCGGGTCGTACTCGTAGGCAAAGCCGTCGGAGACACCGAGGTGCAGCTTGGGGCGCGAGGACCCCTCGGGCTGCCACTGCTCCTCGAGGATCTGCTGCAGCTGTGCCCCCGTCAGCGTCACCGTGACGAGCGTGTTGGCGAACGGCTGCACGTTCGCGACGTCGCGGTAGGTCACCGTGCCATCCTCGCCGTACAGCAAGTCGGCACGCAGGCCGCCCGGGTTCATCAGCGCGATCTGCGCAGGCGTGCCCGCGTAGTCGTCGTTCGACGTCGCCCACAGGTACATGTCGGCGACGAGGTTGCCGAGCGTCGACTCGACGCCGCGGTCTGCGCCCGCCGGCTCGCCGCCGCGCAGGATGTCGGCGCTCACGGCGCCCACCTCGACGGCACCCTGTTCGTCGGCGACCACCGTGGCGTTCGCGACGATCTCGGCGACGACCGGGTCGGCCTCGAAGGCGGCGACGCCGTCGACGACGAGCGGCACGAGGCTGCCGGCGATCGAGACGAGCTCCTTCGAGTCGGTGTCGACCGTGATGTCGAGCTTGCCGAGCGTCGTGCCGTACTGGTGCGCCTGGATGACGGTGCGTTCGGTCTCGGTGCCGTCCACCGGCACCTGACAGCTGTACGACTGGTGGGTGTGGCCCGACACGATCGCGTCGATGTCGGCCGAGGCGCCGCGGATCAGCTCGCCGTACGCGGTGGCATCGGCGGCGACGGCGGTGCAGTCACCGGTCTCCGACCCCTCGTGGGTGAGGAGGACGATGACGTCGGCGAGGTCCTGCGAGACGAGGTCGTCAGCCACGCGGTTCGCCGCTTCGAGCTGGTCGCCGAACTCGATGTCGGTGATGCCGGCGGGGCTCACCATCGCCGCGGTCTGCTCGGTCACGGTGCCGATGAAGCCGACCCGCACGCCGTCGACCGTCTGCACCGAGTACTCGGGCAGCGCGGGCGTGTCGGTGCCCTTCAGGTACACGTTCGCGCCGAGGCCGAACGCGGTGTCGCCGAACGACGGCAGCACGCGGCCGGTGAGGTCGTCCCAGCCCTGGTCGAACTCGTGGTTTCCGACGGCGCCGAGGTCGAGACCCGCTGCGACGAGCGCGTCGATCGTGGGTTCGTCGTCCTGGATGAACGACGTGAACGTCGACGCGCCGATGGTGTCGCCGGCCGACACGAACAGCGTGTTGGGGTTGTCGGCTTCGAACGCGTCGACGGCGCCGGCGAGCACGGCTGCGCCGGCTTCACCGTTGCCGAGGTTCTGCTCGATGCGACCGTGGAAGTCGTTGATCGTCAGCACCTGGATGTCGGTGGTCGCAGGCGCCAGGCGGTCATCGATCGCGAAGACCGTCGTCGTGCCCGAGACCTCGTTGCCGACGGCCAGCAGGGGCTCGCCGGTGGGGGAGTCGGCTGCCGCGATGAACGCGATCGACTCGGGGCCGAGGTCGCCCGCCGTCGCAAGGTCGCCGCCGTCTTCGACCGACTGCGAGAAGTCGCGGTTGTTGATGTAGGTGACGAACGACGGTGCGGATGCCGAGGTGATGTCGTACACGGCGACACCGCCGACCCGCTCGAAGCCGACGAACGCGTAGGTGCGTCCGCTGAGCTCGCCGATCGTGACCGACTCGGGCTCGGGGCCCTTGTCGTCGCTGCGGCCCTCGAGGTTCGACTCGGAGTGGTTCGAGTTGAAGAACTCAGGCGCGGCCGCCGCGGTGACCTCTTCGAACGACGACCCCGAGTCCCAGACGAGCTCGCCTGCGGTCGTCCAGATCGAGAACGAGCGGCCGCCGAAGGCGTACAGCTCGTTGTAGCAGCCGGCGGTCTCATCGAAGCCGTTCTCGATCGTGACGTTCAGGCGACCGAGGTCGGCGTCGCCGAGCGAGCCTGCGAGCGCACTGTCGGCGCAGACGGGGCCGTAGCCGTCGTCTTCGAGGTCCTTCACCCGCGAGGCCTCGACGTAGTCGCCCCATTCGCGAGCGTCGCCCTCGTTCGCGGTGACGAGGTAGGTGGTGCCGCCGCTCGTGTACGAGTCGATCGCGTCGGGCATGTAGATGCCTTTGAGTCCCTCGTAAGAACGCTGCTCGATCGTGTCGTCGCGGTCGCTCGGGTCGAGGGTCGCGGCGCTGTAGTCCTTGAAGCCGAGCGGGTGGATGCCGGTGACCGACGCCGAGTCGAGGTCGACGACGGCGATCGCGTTCGCCTCCTGCAGCGTCGCGAAAGCGGTGCCGTCCTCGACGGTGATGTACTCGGGCTCGAGGTTGCGGCTGACCGGGTTGCCGTCGCCGACCGTCGGCCCGAACACGCGCACGTCCGCGGGCAGTGCGCCCTCCGCCTCGAAGGCGTGGAAGTCGGCGATGCGCACGGCGTCCTGCGCCGGGGCGGCGACGGTGCCGGGCAAGGTCACGACCGCGATCGAACCCTCGGGGTCGACGCTGAAGTCGTCTGCCGGTTCACCCTCGTTCGCGACGACGGCATACGCGCCGTCGGTCGAGATGGAGACCATGTCGGGCAGCGCGCCGACGGTCACCGTGCCGAGCACCGCGGCATCCGCCGAGGTGGCATTCGCGTCAAAGAAGACGAGGTGGCCGTCCGAGACCTTGTCGGGCGCTTCGAACGCGATGACGCCGAGGCCGTCGTCGCGGATCGCGACCGAGTTCGCGACACCGGTCGACGAGACCGCGAACAATTCGGTGATCGCGGTCGGGTCGGCGTTGTCGAGCACGCTCAGCGACCCGGCCTGCGCGTTGACGACGAACAGGCGGTCGCCGTGGGCCTGCACGATCTCGGCGGCAGACTCGTCGAAGACGCCGGTCTCGTACGAGCCGATGGCGCTGAGGCTCAGGGCGGCCTCGGGCGCGGAGCTGGTGGGCGGGGTCGGGACGACGGCGGCCTGCGCCATGCCAAGCGGCGTGAGCGTCAGGGCACAGGCGACCACGGCGGCCGCGGTGGCGGCCAGGGGGCGGGTGCGGGAATGCATCGATGTCCTCGTCGGATTCGGGGTGCGTCGGGATGGGAAGGCGCGCACGAAGGCACGCCAGTCCTGCCTATTGGGCTCCGATGGCCGCAGGGTGAACGGGGGAGGAATTCTGCGCGCGACAGCCGCGGGAACGCGCACTGCCATTTACTAGGACGTCCATGTAAAATGATCACGATGCCAACGATGGCCCACAAGGCCGGAACAGGATGCCCAAGACGATGACGTCGATCATGACCATCACGACCGAAGAGCGCGAGGCCATCCTCGGCGCCGTGAAGGACTTCGCCGAGAACCGGCTCGCCCCGCACGCGCTCGAGTGGGATGAGCAGCACCACTTTCCCCGCGACGTGCTCGCCGAGGCCGGTGAGCTGGGGCTCGGCGGCATCTACGTCAGTGAAGATGTCGGCGGCAGCGGGCTCTCGCGCAGCGACGCGGTCGCGATCTTCGAGCAGCTCGCGATGGGTGACCCGACGATGGCTGCCTACATGACGATCCACAACATGGTCGCCTGGATGATCGATACCCACGGCGACGACGCCCAGCGTGAGGAGTGGCTGCCGCGACTGGTGACGATGCGCGACCTGGGCGCCTACTGCCTCACTGAGCCCGGTGCCGGCTCCGATGCCGCCGCCATCACCACGTCCGCGATCGCCTCCGGCGACGAGTACGTGTTGACCGGTGTGAAGCAGTTCATCTCGGGCGGCGGCGAGGCGGCCGTCTACGTCGTCATGGCCCGCACCGGCGAGCCCGGCGCCCGCGGCATCACCGCGTTCCTCGTGCCGGGGGATGCCGAGGGGCTCTCGTTCGGCGCAGCCGAGAAAAAGATGGGCTGGAACGCGCAGCCCACCCGCCAGGTGATCCTCGACGAGGTGCGGGTGCCAGCATCCGCGATCCTCGGTGGGCTCGGCGGCGGATTCAAGCTCGCGATGAGCGGCCTCAACGGCGGCCGCATCAACATCGCGGCGTGCTCCCTCGGCGGTGCCCAATGGGCGCTCGACGGGGCTGTGCGCTACGTGCACGAGCGGTTCACGTTCGGTGAGGCGCTCGCCGAGAAGCAGTCGGTCGTGTTCGCGCTCGCCGACATGGCCACTCAGCTGCGCGCCGCCCGTGCGCTCGTGCGCGACGCCGCGCAGGCGCTCGACGAGAAGGCACCGGATGCGGCGATGCAGTGCGCGATGGCCAAGCGATTCGCGACCGACGCCGGGTTCGAGATCGCGAACCAGGCGCTGCAGCTGCACGGCGGCTACGGCTATCTGCACGACTACGGCATCGAGAAGGTCGTCCGCGACCTGCGCGTGCACCAGATCCTCGAGGGCACGAACGAGATCATGCGCGTCATCATCGGCCGTCACCTCCTCGGCTGAGATCTGAGAGGCTGACCCCATGACGCACTACTCCACGATCCTGGTCGACACCCGCGGACGCGTCGGGTGGATCACCCTCAACCGTCCCGAGGCGCTCAACGCGCTGAACTCGACACTGATCTCCGAACTCGCCGACGCCGCGATGGCGTTCGATGCCGACGAGGGCATCGGCTGCATCGTCGTGACCGGTTCGGCGAAGGCCTTCGCCGCGGGCGCCGACATCAAGGAGATGGAGTCGAAGACGCCGCGCGACATGGACCTCGACAGTCCGTTCACCGGCATGGAGGCGTTCAGTCGCGTGCGTACACCCGTCATCGCCGCCGTCGCAGGCTACGCGCTCGGCGGTGGATGCGAGCTTGCCATGGCGTGCGACATCATCCTCGCCGCCGACACCGCGAAGTTCGGGCAGCCCGAGATCAACCTCGGGGTCATCCCTGGCCTGGGCGGCTCGCAGCGCCTGCCGCGCGCGGTCGGCGTCTACAAGGCCGCCGAGCTCGTGCTCACCGGACGCATGATGGATGCCGAAGAAGCCGAGCGGTCCGGCCTCGTCTCGCGCGTCGTCCCCGCCGACGACCTGCTCGACGAGGCGGCCAAGACGGCCGACACGATCGCCGCGAAGTCGCTGCCGGTCGTGTACGCGGCCAAAGAGTCTCTGCGCGCGTCGCTCGAGACGCCGCTGGCTGAGGGGTTGCGGCTCGAGAAGCGCATCTTCACGTCGCTGTTCGCGCTCGACGACCAGAAGGAGGGGATGGCGGCGTTCCGCGAGAAGCGGGCGGCATCGTTCACACACCGCTGACCGGGTTCAGTCCGACTCGGTCACATCTCCGGCGCTTGTGCGCAGTCGTGTGACGATCGCCGCGAGCCGCGACGCGTCGTCGCTGCCGATGCCGACGTCGCGGAATACCTCGCGGTTGAGGGCCGCTGTCGCGTCGGCCGCGAGCGCCCGCCCGGGGTCGGTGAGCACGACCAGCGTCGTGCGGCCGTCGGTCGGGTGCGGTTCGCGGCGCACGTGACCAGCGGCTTCGAGTCGGTCGACCGTGTTAGTGACACTCGTGGGATGCACCTGCAGGCGGCGCGCGGCCGACGACAGCGGCATCCGCCCCTCCCGGCTGAAGCTCAACAGTGTGAGCAGCTCGTACCGGGCGAAGGTGAGGGCGAACGGCTTGAGGGCTTCGTCGACGCGCGCGAGCAGGATCTGGTGGGCCCGCATGACGCTGGTCACCGTGGTCATGCCGTCCGCGGCATCCACCCATCCATGGGCGACCCACTGACGGCGCGCCTCGGCGATCGGATCGAGCGCGATGGGTTTCACGCGAGCCACAAGGCACCTCCTGCCGTCGATGCCAACGCTAGTCGGTTTCCTCCTCCGGGCTGGGGCGCGGACCGTGTCGCTGAATAGACTCGTGCGTGAATGAGGAGGTCTGATGAGGATCGTCGTCCTGGTCAAGGAAGTCCCGGATACCTACGGGGACCGCAAGCTGAATCTCGAGACCGGTCTAGCTGACCGTGGCGCGTCCGATCGCGTCATCGATGAGATCGGCGAACGCGCACTCGAAGTAGCGCTGTCGTACGCAGACGCGCACGAGGGCACCGAGGTGGTCGTCGTGTCGATGGCCCCCGATGCAGCCGCCGGTTCGGTGCGCAAGGGACTCGCGATGGGTGCAGGTTCGGCCGTGCAGGTCGTCGACGACGCCCTCGCCGGTGCCGACCTCGGCGTGACCGCCCGCGTGCTGGCGGCGGCCGTGAAGCACACCGGCTTCGACCTCGTCATCACCGGCAACCTCTCCACCGACGGTTCGGGCGGTGTGCTGCCCGCGATGCTCGCAGAGCACCTGGGTGTGCCGCAGGCCACCGCACTGTCGAGTGTCGAGATCTCTGAGGGGTCGGTCACCGGTACGCGCGCGTCGGATGCCGGCACCGCCACCGTCACGGCCACCCTGCCCGCCGTCATCTCGATCACCGAGGCGCTGCCCGACGCGCGCCTGGCAAGCTTCAAGGGCATCCGCGCCGCCAAGACCAAGCCGTTCGAGACGCTGTCGCTCGCCGACCTCGGCGTCGACGTCGACCCGGCGGTGGCGCCGCAGACGATCATGACCGCCGTCAGCGAGAAGCCCCCGCGCGGCGCGGGCGTGAAGATCACCGACGAGGGCGACGCGGGCGAACAGCTCGCCGCGTTCCTCATCGAGAACCGACTGGCGTGAGGGAGCCGACGATGACCGACTTCGCTGCAGATTCCATCCTCGTCCTGCTGGACGTCACCCCCGCGGGTGAGCTCGCCTCGTCGTCGGCGGGCCTGCTCGGCGCCGCCGCCGGTATCGGCACCCCCGTCGCACTCGTGGTCGCGGGCGACGACCGTCACGCCGCGCTCGCCGAGGCGGCGGCCGGTCTCGGCGCCGCTGCCGTGCTCACCGCCGGGCTCGGCGGGGCAGACACCGCGCTCACCGTGCCGATCGTGGATGCGGTGGCCGCGGCAGCCGACCTCGTCTCACCCGACGCGATCCTCATCTCGAACTCGATCGAGGGCCGCGATGTGGCCGGACGTCTCGCCGCCCGGCGTTCGCTCGCGCTCTCGATCGACGCCGTCGGTGTCGCGCGCGATGACGAGGGCGTGCTCGCGCAGCACTCCGTCTACGGTGGCGCGTACAACACGACCAGCGCCCCCACCTTCGGCACGCCCGTCATCACGGTGCGCCAGGGCGCGGTCGATGCCCGCGCCGAGGCGCAGCCGGTCGCAGCCACCGCGCTCGAGGTCGCGGCATCCGGTGCCGCCGCCGCGACGATCGACGCGTTCGAAGCCGCCACGGTCAGCTCGACCCGCCCCGAACTTCGTGGCGCCGCCAAGGTCGTCTCGGGCGGTCGCGGACTCGGGTCCGAAGACAAGTTCGCCCTCGTCGAGCAGCTCGCCGACACCCTCGGTGCTGCGATCGGCGCTTCGCGTGCCGCCGTCGACGCCGGGTACGTGCCGTATTCGTATCAGGTCGGGCAGACCGGTGTCTCGGTCTCGCCGCAGCTGTACGTCGCGCTCGGCATCTCGGGCGCGATCCAGCACAAGGCGGGCATGCAGACGGCCAAGACGATCGTCGCGATCAACAAGGACGGCGACGCGCCGATCTTCGAGATCGCGGACTTCGGCGTCGTGGGCGATCTGTTCACGGTCGTGCCGCAGCTTATCGCCGCGCTCGAGGCGAAGAAGAAGGCCTGATGGCGACGCTTCGTCGTGGACTGCCCCGCACGCCCGGCGGTGACGCCTGGCCTGCGGCCGGCGAGGTCGCCGCGCCCGACGGTGCGGCCGACGTCGTTGATTCGCGCCCAACTGCTGACCCACCGGCGCCCGACGCGCAGTTGGGCGCGAACGAATCGGCAGCGCCCGCTGCGCCTCCCGCGGCCCTCGATACCGGCGAGGTCGTCGAGCCTGCCGCCGCCGCTGCCTCGGCGTCGCCCGCGGGCGTCGCGCTGCGACGCGGCCTGCCCCGTGCGCGGGGCGGCGAGCCCTGGCCGCCCGCCACGGCATCCGGTACCCCCGCCGTTCGTTCGCGCGAAACTGCTGTCTCCGAGGCGCCGAGAGAGCCGTTCGGCGCGAATGAAGCACCCACGCCCACCGTTGGTTCGCGCCGAACTGCTGCCTCAGAGGTGCAGACGGAACACTTCGGCGCGAACGAAGTCCTGGCAAGCCCTGCCGAAGGCGCCGAGCTGCGTCGGGGGCTACCCCGCACGGCCGGGGGCGACGGGTGGCCGCCGGCCGGCACGGTTGCGGCATCCGCCGTGCCAGCCGCCGCTCCTGCCACTCGCGTCACGGAGCCCGCCACTGAACCTGCTGCCGCGCAGGTGGATGCCGCCCCCGCAGCGCCGGCGCCCGCAGCCGCACCTGTTGCTGCACCGGCGGCGGAGGTCGCGAAGGTCGACGGCCCGCGTGCGCCGCTGACCCTGCCGCGCACCGTGTGGCCGGGGCGTGCGGCATCCGTCCGTCCGCAGCAGACCGAGCCGCAGCGCATCGGCCCGTTCACGAAGCTGCAGTGGGCCGGGGTGACCGTCGTCGGCGGCGCCGTGCTGCTGCTGCTCGCGGGCATGGCGGTCGCGGTCGTGCGGGTGGTGCTGAGCCTCGAGTTCATGCAGGACTTCATCGAGACATACCCGGGCGAGTACCACTTGCCCGAGACCGCACCCGTCGGCATTCCGGCGTGGCTGGGCTGGCAGCACTTCTTCAACGTGTTCCTGATGGTGCTCGTCATCAAGACCGGGCTCACGATCCGCGGAGAGAAGCGTCCGACCGCGTTCTGGGCGCCGAAGAACAACCCGCGCGGCAAGACGAGCCTCACGATCTGGACGCATCAGGCGCTCGACATCCTGTGGCTCGTCAACGGCGTCGTCTTCGTCGTGCTGCTGTTCGTCACGGGGCATTGGATGCGGATCGTGCCGACGAGCTGGGAGGTCTTCCCGAACGCGTTGTCGGCGGCCCTGCAGTACGTGTCGCTGGATTGGCCGACGGAGAACGGCTGGGTCAACTACAACTCGCTGCAGCAGCTCGCGTACTTCACGACCGTGTTCATCGCCGCCCCGCTGGCTGCGATCACCGGCTACCGCATGAGCGGGTTCTGGCCGAAGAACAACAAGCAGCTCAGCAAGGCGTACCCGATCGAGTGGGCCCGCAAGGTGCACTTCCCGGTGATGCTGTACTTCGTGGCGTTCATCATCGTGCACGTCGCGCTCGTGTTCGCCACCGGAGCGCTGCGCAACCTCAACCACATGTACGCGAGCCTCGGCTCGGAGGGCGGCATCCAGTACGCAGAGAACTGGACCGGCTTCTGGATCTTCTTCGCGTCGCTCGTCGTCATCGCCGGCGGCGTCGCGGTCGTGCGCCCCATGCTGGTCGCACCGGTCGCGCGCCTGTTCGGCACTGTCAGCGGGCGCTGACCGCAGCGCCTCGACCCACGAGAACGGCGCCGGACCCCATCGGGATCCGGCGCCGTTTCGTCGTCGCGTGCGGTCAGCGCACGAAGCGCACCTCGGTGAGCGTCTCGCCGAGGAACGGTTCGGTGTGCGTCGCCCCGTCGAGTGCGAAGCCGTTGCGCGTGTAGAAGCGGTGCGCGCGGGGGTTGTCTTCGGCGACCCACAGGTACGCGCCTTCGCCCTCTTCGATCGCCGCGTCGAAGAGGCGCTGGCCGATGCCGGTGCCGTGGAACGCGTCGAGCAGGTAGATGAAGTACAGCTCGCGGAAGCGCGGGGCGTCCTTGTCGCGGGCGGGACCCGAGCCGACGAAGCCGACGATCTCGCCGTCGGCGAGGGCGGCGAACATCTTGAAGTCCTCGCCCTGCACGGCCCAGTGGGTCCACAGTTCTGCGAGGCGCTTCGGCGACACGTTCTCGAGGGCGGCCCTGCTGATCAGGTGGTCGTAGGTCTCGTGCCAGCACGTCGCGTGCACGCGCCCGAGGGCCTCGGCATCCACGTCGCGAACGGGACGGACGACGATGTCGGTCTTGAGTTCGGCTTCCATGCGCCGACTCTACGCTCGGCTCGCCGACGCACGAAATCGAGGGAGGCCGTGACAATCCGGCCACCTCGGACTGTCGGCCTTCGACAAACGATTCCGCGAACAGCATGCGGTGATGGCTAGCATCGGCCCTCATGAACGTGTGGTGGCGGACCCTGCTGACGATCATGCGCGCCAAGGTGATGCTGCGCCGGCGCGGACCGATCGCGCCGCGCAGCGTGGGTCGCATCAAACTGCGGACCCTGCCGACCGACATCGACCTGCTGATGCACATGAACAACGGCCGGTACGCGTCGCTGTTCGACCTCGGCCGGTTCGATTTGCTCATCCGCACGGGCATCTGGGATGCCATGGCCGAGCGCGATTGGTACGCCGTCGTCGCGCACGAGACGGTGACGTTCCGCAAGTCGCTGCAGCTGTGGCAGCGGTTCACGGTCGAGTCCCGCCTTATCGGTCACGACGACAGGGCGGTCTACCAGATGCACCGCGCCGTCGTCGACGGCGAGGTCTACTGCGAGATGATCGTGCGGGCACGGTTCCTGCGCAAGGCCGGCGGTGTCGTCAACACCGAGGAGCTGTTCGAAGCGCTCGGTCGCCCCGACGATCTGCCGCCGCTGCCGGACTGGATCCAGACGTGGGTCGCCGGCGCGAGCCTGCCACCCACGAAGGCATCCGCCCCCAGCACCTGGGACTGACCTGCAGGGTGTTCGGGTGCTGATCGCGCTACGGTAGCCCCGTGCTGACCGTCATCGCCCACACTGCGCGCTTGTGGTTGCGGCATTGGCCAGCGTTGATGGCATGGATGCTCGGCGGCACGATCGCCAATTACCTCATCCTGCAGGGAGCGGCCCAAGTTGGCGCGCGCACGGCGCTCGGCGGGATCCTCCTGCTCCCGCTGGCGGCGCTCGCGCTGCTCGTGGCATACGTCGCCATGCTTCTCGTCCTGCGAGAGGGGATGCCGCGACTCGGCGAGCGCGCGCCGCTTCCCGAGACGGCCAAGGAGCGCCGGATCGCGTTCCTCGACGCCGTGCTGGGCGGCATCCTGCCCTTCGTGCTGTTCTATGCCGCCTGGGGGTTCATCGCGGAGGATGTGTCCGCGTATCTGAATCAGGCCTTTGAGCTGCAGTTCTTCTGGGGCATCGAAGCTGCGGTCAGTGGCGCCGAGTACGACACGGCCGGCACGCGAGATGACCTCGGTTTCAATCCGCTGACGGTCGGTGTGCTGGTGACGGCGTACCTCGCGCGCTGGGTGCTGAAGAAGTTCCAGTCGAAGCTGCCGAAGTGGACCGGAATCATCGCCGTCTACCTCGAGGCGCTCTGGGTGTACCTCGCTGCATACCTCGTCGCCGACGCGCTCGCGTTCGTCAACGAATGGGTGCAGTCGCGCGTCGCGATGGTGTGGCTCGCCGACATCCGCGAGAGCCTTGTCGGCGTGCTCGCGCCGTTGGGGTTCCTGTGGGACGGTATCGAATGGCTGCTGGGGGAGGCCGCTGGGATCATCCTCCTGCCGGTCGCGTGGCTGACGATCGCCGGTGTCATTTACGGCCAGGCGGTGAAAGCGGAGGCGCCGGAACTCTCCGGTCGCGTGCCGAAGCGTCTCCGGGGTCGCTACGCCCGTCTGCCGGAGCTGGTTCGCAAGCGGCTGAGCGACTGGGGTGCGAGCATCACCGCCAAGTTCCGCCCAATCGGTGCCGCGCTGCTCCTGATGTGGCGGGCAGGCCCTGTGCTCATCGGCGGGTACATCCTCGCGGTGACAGTGCTCACAGCGGGCGAGGAGTGGTTCATCGCCATCGTCGCGCGCGTCATCGGACCGTACGAGTACCGGATGCAGTTCATCATCGTGGCGGGCCTCGTCGTGGTCGCATCGGTGCTCGTCGAGCCGGTGCGGATCGCCGTCATCTCAGCTGTCTACGATCGCACGCTCGGGCGGCTGTCGTCGTCAGTCGTCGACCCCGAGCCGGATATCGGTGGCGCCATCGACGCCGGTCGTGAAGACGACGGCCTCGAGTCGATCCGCGTCAGCGGGGACGAAGACCATCGAGACGAGATCGACCGGCGCTCGTGACTCAGTCGGGCAGAGCGACGTCTCGCCCTCGCCCGGCATCCACGTGCCCGACGGCGACGAACGATAGGTCTTGCCGGTGTCGGCATCTCGCAGTGTGGGCGCGACGCAGCTGACCTTGTCCTTGCCGGGGTCCAGGCGCACGGAGATGATCATGAGCGTGCGGCCCGGTGGCACGTCGATCTCGTCGTCCTGATACGGGCGCACGGTCGCGGGGCCGAACTCCCAGTCGCCGTATTCGGTGACTTGTCCAGGCGCGACATCCCGTTCACCGTTGCGGACGGCGCCGACCTCGATCGAAGAGAACGATGCGATCGAGAACGGGATGAGCACCGCGAGCACCATGAGCGCCAGAAGGTTCGTCCGCCACCATCCCCGAGCCATCAGCGCACCCACTCCGTCGCGTCGAGCGTGAGGGTTTCGACACGGTCGACCTCGGCCAAGTCGACGGGGATCTCGATGACCGAGTCGCCGAGAAACAGCGTGTCGACGTCTGACGTGCCGTTGAGGCCGAGGCGCAGCGTGCCGCGCGCATCGGCCGCATCGGCTGGGAGCTCGAATGCGATCCTGCCACGTGTCGCCACGTCGATGAGCGGGAACGCTCCAAGCATCGAATCGCCGCGCTCGCTCGCTGTGAAGGTGCGGTCGCCAAGCTGCAACGCTGCGGCGTTGAAGGTCGCGCCGGGCTCGGACTCGATGGCCCAGACGTCGAGGTCGACGACGAGCCACGTCCCCTCCGCGGACCAGATGTCTGCTTCGACCCGCTCGGCCAGTGCGAGTGCATGGACCTCGATCCCCACGTTGCGGCCTTCGGCAGGTTCACCGACAGTGGCCGAAACTGAGAACGGCTCGCTCGCCAGGTCGGCGCCCTCAGGGGTCTGCCCGGATACGAACCAGGCGGCGACGATCATCGCTAGGCCGACCGCCCAAGCCACCGCTGGCTTCACTGGGCATCACCCGCCCCGGCGTCCTCGAGTTCGATCGTCGCGATCGCGGCTGGCACGGGTTGCCCGCGATACTCGCCCGAGAACAGGATCACACCGGTCTCGACTACAGGGTCGAGCAGCGTCACCTCGAGCGTGTCGCCCTCGGCATAGCGATCCGCGGGCACGGTCCACGTGAAGGCGAGCGGCACCGGCACGTCAGGCTGCAACGTCGGAGATGTCGTGAGGTCATCTTCGCGGACGATGGCAGCCGCCGCTCGCTCATCATCGACCAACCGGATGGTGTTCTTGATGTCGGAGACGATGCCCGTGCCGACGGGACGGTCCCACAGGTTCTCGACACGGGTGAGCAGGACGAGGAGGCGTTCGCCTTCCGCCGGCGTCGCGCCGCTGCCTCTGAGCTCGTCGATGAGCACAGCACGGTCTATTTGAAGTGACAGGTATTCGCTGACGTGCGCCTCGCCTGCGCCCACATCGGCGAGCGCGACCACCTCTTCGGGAGCCGATCCCAGTCCGCCGAATGCTGCGGTCGCCGCCAGAAACAACCCGGTTCCGATCGCCGCGAACCACTTCGTGGGGACGCGATCGCTCGCTTTGCGCAACCTGCTGAACCGCGACGTGCGCGCGGCCTTCGCCGCGGTGGCGGATTCGCCGGACGCCGGCTGTGCGGGGTCGGCGGGCGAGGTCACAGCCGCAGTCTAGGAGGATGCCGCGTTCGCCGGTGCGATCGGCAGACGAAACGGCTCGAGACCACCGTCGCTCGGGACACCCGCCGACGTAGTCTGAAGCCATGCCAGCCTCCTCCTCTGCGGCGCCACAAGCGCCCACGGGCGACCTGGGCCGTCGGGCGATCGAGCTCGCGCGCCGCTGGGTCGACGAATCCGCCGACACCGATGTCGATGCCTCCGCCGAACGCCTCGCGGGCGTGCTGAAAGACCCGAACGGGCTGCCGTTCACGATCGGGTTCGTCGACGGGGTGATGCGCCCCGAGAGCGCGGTGGCCGCGGCATCCCGGTTGCAGCGGGTCGCGCCGCTCGTGCCCGACTTTCTGCCCTGGTATCTGCGCGGTGCGGTGCGCGCCGGTGGTGCGATCGCGCCGGTGCTGCCGGTGCCGACGGTGCCGATCGCGCGGCGGGTGCTTCGCGAGATGGTCGGTCACCTGATCGTCGACGCCCGCCCCGACAAGCTCGGCGAGGCGATCGCCCGCATCCGTGCGTCCGGCGCCCGGCTCAACCTGAACCTGCTGGGTGAGGCGGTGCTGGGCGAGACCGAAGCGAAGCGTCGACTCGACGGCATCCACGACCTCGTCCGCCGCGACGACGTCGACTACGTGTCGGTGAAGGTGTCGGCGATCATCAGCCGCATCACGATGTGGGCGTTCGATCAGGTCGTCGACGACGTCGTCGAGCGGCTGCTGCCGCTGTATCTCAGCGCCGCCGAGGACGGCACCTTCATCAACCTCGATATGGAGGAGTACCGCGACCTCGACCTGACGATCGCGGTGTTCACCCGTCTGCTCGAAGACCCGCGCCTGCAGGGCCTCGAAGCCGGCATCGTGCTGCAGGCCTACCTGCCCGACGCTCTGCCCGCATTGCGCGAACTCACCGCCTGGGCGCAGGGTCGTGTCGCCGCCGGCGGCGCGCGCATCAAGGTGCGGCTCGTGAAGGGCGCGAACCTCGCGATGGAACGCGTGGATGCCGTCATGCACGACTGGCCGCTCGCCACCCACGCCAGCAAGCTCGACACCGACGCGAGCTACATCGCGTGCCTGCGCGAAGCGCTGCAGCCCGAGCACACGGCCGCCGTGCGCGTCGGCGTCGCGGGGCACAACCTGTTCGACGTCGCGTACGCCTGGGAGCTCGCGCGCGATCGCGGCGTCACCGACGACATCGAGTTCGAGATGCTGCTGGGCATGGCTCAGGGCCAGGTGCAGGCGGTCGCCCGCGAGGTCGGCCACGTGCTGCTGTATGTGCCGGTCGTTCGCCCCGACGAGTTCGACGTCGCCATCAGCTACCTCGTGCGCCGGCTGGAGGAGAACGCGTCGAGCGAGAACTTCCTCTCCGCCGCGTTCGACCTCGATGAAGATCCCGCCCTGTTCGACCGCGAGCGCGACCGGTTCATCGCATCGCTCGAGCGCGCCGACGATCCGTCGCTGCCGGTCGGCCCGAACCGCACACAGGACCGCACCGCGACCGCGTTCGCACCCGAGCCGGCCTCGCGTCGTCTCACGCGCGACGCCGATGACGACGCCGCGCTCACGCAGGCCGTGCTGGGCATCGCCCGCTCGCAGGCGGTCGATCCCGAAGAGACGCAGCCGCTCGAACCCGCCGCCGAGCAGCTGCTGTTCGGCGGCCAGCCCTACGTCGAGACCGCCGTGTTCGCGCCACGTGAGCGCGACGCGCACGCCAGCGGCGCACCCGGGTTCCGCAATGCCGCAGACTCCGACCCGGCGTTGCCCGCCAACCGCGACTGGGCCCACGGCATCCTCGCCCGCGTCGAGTCGTCGACAGCGGGGGATGCCACGATCGCAGCGGCCCGCATCGACGACGCCGAGGTGCTCGAAGAACGCATCCGCTGCGTGCGCGAAGCCGCCGACGCGTGGGGTTCGACCCCGGCGACCGACCGCGCCGCCGTGCTGATGGCCGCCGCCCGTGCGCTCGAAGCGCGGCGCGGCGAGCTGATCGAGGTCGCCGCGTCCGAGACGGGCAAGGTGTTCGCCGAGGCCGACGTCGAAGTGTCAGAAGCCGTCGACTTCGCCGCCTACTACGCCGCGACAGCGCGCGAACTCGACCGCGTGAGCGGCGCCGTGTTCGTGCCCGCCCGACTCACGCTCGTGACACCGCCGTGGAACTTTCCGGTCGCGATTCCGGCCGGCGGGGTGCTGGCAGCGCTCGCCGCAGGATCGGGCGTCGTCTTCAAGCCGGCCCCGCAAGCGCGCCGGTGCGCCGCCGTGGTGGCCGAGGCGCTGTGGACCGCGTTGGATGCCGCCGGCGTCTCGCGCGACCTGCTGACCCTCGTCGACATCGACGAGGGCGAGCTCGGGCAGCGTCTCGTCTCGCATCCAGACGTGGACCGCGTCATCCTCACCGGCGCGTGGGACACGGCCGCGCTGTTCCGGTCGTGGCGCACCGACCTGCCGCTGCTTGCCGAGACCAGCGGCAAGAACGCCATGATCATCACCCCGTCGGCCGACCTGGATCTCGCCGCGGCAGACCTCGTGCGCAGCGCCTTCGGACATGCGGGGCAGAAGTGCTCGGCGGCATCCATCGCGATCCTCGTCGGTTCGGTGAGCCGTTCGGAGCGGTTCTCGCGGCAGCTGCTCGATGCGGTCTCGTCGCTGCACGTGGGGCTGCCGACCGATCCGCGCACCGAGATGGGGCCGGTCGTCGAGCCGCCGCGCGGCAAGCTCGAGTGGGCACTCACGACCCTCGACGAGGGCGAACGCTGGCTCATCGAACCCCACCGCGTCGAGACGACGCCCGAGTACGAAGGGCGATTGTGGTCGCCCGGTGTGCGTGTGGGCGTGCAGCCGGGGTCGCGCACGCACCTCGAGGAGTTCTTCGGCCCGATGCTCGGCATCTTGCACGCGCCGAACCTGACCCGTGCGATCGAACTGCAGAACGCCGTCGCGTACGGGCTGACCGCGGGGCTCTACACGCAGAACCCCGACGAGCTGGCGCAATGGCTCGACGAGGTGCAGGCGGGCAACCTGTACGTCAATCGCGGCATCACCGGCGCGATCGTGCAGCGCCAGCCGTTCGGCGGCTGGAAGCGCTCGTCGGTCGGCCCCGGCACGAAGGCCGGGGGCCCGAACTACCTCGTCGGGCTCGGCTCGTGGCGGGCGTCGTCGGGTGCCGCGCCCTCGTCGACCCTGCATCTGCGCGGACTCGACACCCGCATCACGACCGTCATCGAGGCGGCGCAGCCGACCCTCGACTACGCCGCGTTCGACTGGCTGCGCCGCGGCGCCCTGTCGGACGCGCTCGTGTGGGATCGCGAGTTCGGCCAGGTGCGCGACGTCTCGCAGCTCGGGGTCGAGCGCAATCTGTTCCGGTACCGCCCGGTGCCCGTCGCGATCCGCGCGACGAAGGATGCCACGTGGCACGGTCTGCTGCGTGTCGTCGTCGCGGGTGTGCGCGCCGGAGCGCGGTTCACCCTCAGCACGCCGGTAGGGCTGCCGGCAGAGGTGCGGCATGCGCTCGGCGAGCTCGACGTGCCGGTGTTCCTCGAGTCCGACGACGAGTGGCTGCAGCGCATCAGTGGGCGCGCCACGCCTGTCGAGGGCGAGACGGCGGAGCCGCGTGCGACCCGCGTGCGGCTGGTCGGCTCGACCGAGTCGGTCGCCGAGACGCGGGCCCGCATCGCCGAGGCGACCTCGGGCGAC
This sequence comes from Microbacterium sp. bgisy189, assembly GCF_057707225.1. Lineage (NCBI taxonomy): Bacteria > Bacillati > Actinomycetota > Actinomycetes > Micrococcales > Microbacteriaceae > Microbacterium > Microbacterium sp. bgisy189. Next base: position 215,410 of record NZ_JBYIPT010000003.1, on the reverse strand, counting down.
CCCGACCTCGCCGTCTACGACAACGAGGTGACCACCGCCGGACGCCTCGAACTGCTGCCGTTCCTGCATGAGCAGTCGATCACGATCACCGCGCACCGCTTCGGCAACCGCGACGACTGGAGTGCCGAGGTCATCTGAACCACTCACCGGTGTAAAGAATACTTGACACGCAGCGAGCAGCGCGCGTACGCTCCGATGTAAAGAATCCTTGACATCGGAGGTGGGGCGTGAACATCGGATACGCCGAACGGATCACGTGGTCGCAGCTCATCGCGAGCCCGATCGCGATCACGGTCTACCTCGTGCTCGTGCTGCCGCAGCTCTCGCGCGGCATCGAGCGCGTCGACTGGGTGGCACCCATGCTGTGGGCGATCGGCGTCGGCATCGTCGTCTCGATCGCGCTCAGCATCGCCTGGGGCATCGTCGCCGGCATGCGTGACGCCGGTGAGCAGCACGTGATGGATCAGCGCGACCGTGAGATCGAGCGCTTCGGCGACCGCGTCGGGCAGGCGTTCCTGGTGCTCGGCGGGCTTGCCGGCCTGGCGCTCGCCATGCTCGACGCCGCGTCGTTCTGGATCGGCAACGCACTGTTCGCGGGCTTCTTCGTCTCGGCCTTCGTCGGCACGATCGCACGATTGGTCGCCTACCGCCGAGGGTTCCAGTGATGGTGCGCCCCACTCGCGTCACGAACATCATCCGTGCCCTTCGTGAGGATGCCGGCATGACCCAAGCCGACCTCGCGGGCCGGATCGGGGTCACCCGGCAAACCCTCATCGCACTCGAGCAGGGCAAGTACTCGCCGACGCTCGAACTCGCCTTCCAGATCTCGCACGCGCTCGGGCGCCCGCTCGACGCCGTCTTTCAGTACCCGGAGGAACCATGACCGACACGATGACCGCCTGGACGCAGGACGCCTACGGCGGCCCAGACGTCGTGCAGCCCCGCGAGGTCCCCGTGCCGACGCCGGGGGCCGGAGAGGTGCGTATCGACATCGCCGCGACGGCATTGAACTCGGCCGACGTGCGCATCATGCGCGGCGAGCCCCTGATCGTGCGCGCAGCCTTCGGCCTCACGCGTCCGAAGACCCCCGTCCCAGGTCGCGATGTCGCAGGTCGCGTCGCGGCACTCGGGCCCGACGTCACCGGCTTCCGGGTCGGTGACCGGGTCGTGGGGGAGTTGCCGGGCGGGGGACTGGCGGCATCCGTCGTCGCGCGCGCCGCGTCGCTCGTCGCGATACCCGACGGCGTCTCCGACGAGACGGCGGCCGCGCTCCCGCTCGCGGGCGGCACGGCCTGGCAAGCGCTCGAGAAGGCGGCGGTCGAACGCGGCGACCGGGTGCTCGTGCTCGGCGCGGGCGGCGGTGTCGGTCTCTATGTCGTGCGGCTCGCGGCGCTGCGCGGCGCGCACGTGCACGCGCTCACCCGGCCCGACGCGATGGATGCCGCGGCAGCACAGGGCGCCGCCGAAACCGGTGACCGCGATCAGAACCTCACGAACTGGCCGCGCGACGCGTGGGATGCGATTATCGTGCTCGGCGGTGACGCGCCACTGCCGGTGCTGCAGCGACTGCTCCGCGACGGCGGCACCATCGTCAGCGTCTCGGGTGGCACCGGTCGCGTGCTCGGACCGCTCGGGCGGATGCTGCACGGCGCGATCCGGTCGAACCGTCGCCGACGCATCCGCGCGCTCGCCGCGACCGCGAAACCCGAGGTCACCGAGCGGCTGCTGCACCTCGCAGCCGACGGGCAGCTCCGACCGCACATCTCGGCGACCTGGCCGCGCTCGCGTGCCGGAGCGGCGCTGCGCGCGATGGATGCCGGCGGCGTCACCGGCAAGCTCGTCGTGACGGCGGAGTGAATCGGGTCTCGATACACCGCGCCTGCGGCGCGGCACTCGACCATTGGGTGGCACGACCACCGGGGCCCGAAGAAAAACATCTTATCTTTCTGGCATCCAGGTGCGGCCTGCCGCCACCATGGGAGGGACGCAGGGGAGCGTCACAAGGAATTCAGGCGGGTCGCCGTTCCAGCACTCTCGACCGCCGAGCCTCACCCGAGAACCCGAGCGACATCGCCGCTGGGGTCGGAGACATTCGGCCCCGGGGCGGGTCGTCTAGTCGCGCGGTGCGTCGGGCACCATGAATTCGTTGACGAGTGCGCGCACGCCCAGTGCGAACAGCGTCCAGGTGCCGTCCGGCGCTTCGTCTTCAGCGGTGAACGTGTAGGTGGGATGCTCGATGCCTTCGAGCGCCCGCACCGCGAACCCTTCTCCCAGCGCCGCCATCGCCTCGGTGAAGTCATCGAGGGTGAGCGGCTCGCGCATTCGAAGGCCGTACGACTTCATGAGCAGGCTGTAGAACTCCGCGTAGGCGGCGGTCGACTCGTAATGTCGCTCGCGGCTGGCCTCGGTGAGTTCGGGCCACGTGTGCGCGGTCGTGCGCAACGCCAGCGCGATGAGGAACGCCTGCGAGTCGAGCGGGTTGTCGCCCGCGGCATCCGCACCCGTCGCGCTGCGCACGTGCGATGCGGCGGCGGCGCGGATGACGTCGTCACCGGGTGCGCCCGATTCGATGAGCTCCTTGACGGCCGCCATGACCGCGTCGGCAGGTGATGCGGCACGCAGTTTGACCATCGCGACGGCGAGGTCGCGCTGGTAGTCGGTCTGGTCGGCCCACAGCCGGTAGGCAGCGCCTGTGGTCAGTCCGGCGCGGCGCAGCACGTCTTGCAGACGGATGTGCTGCACGCCCGCGCTGACCCCGCGTTCGAGCAGCATCTGCATGCCGATGCGGATCAGCAGCTCACGCGTCTGGTCGCCGGTGCGTCGCGTCATGCTCTCAGACTGGCAGAATCGGCCGCTTCACGCCCAGGGCTGGGCACGGATGCCGTGACACAATGGTCGAGGCGTGCCCGGACAGTCGGCTCTTCGGCAGCTCCGCCGGGCCCCTGGACAGCGTCCGCCGTCCGCCCCAGATCAGGAGCGAAATGTCCTCGCAGCAGCCCGTCGCGGGCCTCGACGCACCCGAGCGCGTCGCGCACCGACGCCGGTATCTCATGTGCCGGCCCGAGCACTTCACGGTGCGGTATTCGATCAACCCGTGGATGGAGCCTGCTCGCCCCACCGACACCGCAAAGGCCGTCGCGCAGTGGCAGGAACTGTACGACACCTACCTTCGGCTCGGGCACACGGTCGAGCTGATCGACCCGGTGCCGAGGCTGCCCGACATGGTCTACACCGCCAACGGCGGCTTCGTGATCGACGGTGTCGCGCTCGGCGTGCGGTTCCGCGTCGACGAGCGCCGCGGTGAAGAGCAGCCGTTCATGGAGTGGTTCGCAGACCACGGCTTCGACGTCGTGCGCCCGACAGCGGTGCAGGAGGGCGAAGGCGACTTCCTGCTCGTAGGCGACGCGATCCTCGCCGGCACCGGCTTCCGCTCGTCGACGGGCGGCCACGAAGAGGTCGCCGCCGTGTTCGGCCGCGACGTCATCTCGCTCACCCTCGTCGACCCCCGCTTCTACCACCTCGACACCGCGATCGCCGTGCTCGACCCCGTGCAGGGCGTCGGCGGGGTGGATGCCGCGAACATCGCCTACCTGCCCGCCGCATTCGACGAGGCATCGCAGCGGGTGCTCGCGGAGCGGTTCCCCAACGCGATCCGCGTCTCAGACGCCGACGGGGCCGTGTTCGGGTTGAACGCGGCATCCGACGGGCGTCACGTCTTCATCTCGCCGCGCGCGACCGACTTCGCCGAACAGCTGCGCGCCCGCGGCTACGTTCCCGTGCCGATCGACCTGTCCGAGCTGCTGCTCGGCGGCGGCGGCATCAAGTGCTGCACGCTCGAACTGCGTGATCGTCCGGAAGGAATCCGATGACCGTCCACACCCCGCAGCCCGCGACCGCCGCCATCGGCATCATCGCGTCCGAAGCAGACCATGTCGCACGCAACTATTCGCCGCTGCCGGTCGTCCTCAGCCGCGGCGAGGGCGCATGGGTCACCGACGTCGAGGGCAAGCGGTACCTCGATCTCCTGTCGGCGTACTCCGCCGTGAACTTCGGCCACCGGCATCCCGCGCTCATCGCCGTCGCGAACGAGCAGCTCGGCCGCCTCACCCTCACCAGCCGCGCGTTCCACAACGACAAGCTCGGCGCCTTCGCGACGGCGCTCGCAGGGTTGTGTGGAAAGGACCTCGTGCTGCCGATGAACACGGGCGCCGAGGCCGTCGAGACCGGCATCAAGGTGGCGCGGGCGTGGGCGTACCGGGTCAAGGGCGTCACGGACGGTGCCGCGAACATCATCGTCGCCAACGGCAACTTCCACGGACGCACCACCACCATCGTGGGCTTCAGCGACGACCCCGTCGCCCACGACGACTTCGGACCGTACGGGGCCGGGTTCCGCTCGGTGCCGTTCGGTGACGCGGCGGCGCTGGAAGCCGCGATCGACGACGATACCGCCGCCGTGCTGCTCGAGCCGATCCAGGGCGAGGCCGGTGTCGTCATTCCGCCGGAGGGCTACCTGCGTGCCGTGCGCGAGATCTGCGACCGCCGCGGCGTGCTGATGATCGCCGACGAGATCCAGTCGGGACTCGGCCGTGCAGGCACCACGTTCGCGTGCGATCGCGAGGCCGTCGTGCCCGACGTGTACCTGCTCGGCAAGGCGCTCGGCGGCGGCATCGTGCCGCTGTCGGCAGTCGTCGCCGACGAGGCCGTGCTCGGCGTGCTGCGACCGGGCGAGCACGGCTCGACGTTCGGCGGCAACCCGCTGGCCTGTGCGATCGGCACGCAGGTCGTCGAGATGCTCGCTTCGGGTGAGTTCCAGACGCGCGCGCAGGCACTCGGCGAGCACCTCGAGGCGAAGCTCGAGGGACTCATCGGCTCCGGCGTCACCGCCGTGCGTGTCGCCGGGCTCTGGGCCGGCGTCGACATCGACCCTGCCGTCGGCACGGGGCGCGACGTCGCCGAGAAGCTGCTCGGACGCGGCGTGCTCGTGAAGGACACCCACGGGCAGACGGTGCGCATTGCGCCGCCGCTCGTGATCCGTGCGACCGAGATCGATTGGGCCGTCGAGCAGCTGCGCGTCGTGCTCGCCGGCTGAGCCGCCATGCCCGACCTCGGGGTACTGGGGTGGGCGGCGCTCGCCGTCGCCGCCCTCGTCATCGGGATGTCGAAGACGGCGCTGCCGGGGGCCGGAACTGTTGCGGTCGCGCTGTTCGCCGCGGTGCTGCCCGCCAAGCAGTCCACCGGCACGATTCTGCTGCTGCTGATCCTCGCTGACGTGTTCGCCGTCGTCGCCTACCGGCGGCACGCTGACTTCCGCGCGCTGCTGCGCCTCGCACCGGCGGTGATCGTCGGAATGCTGGCCGGCATCGCGTTCCTGGCGGTCTCCGATGACCACCTCGTGCGCATCGTGATCGCCGGCATCCTGCTGTTGGTCATCGCGATCACCCTGTTGCGTCGACACATGCGACGCGTCGTGGAGGGGGAGGGGTCGCACCGCGTCGCGGCCGGCGTCTACGGCACGCTCGGCGGGTTCACGACGATGGTCGCCAACGCGGCAGGGCCGGTCATGTCGATGTACTTCCTCGCGGCGCGGTTCTCGGTGAAGGAGTTCTTGGGGACGGCCGCCTGGTTCTTCGCGATCGTGAACGTCGCGAAGGTGCCGTTCCTCGTCGGCCTCGGCATGATCACCCCGACCGGGCTGCTGATCGACGCCGTGCTCGCACCGCTCGTCATCGTGTCGGCACTCGCTGGTCGGTGGGTCGCCTCGCGTATCGATCAGACGGTGTTCGAGCGGCTCGTCATTGCGCTCACGGTCGCCGGCGCGATCTATCTGCTCGTCGCCTGACCCGGGATTCCGCGATCCCCTCGAGACCTCCGTCTCTCGGATGGTCATGTCGCAGAACAACTTCACGACCTCGACGGCGGTCGGCCTCTCCCACCGTGGGTGGCAATTCGGTCGCGACCGGCATGGCGACGATCGCGCTGGGGCGTTCGCTGGTGGATGCCGGGCTGTCGACGTCGCGTATTCCTGTCGCGTTGTGAGCGGGGCGGGGCGCGCGGGCTGTCGGTGCGATTGCTGGTTGCGTCGTGGGGCGTGGGCGTGTCACGGTGACGTCATGAGCAGTCGTTGCGAGCAGTGTCGGGCGCGGTTGCGAGACGGTGGGCACCGGACGAGCACGCGGGTGCTGTGCGCGGATTGCTATGCGTCGTTCGCCGGGTTGGCTGCGGGGTACATGGCGGGCGGCACGGTCGAGCAGGCGATCGCGACGGAGGGGTGGTTCAAGCGCCTCAGAAGGGCGGGGGATCGGCGCGAGTCGTGATGCCGGTGGGGCTCGTCCAGACCGGGTCGTCGGTTGCGGGATCTCGTGCGAGCCGCCAGAGGGTTTCGTCTTTGATGCGGTGATGCGATTCGCACAGCGGGTCGAGGTTGTGTCGGTCGGTGGCGCCGCCGTGTTCGACTCGCTGGCGATGGTCGATGTCGCAGTCGTGGGCGGAGCGGCCGCAGCCGGGGAAGATGCAGGTGCCGCGGCGGACGGCGAGCCAGCGGCGCAGGCGCTTGGGGATGCGGCGGCTGCGTCGGTCGACGTCGATCGTGCTGCTGGTGATCGGGTCGGTGAGTACCCGAACCCAGTCCTTTGATCCGGCGGCGAGGCGCCGTGCGGTGTCGAGGTCGATCGGGCCGTATCCGTCGAGTGTTGCGGGCTGGTCGTCGTGGCCGAGCAGGGTGAGCGCGGGGATCGTGATGAACACGGTCGCGTTGATGTTGTCCTCACCACCGGTGAGCAGGTCGGCGAAGATATCGGCGCGCAGTTCGGCCAATGATCGCGTTTCGCCGGGTGCGTGCTGGAGTTCGCGGGCGCGAGTGTCGAGCGCACGTTCGATCGCCTTCACCTGTACGGCGGGCAGGAGCGCTGTCACGCTGCCCATGCCGTCGAGTTCGGGGGCGACCCATACGTCGCGATCTGCGGCGGCGCGCGTGTGCCGGGTTTCGAGGGACTCTGCGTACACGCGCTCGCGGGCCGCGCGGGCGCGGGTCTTGAATCGTGCCGGTGTCAACGTGGTGGCTGCGGCGGACACGGCCGCGTCAAATGCGGTCCAGGTGTGCGGCTCGTCGGCGGGAAGTGAATCGGCGAGGGATGCGGCGGTCGTCGCATTCTGTTCCGAGATGTCGCCGGCGAGGTACCCGCGCCACGTCAGCGGGAGGCGAGTCGACAGGACTGCGGCTCGGTGTGCCCGTGAGCGGATCGTGGTCTCTGAGAGCCGAACGCGTGTGGCGAGGTCGGCGGCCGCTGACCGCACCGCGAACTCGCGTCGCTCCCGTCGGACGGCGCCGATCGTTCGCCCACGCGGGTCGGACCAATCCGGGTCACCGGTCGGGTCGGGTCCCACCCAGGCGTCGGGGGAGTCGGCGGCTTCGTCGAGCACCGTGCGGAACAACTGATCCTGCTCGGCGGCGAGGGCGCGGGAGCGGCGTGCCAGGTTCTCGACATGTCGGTCTGTGCGCTGCGGCTCGTCATCGGGAAGCTCGTCGAGGAGCTCGGGAAACTCTCCCGCGAAGACACGCTCAGCCAGCTCCGCGAAGGACAGCTCGACGACGGCGTCCGGCAGATCCAGCTCTGCGCCACTCGTCGAAATCTTCATACTTTGACACTACGCAGGGGTTCCGACATTGGGATATTCGGACGCATCTGTCGGGTTGATACGAGCCCGCGAGCGAGTGTGCGAGTAACCGAGCTGGAGAAGCGCCTCGATCGAGTCGAGAGTGAACTCGCGATTCGTAACATGTCGCGTGGAAAGCATGTATCGATACAATATCGAGCAGGTTCCTGGGCCATGGAAGGACCCGAGACTCTGTCAACGCCGACAGGAGAACAGGCCGCCGCCTGACCGAACCGACCGCACGACCAGACCGAAAGGCCTCACCCACCCATGATCCGCATCGACGCCGCCACGGCGACGCACCAGATCGACCGTCGCATCTACGGCCAGTTCGCCGAGCACCTCGGCCGCTGCGTGTACGAGGGATTGTGGGTGGGTGAGGACTCACCGATCGCCCATCACAACGGCATCCGCACCGACGTGATCGCGGCGCTCCGCCACATCAAGGTGCCGCTCGTGCGTTGGCCCGGCGGCTGCTTCGCCGACGAATACCACTGGCTGAAGGGTGTCGGCGACGACCGGCAGCCGATGGTGAACACCCACTGGGGCGGAGTCGTCGAACCGAATACGTTCGGCACCCACGAGTACTTCGAACTGCTGAACCAGCTCGATGCCGAGGCGTACATCAACGGCAACGTCGGCAGCGGCACGGTCGCCGAGATGCACGACTGGATCGAATACATGACGCTCGACAGCACGGCGCCGATGGCCGAGCTGCGCAAGCGGCACGGGCGTGAACAGCCGTGGAAGGTGGAGTTCTTCGGCGTCGGCAACGAGAGCTGGGGATGCGGTGGCAACATGCTGCCGCTGCACTACGCCAACCAATACCGGCAGTACCAGACGTACGTGCGCAAGTACGGCGCCGAGCCCATCGCGAAGATCGCGTGCGGGGCCAACTCGGACGACTACGAGTGGACCGACGTGCTCATGGCCCGCGCCGCCGACCACATGGACGGCCTCAGCCTGCACTACTACACGCTGCCCACAGGGGAATGGTCGGTGAAGGGCGCGGCGACCGGCTTCGACGACCACGCCTGGCACGAGACACTGCGCCAGACCCGTCGCATGGACGAGCTCATCACGCGGCACAGCGGCATCATGGACCGCTACGACCCGGCAAAGCGCGTCTCGCTCATCGTCGACGAGTGGGGCACTTGGTACGACGTGGAGGAGGGTACGAACCCGGGCTTCTTGTACCAGCAGAACACGCAGCGCGACGCGCTGGTCGCCGCGATCAACCTCAATATCTTCCACCGCCACGGCGACCGGGTCCGCATGGCCAACATCGCGCAGATGGTCAACGTGCTGCAGGCGATGATCCTCACCGACGGTGCCGCCATGGTCACCACGCCGACCTACCACGTGTTCGACCTGTACACCGATCACCAGGACGCGACCTTCATCCCGACCGCGCGCGGCGCCCTCGGGGCCGACGGCGAACTGACGGTGTCGGGCAAGGACGGCGCGATCACCCTCAGCGCCGCCAACACCTCGCTCACGACCGAGATCGAGGCCGAGTTCGAGTTCACCGAGCCGGTCGACGAGGTGCTGCGAGCGCAGCTGCTCGCCCCGGCCGCGCCCGGCGACCACAACACCTTCGAGACACCGGATGCCGTCGCACTCACCGACCTCACCGTCTCGGTCGATGGGCGCCGCGTCTCGTTCACGCTGCCGCCGCACGCTGTCGCGACCGTCCGGGTGCGCCCGCGTGGGTGAACCCGGCCGGGGCGTGTCACGATAGCGAGGCGTGTCACGATAGCGGGGTGAGGGGAGCGACGCCATGACCACGATGCAGGACGTCGCCCGGCACGCCGGCGTCTCGGTCATGACCGTCTCGAACGTCGTCAACCACCACCCTCACGTACGGGATTCGACGCGCGAGAAGGTGCTCGCCTCGATCGCCGCGCTCGGCTATCACGTCAACGCCGCCGCGCGCAGCCTCCGCCAGGGGCGCACCGGTGTCATCGGCCTCGCCGTGCCCGAGGTCGACCGCCCGTACTTCGGCCTGCTCGCGACCCTGCTCATCGAACGCGCCGCCCGCGACGGGTTCGAACTCGTCATCGAACAGACGGGCGCCCGACGCGACCGCGAACTGGATGCCATCACCCGGTCGCGTCTGCGCAGCTACGACGGCCTCGTGCTGCACGCCGCCGAACTGCACGACGACGACGCGACACTGCTGCGCGGCGACTTTCCGATCGTCGTGCTGGGGGAGCGCGGGTACACGTCGCCGCTCGACCACGTCGAGATGGCCAACGCCAAAGGCGCGGCGCTCGCCAGTGAACATCTGGTCTCGCGCGGCTCGCGCCGCATCGCGATGCTCGGCGGACGCGTCGGCGACCCCGACGACATCGACGTCGCCACCCTGCGCACAGGCGGGTACCGTGAGGCGCTCGCCGCCGCCGGCATCCCCTTCGACGCGGCGCTCGTGCGCGCTGCGGCCTACACCTTCGAAGGCGGGCGGGATGCGGCGGGGCTGCTCATCGACGAGATCGCCGACGTCGACGGCATCCTGTGCGCGACGGACGTCGTCGCGATCGGCGCCATGCGCGCCCTGCGCGAACGTGGCCTGCGCGTGCCCGAAGACGTGCGCGTCATCGGGTTCGACGACGTGCCGCTCGACGCATTCCTCACCCCCTCGCTCAGCTCGATCGCACCCGACCACGAAGCCATGGCCGACGCTGCGATCAGCATGCTCACCGAACGCATCTCGGGCACCAGGGCGCCCGGCGAATACCGCTCCTTCGTCGCCGACGTGCGGCTCATGGCGCGCGAATCCACCGCCTGATCGCCGCTGCGCGCGACGCGCGTCGTAACCGACATTCGTCGGGTGCGCAAGGCCCCGAACGGGAAACACCGTCGCAACACCTGGGCCGTTAGGCTCGTCGCATGGGTGACCTGTTCGACGGATACGGATCCACGGCGGCGCCGCGCAAAACCGCTTCAGGTGTGCCGGCGTTCGACGAGATGTTCAGCACGCCCCCGACTTCGCGCGCGGCCTATCGGGAGCTCTACCAGGCGTTGGCGCAGATGACGCAGGAAGAGCTGCGTGGGCGCACCGATTCGCTCGCCAGCTCGTATCTGGCGCAGGGCGTCACGTTCGACTTCGCCGGCGAAGAGCGGCCCTTCCCGCTCGACGCGGTGCCCCGCATCATCCCGTTCGATGAATGGTCGCAGGTCGAGAAGGGCGTGCAGCAGCGCGTGCGGGCGCTCGAGGCGTTCCTCGACGACGCGTACGGGCACCAGCACTGCGTCCGCGACGGCGTGCTGCCCGCGAAGCTCATCGCGTCGTCGCAGTACTTCTACCGGCAGGCCGCCGGCATCCACTCCGCCAACGGCGTGCGCATCCAGGTGTCGGGCATCGACCTGATCCGCGACGAGCACGGCGAGATGCGCGTGCTCGAAGACAACGTGCGCGTGCCCTCGGGCGTCAGTTACGTCATCTCGAACCGTCGTGTCATGGCGCAGACCCTGCCCGAGCTGTTCGTCTCGATGCACGTGCGACCCGTCGGCGACTACCCGAACAAGCTGCTGCAGGCCCTGCGCGCATCGGCCCCGCCCGGCGTCGACGACCCGAACGTCGTCGTACTCACCCCCGGTGTCTACAACTCGGCGTACTTCGAGCACACGCTGCTCGCGCGCCTCATGGGTGTCGAACTCGTCGAGGGCCGCGACCTGCTGTGCCAGGGCGGCAAGGTGTTCATGCGCACCACCCGCGGCCCCCGCCGGGTCGACGTCATCTACCGCCGCGTCGACGACGACTTCCTCGACCCGCTGCAGTTCCGCGCCGACTCGATGCTCGGCGCCCCCGGCCTCATGCTCGCCGCACGCCTCGGCAACGTCACGATCGCCAACGCGGTCGGCAACGGCGTCGCCGACGACAAGCTCCTCTACACGTACGTGCCAGACCTCATCCGGTACTACCTGGCCGAAGAGCCCATTCTCAAGAACGTCGACACGTGGCGGCTCGAAGAGCCCGACGCGCTCGAAGAGGTGCTCGACCGGCTCGACGAACTCGTCGTCAAGCCCGTCGACGGCTCGGGCGGCAAGGGCCTCGTCGTCGGCCCCGACGCGTCGCGCGGTGAGCTCGACGAACTGCGCAAGAAGCTGCTCGCCGACCCGCGCGGCTGGATCGCGCAGCCGGTCGTCATGCTCTCGACCATCCCGACGCTCGTCGAAGACGGCCTGCAGCCCCGCCACGCCGACCTGCGGCCCTTCGCCGTCAACAACGGCGACGAGGTGTGGGTGCTGCCCGGCGGACTCACCCGCGTCGCCCTCCCCGAAGGCCAGCTCGTCGTCAACTCGTCGCAGGGCGGCGGGTCGAAAGACACCTGGATCGTCGGCGGATCGGCGCCCGGTCGCCCCGAGTACGGACAGCGCCAGCAGCCCGACGTCGCCGGCATCGTCGAAGAGCAGGCCGCCGTCACCGAGGCGATCTCGATCATCTACGACCCGCAAGAGCTGCAGGTGCATTCACCGCAGGACCAGCCGGCCGGCCGCTCCGAACAGGAGCAGCAACAACAGCAGGGCCGTGACGAGGGAGGTGCGTCGACATGCTGAGCCGCATCGCCGAATCGCTGTTCTGGATCGGACGCTACATCGAGCGTTCCGACGGCACCGCCCGCATCCTCGACGTGCACCTGCAGCTGCTGCTCGAAGACCCGTGGATCGACGAAGACACCGCATGCCGCTCGCTCATGGGCGTCATGGGCTCCTTCCCGCCGGCCGACACCGAGCGGGTGACGCGCAGCGCCGTGCTCACCCACCTCGCCGTCGACCGCACGAACCCGTCGAGCATCGCCTACGCCGTGCAGGCCGCCCGCGAGAACGCACGCCGCGCCCGCGAGATCGTCTCCACCGAACTGTGGGAGACCCTCAACACCACCTACTCGCGTATGCCCCGTCGCCTCAACGACGAGAAGGTGCACGAGTTCTTCCAGTGGGTGCGTGAGCGTGCCGCGCTCGCCGTCGGCATCACCGACAACTCCACGAGCCGAGACGAGTCGTGGCAGTTCTTCACGCTCGGTCGCGCGATCGAACGCACCGACATGACGGCGCGGATGCTGGCGACCCGGTCGCTCACCGAGGCATCCGGTCCGTCGTGGACGACCATCCTCCGCTCCTGCGGTGCGTACGAGGCGTACCTGCGCACCTACCGCGGCATGCCGAGCGCGTCGAACGCGGCAGAGTTCCTGCTGCTCGACCGGCTGTTCCCGCGGTCGATCATCCACTCGATCCAGATGGCCGAGCAGTGCATGAGCGCGATCGACCCCGTCGCCGACCGCGTCGGACACTCCAACACCGTGCTGCGTGCGCTCGGCCGCATCCGCAACGACCTCGAGTACCGCCCCATCGGCGAGATCATCGACGACCTGCCCGAGCACATGGACCAAGTGCAGAAGGTGACGCGCGAGGCGAGCGAGGCGATCCGCGGAAGATTCTTCCCCACGCACGCCGAGCCGAGCTGGATCGGAGAGACCTCATGAAGCGCCTGCGCATCGAGCACGCCACCGGCTTCACCTACCCGGGTGATGTCGGTGCGAGCTACAACGAAGCCCGCATGACGCCGAACTCAACCGACAGCCAGTTCGTGCTGAGCGCGCAGCTCGATCTCGAACCGTCGACCGGTGTCAATTACTTCACCGACTACTTCGGCACCCGCGTCGCCTCGTTCGACGTGCTCGCCGCCCACTCCGCGCTCATGATCACGGCGCGATCACTCGTCGAGGTGCGTCCGCGGCCCGTCGAGCACGCCGAGGTCACCTGGGACGAGCTGGCGGAAGACGCCGTCGGCTCGGTCGCGACCGTCGAGATGATGGGCCAGACCGCTCGCACCGCGCCGCACGCAGAGGTCGCCGAGCTCGCCACGCGCATCGCCGCCGAGCACGCGAACCCGTCCGAAGCGGCACTCGCGATCGCCCGCGCAGTGGGCGATGCCGTCGACTACATGCCCGGCGTCACCGGCGTGCACTCGACCGCGGCCGAAGCATGGACCGAACGCAAGGGTGTGTGTCAGGACATCGCGCACATCACGCTCGGCGCACTGCGAGCCGTCGGCATCCCCGCCCGCTACGTGTCGGGCTACCTGCATCCCAACCCGGATGCCGAGGTGGGCGTCGCCGTCACCGGTGAGTCGCACGCGTGGATCGAGTGGTACGACGGTTCGTGGCAGGGCTTCGACCCGACGAACAACGTCGAGATCGGCGACCGCCACGTGCTCGTCGGCCGAGGCCGCGACTACAACGACGTGCCCCCGCTGCGCGGCGTGTACGCCGGCGGCCACAAGGGTGAGCTGCTCGTGAAGGTGACCATCACTCGCGAGGCGTGAGCGGGGCCGGCGTGGGTTCGGAGCCTCTCGCGCGCGACCGATGGCGAACCGCCGCGTGGGTGCTGTTCGCGCTCGCGTGCGCCGCGAACCTGTACGGTCTGTTCGCGCCGTCGCAGCCGGGGCCGGGGCTGCCGGGCGGTCTCGACAAGGTCGCGCATGCGGCGAGCTTCGCGTCGATCATGATCACGGGCATGTTCGCCGGCATCCGGGCGGTGCCGCTCGCCATCGTGCTCACGGTGCACGCGATCGGGTCGGAGCTGCTGCAGGGCTGGCTGCTCGCCGATCGCGCCGCCGACCCGTGGGATGTCGTCGCCGACCTCATCGGGGTGGGGCTGGGCTGGGCCGCGATCTGGCTCTCGGCGCGAGGTGCGGCGCGGCGACGCGCGGGCGGGTAGCCGCGCTGGTCGCGTTCGCAGCGCAGGAGAAATCACCAGGACAGGATGATCCGGCGCGAAACGTCCTGTTGCGGTGATTTCTCCTGTTGCGGTGCGGGATGCCGGGGCGTCAGGCCCGGGGCAGCCCGGCGGCGAGTTCGGCGAACACCTCGGCCGCCGTGTCGAGGCGGGCGAGCGGGGCGGACTGGCCCGACCACAGCGACTGCAGGTCGCCTTCGCCGACACGGTTCGCCTCTGTCCGCAGGGCCCCGACCACCCACGCCTGCGCCGGGAACGGCGCGATCGGGCCGGACTCGACCGTCTCGATGAGGGTGTTGCGGATGCCGCGGGCCAGCCGCCCCGTCGCCGCCCGGGTGAGGACCGTGCCGGCGTCGGTGACGGCATCCAGTGCGGCGCGGTGCGCGGCGCTCGCCGCCGACTCGCGGGTGCGCAGGAACCCGGTGCCGACCTGCACCGCGTCGGCGCCGAGCGCGAACGCGGCGGCGACCCGCGCCGGTCCGCGATGCCGCCCGCCGCGATCACCGGGATGTCGACGGCGTCGACGACCTGCGGCACCAGCGAGAACAGGCCGACGAGCGACCGCTCCGCCGGTTGCAGAAAGCTCACCCGATGCCCGCCGGCCTCGAAGCCGCTCGCGACGACGGCATCCGCCCCGGCCGCCTCGACCTCGCGTGCCTCGGCGACCGTCGTCGCCGCACCGACGACCCGGGTGCCGCGCTCGTGCGCCGCGTCCACCCACGCGCGCGGCGGCATGCCGAACACGAAACTCGTGACCGCAGGGGCGGCCTCGAGCACCGCATCCAGTTGCGCGTCGACGTCGGGCGCCGACGGGATGCCGGAGGGGAGAGGGATGCCGAGCCGTTCGTACAGCGGCGCGACCGTGCGCAGCGGCTCGGTGAGGTCGACCTGGTCGGCGGGGACTTCGTCGCCGGCGGGCACCCAGAGGTTCACGGCGAACGGGCGGTCGGTTGCCGCGCGCAGGGCGGCCACCGTCTCGTGGATGCGCTCGGGGGAGTAGCCGTACAGCCCGAACGACCCGAGCCCGCCCGCCTCGCTCACCGCCGCGGTCAGCGCGACCGACGACATGCCGCCGAACGGGCCGAGGACGATCGGGCGGTCGAGTTCGAAGAGCGTCATGCCTCCAGCATGCCGCGCTGGGAGCTTCCGCGGGGGGGGGGGGGGGGGGCGTCGCGCCCTCAGCGTGCCGCGGCGCCGAACGGGCAGGCGGGTGGTTCCGCCATGCCGAGCCAGTGCGTTCCGGCCGCGTCGACGGCACCACGGAATCCGCCGACGCCGATCGGTTCCCGCAGTTCTTCAGCGAACGCCTGGCCAGACGACTCGGGATCGTCGGGCGCTGCGTGCGGCGGGAACGTGAACCGCCCGCCGAGGATGAGCTCGGGATCGATCGTGCGCCGGTATACGACGCAGATCGACGTGTCGGATTCGACCCATGCCCCTAAGACCTCGACATCGTCTCGGAAGTACCGCAACACGTCGAGAAGCGTCGCATCGAGTACACGTTGCGCGTCGGATCGTCCCATGCCCCGATTCTCGCAGGCCACGCGCCGGTCGTTGAGCGAGCGCAGCGAGACGAAACGTGTCAGCTACGCGGTTCGAAGCGCTGCAGGTCGACCGACGCCCGCACCGCGGCACGCAGGGTCTCGAGCGTCGCGTGCTCGCCGAACCAGCCGTGGGCGCGGGCCTGCACGAGCACATTGCCGAGGGCAGTCGCCTCGACCGGGCCGGCGAGCACCGGCAGACCGGTGCGGTCGGCGGTCGACTGGCACAGCAGCCGGTTCAGCGACCCGCCGCCGACGACGTGGACGACTTCGAGCGTGCGTTCACTGAGGGATGCGGCGGTGGCCACGGCATCCGCGAACGCCGCCGCGATCGACTCGACGATCACCCGGGCGAACCCGGCGCGCGTCTCGGGCACCGGTTTGCCATCCCGCCGCAGCAGCGCGGCGATGCGTGCGGGCATGTCGCCCGGCGCCGACAGCGACTCGTCGTTCGCGTCGAACACGGCAATGTCGCCCTCGACGGCAGCGGCTTCGGCGAGCAGCGCGGGCAGGTCGATCGTCTCGCCGGACTCGGCCTCCCACGCGCGCACCGACTCACTCAGCAGCCACAGTCCCGTGACGTTGTGGAGGAACCGGATGCGGCCGTCCACGCCGCCCTCGTTCGTGAAGTTCGCTTCGCGGGCGGCGTCGGTGACGACCGGCTCGTCGAGCTCGACCCCTACGAGCCCCCACGTGCCGCATGAGATGTACGCGGCGGTCGCGGCATCCGACATCGGCACCGCGACGACCGCCGACGCCGTGTCGTGCGACCCGACCGCGATGACCGGCACCTCGGCGCCGACACCGTCGTGGCCATCGGTCCGGGTCGTGCCGAGCGCGGCGCCGGGGTCGACGAGCGGGGGCAGCAGGTCGGTGCGGATGCCGAGGCGCTGCGCCAGGTCGGCATCCCACGCGCCTGTCGACACGTCGAGCAGGCCGGTCGTCGACGCGTTCGTGCGCTCGGCGGCGACCGCGCCGGTGAGCAGCCAGGCGACGAGATCCGGGATCAGCAACACGCCGTCCGCGGTGTCGAGGCCGCGCTCGACAGCGAGCTGGTACAGCGTGTTGAACGGCAGGAACTGCAGGCCATTGCGGCGATACAGCTCGTCGAACGGCACCTGCGCGTGCACCGCCTCGACCCCTGCCGTGGTGCGCTCGTCGCGGTAGTGGAACGGCTCGCCGCGCAGCTCGCCGCCCTCGATGACGCCGTAGTCGACGGCCCACGAGTCGATGCCGATCGACGCGATGCCCGGCTCACGGCGCAGCGCCTCGCGCAGCCCCGCGACGATGTGCCCGCGGAGCGCCGAGAAGTCCCAGTGCAGCGAGCCGTCGGCATCCGCGACCGGCCCGTTCGGGAACCGCGCCACCTGCTCAAGCTCGAGCACGCCATCGCCGACCCGCCCGATCATGACCCTCCCACTCGTCGCGCCGAGGTCGACGGCCGCGACGACGCCGCCGGTCATGAGGTCGCTCCTCGCCACGTTTCGTCTCGCTGCGCTCGCTCAACGACCGGTTGGGACATCTCGGTCGCCCCGCGAGGAGCGAAGCGACGAGACGAAACGCGCAACGCCGCGACGCTGTTCATCGCAGGAACGCGGCGGCGACACCGGAGTCGACGGGGATGTGCAGTCCCGTGGTGCGGCTCAGCTCGGGGCCGGTCAGCACGAACACGGCGTCGGCGACGTTCTCGGGCACGACCTCGCGCTTGAGGATGGTGCGGTTGGCGTAGAACTGGCCCAAGTCCTCCTCGGCGACCCCGTAGGTCGCGGCGCGGTTGGCGCCCCAGCCCGACGCGAAGATGCCGGAGCCGCGGACGACGCCGTCGGGGTTGATGCCGTTGACGCGGATGCCGAACTCGCCGAGTTCGACGGCCAGCAGCCGCACCTGGTGGGCCTGGTCGGCTTTGGCCGCCGAGTACGCGATGTTGTTGGGGCCGGCGAACACCGAGTTCTTCGACGAGATGTAGATGATGTCGCCGCCGAGCTGCTGGTCGATGAGGATCTTCGCGGCCGCCTTCGACACCAGGAACGAGCCCTTCGCCATCACGTCGTGCTGCAGGTCCCAGTCCTTCTCGGTCGTCTCCAGCAGCGGCTTGCTCAGCGACAGGCCCGCGTTGTTGATCACGAGGTCGACGCCGCCGAAGGCGAGGACCGCGGCATCCAGCGCCGCCTGGATCGCGTCGGCATCTGCGACGTTCGCCGCGACGCCGATCGCGACATCCGTGCCGCCGAGGTCGGCAGCGGCGGCCTGCGCCTTCTCGAGGTCGAGGTCGGCGATGACGACGCACGCGCCCTCTGCCGCCAGGCGCACCGCGATGGCCTTGCCGATGCCCCCGGCGGCGCCGGTGACGAACGCGACGCGGCCCTGGTGGGTCTTCGGCTTCGGCATGCGCTGCAGCTTCGCCTCTTCGAGCGCCCAGTACTCGATGCGGAACTTCTCGGCATCCGAAATGGGCGTGTACGTCGACAGCGCCTCGGCGCCGCGCATCACATTGATCGCGTTGACGTAGAACTCACCCGCGACGCGCGCGGTCTGCTTGTTCGCGCCGTAGCTGAACATGCCGACCCCGGGCACGAGCACGATGAGCGGGTCGGCGCCGCGGATCGCGGGGGACTCGGCGGTCGCGTGGGCGTCGTAGTACGCCTGGTAGTCCTCGCGGTACGCGGCGTGCAGTTCGTGCAGGCGGGCGATCTGGTCCTCCACCGATGCCGTGGCCGGCAGGTCGAGGATGAGCGGCTTCACCTTCGTGCGCAAGAAGTGATCGGGGCAGCTCGTGCCGAGCGCCGCGAGGGCGGGCGCCTGCTCGGATGCCAGGAACTCGAGCACCGCATCGCTGTCGGTGTAGTGGCCCAGCATCGGCTTGTCGGTCGACGCGATCCCGCGGATTGTCGGCGCGAGTGCCGCAGCACGGGCGTGGCGCTCGGCCTCGGGCAGCGCCTCGAAGCCGGCACGCACGCCGCCGAACGGGTCGGCCTTGCCGTGCTCTGCGATGTAGGCCGCGGCCGTGTCGATGATCCACAGCGAGTTGGCCTCCGACTCTTCGCTCGTGTCACCCCACGCGGTGATGCCGTGGCCACCCAGGATGCACCCGATCGCCGCGGGGTTCTGCGCCTTGATCTCGGCGATGTCGAGCCCGAGCTGGAAGCCGGGGCGGCGCCACGGCACCCACACCACCTTGTCGCCGAAGATCTTGGCGGTGAGCTCCTCGCCGTCGGCGGCGGTCGCGATGGCGATGCCCGAGTCGGGGTGCAGGTGGTCGACGTGCGCGGCATCCACCAGTCCGTGCATGGCGGTGTCGATCGACGGGGCGGCGCCTCCCTTGCCGTGCAGGCAGTAGTCGAACGCGGCGACCATCTCGTCCTCACGGTCGACACCCGGGTAGACGTCGACCAGCGCGCGCATGCGGTCGAGGCGCAGCACCGCGAGCCCCTCGGGCTTGAGCGTGCCGAGGTCGCCGCCCGAGCCCTTGACCCACAGCAGCTCGACGGGCTCGCCGGTGACCGGATCGGTCTCGGTGCCCTTGGCCGACGTGTTGCCGCCGGCGTAGTTCGTGTTCTTGGGGTCGGCGCCCAGGCGGTTGCTTCGCGCGATCAGCTCAGCGGCGGTGGGGTTCGTCATGGTGGGTTCCTTCAGGGGGTGGTCTGTGTCGGCTGCTCGCCTGTCACGATCCGTGGATCGAGGGCGACGATTGCGACAGGTGAGCGGCGGGGGTGGGGGTGAGGGTCGTGTCGGCCAGCGTTGCGAGGCGGGCGCGGATGCGCGTGATGGATGCCGCGAACGCGGGAGCTTCGGGACGGTTCAGGTGCCCGTGCTGGGTACCGGGCTCGAGTTCGACCTCGACGTCGACACCTGCTGCGGCCAGCGACGCGGCGAACGCCTCGCCCGAGACGCGCAGCTCGTCGACGTCGCCGTTGATGACGTACGTGCGGGGGAACCCTTCGAGCTCGGCCGTCGAGGCGAGCCCGGGGATGGCGTAGACGTCGGCGCCGACCACCGGTCCGCCGAGGTAGTTCTCGTACATGCCGAGCACCGCCGCCGGGCCGAATCGATCGGCTTCGGGGTCGGCATCCAGCGCCGCGCGCAGGTCGGGCGACGGGGTCGCCTGCACCGCGTGCAACGTCGGGTAGGCGAGGATCACGAGGTCGGGGAGCGTTTCGGTCCCACCGTTGCGAGCACCGTGCAGCAGGCACAGCGCGGCACCGGCGGCGAGGTTACCACCGGCCGACGTGCCGCCCAGGGCGAGCGAGCGGATGCCGAGGTCATCCGCGTTCGCGACCGTCCACTGCCACGCCGCGACGAGGTCGTCGGACGCCGCCGGGTAGTGCACGCCGTCGTGCTGCGGCACGCCTGCAGCCGCCGCCCACGCGGCCGGGGTCGGTGCGAGCCGGTAGTCGACGCTCACGACGGTCGTGCCCGATGCCGCGAGCGCGCGGGCCACGGCATCCGATTCGGCCATGTCGAGGTCGCCGCCGGCGAACCCGCCGCCGTGCGCCCATACGAGCCCCGTGCCGTCCGGTTCGCCCGCCGGGTACACGCGCACGAGCCCGTCGGCCGCGGCATACGGCTGCGCGACGGACGTCATTTCAGGCGCCCCAGCCGGCCTGGGTGCCGCCCACGCGGTCGGCTTCGAGCTGCTGTTGGTGGCCCGATGCCGCGTAGGCGGCCATCGGGTCTTCGGGCAGGCCGCGCGAGGCGCGCCACTCGGCAAGGGCGGGGCGCACGTCGGTGTAGAAGGCATCCATGAACACGGCCTGCGCGCCGAGCACGTCGTTCGCCGACTGCGCGGCGGCGAGGGCGTCACGGTCGACGAGCAGAGCGCGTGCCGTCATCTCCTGCACGTTGAGCACCGAGCGGATCTGGCCCGGGATCTTCGCCTCGATGTTGTGGCACTGGTCGAGCATGAACGCCACGTCGGGGTTGTTCAGTCCGCCGCCGCGGACGACCTCGAACAGGATGCGGAACAGCTGGAACGGGTCGGCGGCGCCCACGATCAAGTCGTCGTCGGCGTAGAAGCGCGAGTTGAAGTCGAACGATCCGAGCTTTCCGAGGCGCAGCAGCTGCATCACGATGAACTCGATGTTCGTGCCGGGGGCGTGGTGCCCGGTGTCGAGGCACACCATCGCGCGGTCGCCGAGGGTCGCCACCTGTGCGTACGAGGTGCCCCAGTCGGGAACGTCGGTGTGGTAGAACGACGGCTCGAAGAACTTGTACTCGAGCACGAGGCGCTGGTCGCCGGTCAGACGCGCGTAGATCTCGCGGAGCGAGTCGTTGAGGCGGTCCTGACGGGCGCGCATGTCGGTCTGGCCCGGGTAGTTCGATCCCTCGGCGAGCCAGATCTTCAGGTCGCGGGAGCCCGTGGCATCCATCACGTCGACGCACTCGAGGTGGTGGTCGATGGCCTTGCGGCGGATGCGGTCGTCTTCGTGCGTGAGGGCGCCGAACTTGTAGTCCTCGTCCTGGAAGGTGTTCGAGTTGATCGTGCCGAGCTTCACGCCGAGGTCTTCGGCGTGACGGCGCAGGTCGTCGTACGAGTCGACCTTGTCCCACGGAATGTGCAGCGCCACCGACGGGGCGAGACCGGTCAGCTCGTGGACCTTCGCGGCATCGGCGATCTTCTCGAACGGGTCGCGCGGGGTGCCCTCGGTCGTCCACACGCGGAAGCGCGTGCCCGAGTTGCCGAAAGCCCAACTGGGCAGCTCGATGCCCTGCCCGGCGAGCTGGTCTTGGATCTGGGGGGAGAGGATGCTCACGATGCGTCGCTTTCAGGGGTGGTGGTCGGGCCGGCGGCGCTGGATGCCGCCAGTTGGTCGTACAGGTTGAAGACTTCGGTGAGGGGGGTGGCGGCCTGGTCGGGGCGGCCTTCGAGGCCGACGAAGAAGCGGGCCATCTCGGCCTCCCAGCGGGCGGCGACGTCGGACGCGGCCAGGTAGCGCTGGGCGGCCTCGTCGTCGTCGGTCTCGTAGTAGCCGATGAGCCGGCCGCCGTCGCCGAGGAACAGCGAGTAGTTGCGACGCCCGGCCGCGGCGATCTCGGCGAGCATCTCGGGCCAGACCGGGGAGTGACGGGCGATGTACTCGTCGAGCAGGTCGGGGTGGATCTGCAGCTGGAAGCAGACGCGGGTGGTCATGTCGCACTCCTTCGTGGGACCGATCGCGGGTTCGAGGGGATCGTTCAAGGGGCCATCTGTTCAACGATTCAATGAATCGTTTCAAACTTTAGACCCTCCGATAGGCTCGCGTCAACAACCAACAAGGGGGACCGATGGCGGTCAGCGTTCGAGACGTCGCACAGGCGGCATCCGTCTCGGTGGGCACGGTCTCGAACGTGCTCAACCACCCCGACAAGGTCGCCCCGGCCACCGTCGAGCGCGTGCAGGCGGCGATCGCCGAACTCGGTTTCGTGCGCAACGACGCCGCCCGTCAACTGCGCGCCGGACGCAGCCGCAGCCTCGGACTGGTCGTGCTCGACGTCGGCAACCCGTTCTTCGCCGAGGTCGCCCGCGGTGCCGAAGAACGCGCGGCCGCGCAGGGCATCTCGGTGCTGCTCGGCAACAGCGACCAGGACGCCGATCGCGAGCAGGCCTACCTCGACCTGTTCCGCGAGCAGCGCGTCAATGGCGTGCTCCTCACGCCCAACCAGCTCGACCCCGACCGCATCCAGCGACTCCGCGCCGCCGGCGTGCCCGTCGTGCTCGTCGACGCCGAAGACGGGCAGACCCCGTCGGTGTCGGTCGACGACGTCGAGGGCGGCTATCTTGCCGTCTCGCACCTGCTCTCCCTCGGGCGGCGGCGCATCGCTTACGTCGCGGGCCCGCTGTCGATCCGGCAGGTCGCCGACCGTCTGGATGGTGCCCGCCGCGCCGTCTCAGAATTCTCAGACGCGACGCTCGAAGTGCTCGAATCGACGGCGCTCGACGTGCTGCAGGGGCGCGAAGCCGGCGAAGCGCTCGCACGACGGGATGCCGCAGACCGACCCGACGGCGTCTTCTGCGCCAACGATCTGCTCGCCGTCGGTGCGCTGCAGGGCCTGTCGATCCTGTCGAGTGTGCGCGTGCCCGACGACATCGCGCTCATCGGTTACGACGACATCGCGTTCGCCGCCGCCACCGTCGTGCCGCTCAGCTCGATCCGCCAGCCCGCGCGCGAGATCGGCTCGACCGCCGTCGAACTGCTCTTCGAGACCCTCGACGCCCCGGATGCTCCCGCCCGGCAGGTGCACTTCCGTCCCGAGCTCGTCGTCCGCGCCAGCACCGCGGGCTGACGCGAGCAGGTCTGGCTAGGACGCCGCGCACGGCTCCCCGGCAACGTGGTCGATCGAGTACTCGGTGATGATGTAACTCTCGCCATCCCAGTCGATGACGAATTGGCCGAGCTGTACGCCGTCGTCGCTCACGGCGGGCACGACCACGAGGCTGGTCGGGGATGCGTTCGCCTCTACCCGGGGCAGCGAGTTCAAGGCGGCTTCGATCGTCAGGATCACATCTTCCGGCGTTGAGCGCTCGTCGGCAGGTCCGGGCGATTCGCGGAGACGCTCGTGTCCGCGAAGCATTCCCTCCAGCACCTCACGCCGTGACGCTTCACCGCCACCAGGTTCCCACGTCATGAACGCGAACGTGCCGCATTCGGCTGCATCGGATGTGCTGCCTGTCGGGGTCGCCGGAGAGGAGGGAGATGCGCAACCCGTCAGAGCGGCGACCACCAGCGTGGCGGCGAGGGTGAGCCGAACTGCTTGTCGATCACCCATCACAGCAGGGTACGACGCCGAGTCGAGCAGGAACAGTCGGGTTCAGTACGATGCGGGCATGACGAACAGTGTGCAGGTGGATGCCGACCTCAAGCCGATCCGGACCCTGCGGAAGCTGACGATCGCCGCCTGGATCATCGAGGGACTGTGCGTGCTCGGGGCCGTCCTCATCATGCTGATGAACGGGCACATCGGGGGTCTGGCCGTCGCGGGAACCTTCCTGCCCGTCGCGTTCATCGTCACAGCGATCAACGAGCACGCGAAGGTGAATGCCGCGATCGCCGGCCGGACGCGAGTGGTGGAGCCGCAGCTCGACGAGCGGTAGGTGGCGCCGCCTGTCGAGCAGGGCGCCCCCTTGCGCGCGCGGTGAACACGTGATTACCGTGGTGAACATGAGTTCACCATGGGGAGGGACGCGGCGACACCGGGCGACCGAGGCCGATCTGACGACGCGGGCGCGCATCCGGCGAGCGGCGATCGCGCGGTTCGGGCGCGACGGGTTCGACGCGAACCTGCGGGCGATCGCGGCGGATGCCGGGGTGACCGCGCCCGCGATCATCAAGATCTTCGGATCCAAGGACGGCCTGCACGCCGCGTGCGACGCGCACGTGTTCGAGATCATCCGCGAGAACAAGAGCGCCGTCGTCGGCGGCGCCAATCCGCCCGGCGCGCTGCTCACACAGATGGCCCGCGCCGCCGAGTACCGGCCCATGATCCTGTACGTGCTGCGCTCGTTCCAGGCCGGCGGCGACACCGCCCGCGCGTTCGTCGACCACATGACCGACGACGCCCTGGCCTATATGGCCGAAGGCGTCGCATCCGGCCTGATCGTCCCCAGTCGCGACGAACGGAACCGCATCCGGTTCCTCGTCGGTGCGACGCTCGGCAACCTGCTGCTCGAAGTGCTCTACGCTCCCGACTCCGACGCCGTCGACAGCGAAGCGTTCTGGGATGCCGCGCTGCAGCGCCTCGGCCTCGCGGGCCTCGAGCTGTACACCGAGGGTCTGCTCACCGACCACTCGATGCTCGACAAGTACCTGCAGTACATCTCCGATCCGCCGATGGATGCCGCCGCCACCGCATCCACCACCGACTGAAGGAGAACACCATGTCCACCGCACCCACCACCCGCCGCGCCGCTCGCACCGGCACCGATGCGCCCGCCATCGAGATCGCAGGGCTCCGCAAACACTTCGGCTCCGTCGTCGCGCTCGACGGCCTCGACCTCGTCGTCGACCGCGGCGAAGTCCACGGCTTCCTCGGCCCGAACGGCGCCGGCAAGTCCACCACGATCCGCATCCTGCTCGGCCTGCTGCGCGCCGACGGCGGCACCGTCCGCATCTTCGGCGACGACCCGTGGACCGACGCCGTGGCGCTGCACCGGCGCCTCGCCTACGTGCCCGGCGACGTCGAACTGTGGCCGAACCTCACCGGCGGCGAGGCGATCGACCTGCTCGGTCGGCTGCGCGGCGGCATCGACCGCGCCCGCCGCGACGAGCTCGTCGACCGGTTCGACCTCGATCCGCGCAAGAAGGGCCGCACCTACTCGAAGGGCAACCGGCAGAAGGTCGCGCTCATCGCCGCGCTCGCCAGCGACGTCGACCTGCTGCTGCTCGACGAGCCGACCGCCGGGCTCGACCCGCTCATGGAGGCCGTGTTCCAGGCCTGCATCCGCGAAGCGGTGGATGCCGGGCGCACCGTGCTGCTGTCGAGCCACATCCTCGCGCAGGTCGAGGTGCTCGCCGACCGCATCTCGATCATCCGGCAGGGCGTCGTGGTCGAAACCGGGAGTCTGCGGGAGATGCGTCACCTCACCCGCACGAGCTTCACGGTGCTCACCGACCGTCCCGCCGACGCGCTGGCGAACCTGCCGGGCGTGCACGACGTGCGCAGCGAGGGCGACCAGGTGCGGTTCGAGGTCGACGGCGAGGCGCTGCCCGCCGTCGTGCGCGACCTCGCAGCGCTCGGCGTCTCAGGCCTGACGGCGACCCCGCCGACCCTCGAGCAGCTGCTGCTGCGCCACTACGGCGATGAGCTCGCCGAGCACCGCGCCAGTGCGGCGTTGGACGGTGCGGCGCTGGACGGTGCGCGATGACCGCCGTCGACACCCGGGTACGGCGGAGCGCTCAGCCCGCGGCATCCCGCCCCGGCGGTGCACTCACCGGCTACGGCAACATGCTGCGGTTCATGCTGCGGCGCGACCGCATCCGGTTCCCGTCGTGGACGCTCGGCCTCACGATGCTGCTGGCGTACTTCTCCACCGTGCTGCCGATCGTCTTTCCCGAGGCCTCCGACCTCGAGGCGTTCGCGGTGCTCAGCAGCAACCCGGCCGCGGCGCTGCTCATGGGTCCCGGCTTCGCGGGCTACGACCTGTCGCTCGGGCTGTTCTTGGCGGGCACCTACGGCCTGTACCTCATGATCGGCGCCGCGATCATGAGCATCCTCACGATCGCCCGTCACACCCGCGTCGAAGAGCAGTCGGGCCGCGCCGAACTCGTGCGGGCGAGCGTCGTCGGCCGCCACGCGCCCCTGAGCGCCGCGCTCACCGTCGCCGCACTCATGAACATCGTCATCGCGGTGCTCATGGGGGCGATGCTGGTCGGTCTCGGCTTCGACCCGGCAGGGTCGTTCGCGCTCGGCGCCGCCGTGGGCGCTGCGGGGCTCGCGTTCGCCGGCATCACCGCGGCCTGCGTGCAGCTCACGGCGTTCTCGCGCACCGCATCGAGCATCGCGGGTGTGGTGCTCGGCGCTGCATTCGTCGTCCGCGGGCTCGGCGACATGGCGCAGGCGCAAGACACCGACGCCGCATGGCTGTCGTGGCTGAGCCCGCTCGGCTGGTCGCAGAAGGTCGTGCCGTTCGGCGCGGACGACTGGATGCCGCTGCTGCTGTCGATCGCGTGCTTCGTCGTGTTCGCGGTCATCGGCTTCGCGCTCGCGGACCGCCGGGACCTGGCCGCCGGGCTCGTGCCGCCGCGCCGCGGGTCGCCGCATGCAGCTGCCTGGTTGGCATCTTCGTTTGCGCTCGCGTTCCGGTTGCAGCGCGCCGCGATCATCGGGTGGACGGCATCCATGCTCGCGATGGGGCTCGTGTACGGGTCGTTCACGCAGGCGATGATCGACGGGTTCTCCGACGCGCCACCAGCCGTGCTCGCGCTGTTCGGCGGCGAGGACGACATGCTCACCGGCTACCTCGGCATGATGGGGCTGCTGATCGGCATGATCACGGCGATCTTCGCGATCCTGTCGGTGCAAGGTCTGCGCTCGGAGGAGGACGACGGCCGCAGCGAACCCGTGCTCGCCGCGGCCGTGTCGCGGCCGGGGTGGCTCGGATCGTGGCTCGGCGTCGCAGCCCTCGGCATCGTCGTCCTGCTGCTGGCGGGCGGCTTTGGTGAGGCGCTCGGCGTGGTGCTGTCGACCGGCAGCGGCGACCTGTTCTGGCAGGTGGTGTGGGGGCACACGGTGCACGCGCCCGCGGCGTGGGTGGTGCTCGCCGTCGCAGGTCTGCTCTACGGCGCCGCGCCGCGCTGGCTCGGGCTCGCGTGGATCCTGTTCGGGTTCTCGTTCTTCATGGGCTTCTTCGGGCAGATGCTCGACGTGCCCGAGTGGGTCGAGAACCTGTCGCCGTTCGCGCACATCGGCCGGTACCCCGGAGGGGAGGTGTCGGCTGTCGCGATCGTCGTGCTCACCGGCATCGCCGCGGTCATCGCCGCCCTCGCCCTCGTCGCGTACCGGCGCCGCGACCTGCGCGGCGGGGCCTGAGTCAGCGCGTGGCGCGGGGAGTGTCCGGCAGCCGGATCGGCGTGGTCTGCGCGATCTGGTCGCTGAACTCTTCGGGTGCCGCCACCGCGATCGGCCGCGTCTCGTCGAGCGAGAGGCGGAACCGGCGCGACTGGTGGCGGTGCAGCCGCCCCGACACGATGAGCCACGTGAGGCCGACCGCGAAGGCCAGGAACGCCGAGCCCGCGCCGAGCAGGATCGCCGCGCGCGGCCCGAAGGCATCCGCGACCCAGCCGACGATCGGTGCGCCGATCGGCGTGCCGCCCAGCAGGATCGCCATGTACAGCGCGAGCACGCGACCGCGCAGCGGCGGGTCGGTCGTCGTCTGCACGTAGCCGTTGGCGGTCGTGAGCGTTGTGACCACCGCGAAGCCCGTGAACATGAGCGTGAGCGCGTACAGCCAGTAGCTCGGCATGAACGCCGAGACGAGGGCCGCGGCGCCGAACATGCCGGTGCCCACGATCACCATGCGGATGCGGGCGCGATCGCGGCGGGCGGCCATCAGGGCGCCGGCGAGCGAACCGACCGCGAGGATCGAGCTCAGCAGGCCGTAGCCGTCGGCCTCCTGGCCGAACTCCAGCGCCATCGTCGAGGCGAAGATCGGAAAGTTCATGCCGAAGGCGCCGAGGAGGAACACCATGACGAAGGTCACGACGAGGTCGGAGCGGCCGGCGACGTAGCGGAAGCCGTCGGCCAGGCGTGATGCGCCCGTTGCCTTCGCGCGGGGGATGAGCTCGTCGGTGCGGATGAGCCCGAGCGCCACGATCATCGCGAGGAAGGTGATCGCGTTCAGCAGGAACACCCAACCCGTGCCGACCGCGACGATCACGAGGCCCGCGACGGCGGGGCCGATCATGCGGGCGCCGTTGAACGACGCGGCGTTGAGCGCGACGGCGTTCGACGCGAAGTCACGCGCGACGAGGTCGCTGACGAAGGCCTGCCGGGCCGGATTGTCGAACGCGGCGATCACGCCGAGTACGAGCGCGAACGTGTACATGAGCGGCAGCGTCATGACGCCCGCGAGCAGCAGCACCCCGATCGCGGCGCCCAGCAGCAGCAGCGCCGACTGGGTCACCATGAGCAGCTTGCGTCGTTCGAAACGGTCGGCGACCCAGCCCGTGACGCCGACGAGCAGCAGCGGCGGCGCGAACTGCAGCGCCATCGTGATGCCCATCGCGCCCGCGTCGTTGTCGGTCAGCTCGGTCAGCACCACCCAGCTGAGCGCGGTCGCCTGCATCCAGGCACCGACGTTGGAGACGAGCGCGCCGATGAACCAGACGCGGTAGTTGAACGACGCGAACGAGCGGAACATGTTCTTCATCGGGCGGCCACCCCCGTCATGATCTCGGCGGCGGATGCCAAGGTCGCCCGCTGCTCGTCGGTGAGTTCTGCCAGCGCGTGTTCGAGCCAGGAGTCCCGGCGGCGCACCGTTTCTTCGACGACGTCGCGGCCGGCATCCGTGAGGTCGATGTTGACCTTGCGGCGGTCGTCTTCGTCGGGGGTGCGAGAGAGGTAGCCGCTCTCTTCGAGGCAGTTGACCGTGCGGTTCATCGACGGCGCGGAGACGCGCTCCCGATCGGCGAGTTCGCCCAGGGTGTGGGGGCCGTGGATCTTGAGCGCGGCGAGCACGGCGAACTGGCCGTCGCTCATCGTGTCGACCGCGCGCTGCGAGCGCAGGCGGCGGGCCAGGCGGAAGGTGGCCATGCGCAGGTCGGCGGCAGCGCGCGCGTCGTCGGTGGGGGAGAGCGGTGTTGCGGGGGAGGATGCGGCGGTCTTCATGCGAATACTTAGCATAGCTCATTAGTCATGCTAAAGAAAGCGGCGGCCTTAGACTCAGCGCATGCCCTCGACCCCCGACAGCGCAGTCACCGCCGGCGAGCACAGCTACATCGACGCCCACGGCATCGAGATCGTCTACGACGTCTACCCCGCGCAGGGCACCCCGCGCGGCGCGGTGCAGCTGCTGCACGGCGTCGGCGAGCACGCCGGCCGCTACGCCGCCCTCGGCGAGGCCCTCAGCGCCGCCGGATTCCACGTCTACGCCGACGACCACCGCGGCCACGGCCGCACCGGCATGGGACAGCACGACGACGACGCCACCCGACTCGGACGACTCGGGCCCGGCGGCATCCCCGCCACCCTCGAGGCCTGCTGGCAGTTCACGCGGCTCATCAGGCAGCAGCATCCAGACCTTCCGCTCGTGCTCATCGGGCACTCGTGGGGATCCTTCCTGTCGCAGATGCTGCTCAACGACCACCCCGACGCCTACGACGCCGTCGTGCTCTCCGGCTCTGCGCTGCGCTGGCCCGGGTCTCTCAACGCAGGCGACCTCAACGCCCGTTGGAAGGCACCCGACGCCATGGGCACCGAATGGCTGGCGAGCGACCTCGAGGTCGGGCGCGCGTTCCTCGACGACCCGCTCACGACCTCGACCCCGCTGCTGCAGCTGTTCGGGCCGATCGACGCCGCGCGCCTCTACGGCCGCCCGCGCAAAGACCTCGGCCGCGACGTGCCGGTGCTGCTCATGGTCGGCCGCGACGACTCCGTCGGCGGACCCCGCAGCGTACACAAGCTCGCCGCCGCCTACCGCGACCGCTCGCGGCTGACCGATGTGACCACGTACGTCTACCCCGACATCCGCCACGAGATCTTCAACGACGTCTCGCAGGCCGAAGTGCGGGCAGACCTGCTCGCGTGGCTCGATGCCCGCATCCCCTCACGCCCCTGAAGCCTAGGCTGGAACCATGCACGGTGAGTACAAGGTTCCGGGCGGAAAGCTCGTCGTTGTCGACCTCGAAGAACGCGACGGCAAGATCGCCGAATTCCACCTCGCGGGTGACTTCTTTCTCGAGCCCGACGACGCCCTCCTCGACATCGACGCCGCCGTCAACGGGATGCCGGTGACCTCCGACGTCGCCGCGATCGCCGCAGCCGTCCGCGGCGCGCTGCCCGAAGGCGCACAACTGCTCGGCTTCACGCCCGAGTCGGTCGGCACCGCCGTGCGCCGCGCACTCGTCACCGCCCCCGGCTGGAGCGACTTCGAGTGGGAGGTGCTGCACGAGAAGGCCGTCTCGCCGCGCATGAACCTCGCGCTCGACGAAGTGCTCACCACCCGCGTCGGCGACGGCCGCCGCAAGCCGACACTGCGCATCTGGGAATGGGACGAGTCCGCCGTCGTCATCGGCTCGTTCCAGTCGTATCGCAACGAGGTCGACCCCGACGGTGCCGCCCGGCATGGCTTCGACGTCGTGCGCCGCATTTCGGGCGGCGGCGCCATGCTCATGGCCGCCGGCTCGATCGTCACCTACTCGCTCTACGTGCCGGGCTCACTGGTCGCCGGCATGACCTTCGCGGACTCGTACGCGTTCCTCGATGACTGGGTGCTGCAGGCGCTGCGCTCGCTCGGCATCGACGCCGTCTACCAGCCGCTCAACGACATCGCCTCCGCCCACGGCAAGATCGGCGGCGCCGCACAGAAGCGGCTCGCGAACGGCGGCATCCTGCATCACGCCACCCTCAGCTACGACATGGACGGTCAGGTCATGACCGAGGTGCTGCGCATCGGCCGCGAGAAGCTCAGCGACAAGGGCACCACCTCTGCCGCAAAGCGGGTCGACCCACTGCGCAGTCAGACGGGCCTGCCCCGCGAGCAGATCATCGAACGGTTCATCGAGACCTTCTCGACCCTCTACGGCGCTGAACCCGGCACCATCAGCGACGACGAGTACGCCGAGGCCCAGGCCCTCGTCGACGCGAAGTTCTCCACCGACGCGTGGCTGCACCGGGTTCCGTGACCGGGCAGGTTTCGCCCGTCCCGCCCGCGCCGGCGAGTGTTGAGATCCACCAGGGCGACAACCTCGAGATCGCCCGCACGCTGCCCGCCGGCTGCGCGACCCTCGTCTACCTCGACCCGCCGTTCAACACCGGTCGCCCGCAGGGTCGTGCCATCGAGTCCGCCGTCCGAACTCCTGAGTTTCTGTCACGGGAGGCGTCCGAAGCGGCGGTTTCGGGTGGTCCGGTGCAAGAACTCAGGAGTTCGGCACCGTCGGATCGGGCGCGCCCCGTGAAGGGCGGGTTCCGCGGCACGGCGTACGCCCGCACGCGCGGTGCGCTGCGCACCTACGACGACCGGTTCGACGACTACTGGGACTTCCTCGAGCCGCGGCTGCGCGAGGCGTGGCGGCTGCTCGCCGACGACGGCACGCTGTACCTGCACCTCGACTACCGAGAGGCGCACTACGCGAAGGTGATGCTGGATGCCGTGTTCGGCCGCGACTGCTTTCTCAACGAACTGATCTGGGCGTACGACTACGGCGCCAAATCACGCAGCCGCTGGCCCACGAAGCACGACACGATCCTCGTGTACGTGAAAGATCCCAAGGGGTATTGGTTCGACAGCGACGCCGTCGACCGCGAGCCGTACATGGCGCCCGGTCTCGTGACGCCCGAGAAGGCGGCGCGCGGCAAGCTGCCGACCGACGTGTGGTGGCACACGATCGTGCCGACCTCGGGGCGCGAGAAGACCGGCTACCCGACCCAGAAACCCGAGGGCATCCTGCGGCGCATCGTGCAGGCATCCTCGCGCCCGGGTGACCTCGTCGTCGATCTGTTCGCCGGCAGCGGCACCACCGGCGCGGTGGCCTCGGCGCTCGGGCGTCGCAGCATCCTCGTCGACCACAGCTCCGAGGCGATCGCGGTCATGCGGCAGCGGATGCCGCACGCGACGCCGGCGTGACTGCGCGCGCCGCATCGCGCCGATCCGCGACGCGGCGGGCGAGCAGGTTGTAGACCGTCAGCACCGGCCGGAACGGCCCGAGTTCGAGCGGGCGGAAGTCGGCCGTCGGCGCGAGCCGCGCCCACAGGTGCGGTTCCGACGCCCGCAAGTACCCGCGTGCGCGGCGCGCGTGGTGGGTGTCGGAGGCGATGCGGATGCTGCGGGCGTCGCGCAGCCACGGCATTGACAGCGCGAGGTTCTCGCGCGTGGTCGTGGCGCGGGTCTCGCGGGCGATGCGGTCGGGGGTGAGTCCCAGCCGTTCACCGTACGCGGCCATGACGACCGCCTCGGGAATCTCGCCGCGCACGGCGCCCCCGGTGAAGACGTAGAGCGGATCGGCCGGTGCCGAGCGGCGGGCGATGCGGGTGCGCCACCGCTGCAGCAGCCCCGCCCGGCCGTCGCGGCGCGACGGGTACCCGAGCACGAGCACGACGTCGTCGCCGGGCCCGTCCACCCGCTGCGCCGGATAGTCGGCGCGCGCCGTGCACCACGCATCCACCTCCGCCCACACGACGACCGCCGCAACCAGCCCCGCCAGCACGCGAAACTTCACAAATGTCACGGTTTCGCGCCCAGAACGTGACATTCGTGACGTCTCGCGGCGACCGCTCACGAGCGCAGGAAGGCGAGGAGTGCTTCGTTGACCTCGGCGGCGTGGGTCCACAGCAGGCCGTGCGGGGCGCCTTCGATCTCGACGTAGACGGCGTCGGGGAGGAGGTCTTTGAACTTTCGCGCCGTCTTGTCGATCGGCAGGATGTTGTCGGCCGTGCCGTGCACGATGAGCGCCGGCACGGTGATCTCGGGGATGTCGGCGCGGAAGTCGGTCGGCCAGGTGAGCGGCGCCGCTGCGATCGCGATGTTGCCGGCGTGGTTCGCGACGGCGACGCTCGCGTCGACCGCCTCCTGCGAGATGCGCTCGCCGAGCAGGTCGTCGAGGTTGTAGAAGTCGCGGAAGAAGCCCGTCAAGAACGCGTAGCGGTCATCGCGGACGGCGGCGGCGGTGCCGTCGAAGAAGGCCTGGTCGCCCGCGCCGTCAGGGTTGTCGTCGGTGATGAGCAGGAACGGCTCGAGCGAGCCGAGGAACGCGGCCTTCGCGATGCGCGCCGAGCCGTACCGGGAGAGGTAGCGGGCGATCTCGCCGGTGCCCATCGAGAAGCCGACGAGCACCGCGTCGGTCACATCGAGCTCTTCGAGCAGTGCGTGCAGGTCGGCTGCGAACGTGTCGTAGTCGTACCCCGACCCGGCCTTCGTCGAGGCCCCGAACCCGCGGCGGTCGTACGCGATGACGCGATAGCCGGCATCCAGCAGGGCCGCCTGCTGCTTGCCCCACGACTCGCCGTTCAGCGGGAACCCGTGGATGAGCACGACCGGCTGCCCCGATCCCTGATCGGTGTAGAAGAGGTCGATGTCGACCGAGTTCTCGGTCGCGACGGTCACGTATGCCACGGGATGCTCCTTTCGGGCGCACGGCCGGTTTGCCGGTGCCGCACTCGACGTTACGGCGACGGCGCGGCCGCTTCCAGGACTTGACAGTGCCGTCATCGGATGTTCACGCCGGCACGCGGCGCAAACGGAGCTCCGCCGGCGCTCTCAGTCGCGGCCGGCGCCCGCCGACGGGGCGACGGTGAACAGGTGCGGGGCGGAGTAACCGGCCTCGTCGAACGCGTTCTCGACGGCGACCGAGACCTCGGTCACGGCGTCGCGCTCGACGAGCGCGATCGCCGCGCCGCCGAACCCGCCGCCGGTCATGCGGGCGCCGATCGCACCCGCGGCGCGCGCAGTCTCAACGGCGAGGTCGAGTTCGGGCACCGAGATCTCGAAGTCGTCGCGCATCGAGGTGTGCGAGGCATCCAGCAGGCCGCCGATCGCCCGCGGGCCTTGCTCGCGCAGCGTGCGCACGGCATCGAGCACGCGCTGGTTCTCGGTGACGACGTGCTTGACGCGGCGGAAGGTGACGTCGTCCATCAGCTCGGCGGCGCGCGCCAGGTCATCGACCGAGAGATCGCGCAGCGCGGGCACGCCCATGAGCTCGGCGCCCCGCTCGCACGCGGCACGGCGCTCGCCGTAGCCGCCGGTGGCGTGCGAGTGCTTGACGCGCGTGTCCATGACCAGCAGCTCGAGTCCCGCGGCGGCGAAGCCGAGGTCTGTGACGACGGCATCCAACGATCGGCAGTCGAGGAAGATGCCGGCATCCGCACGGCCGAGCATCGACGCCATCTGGTCCATGATTCCGGTCGGGGCGCCCACGGCCTCGTTCTCGGCGCGGCGCCCGGCCTGCGCGAGCGCGACGCGGTCGAGCTCAAGCCCCCACGTGTCGTTCAGCGCCGACGCGGTCGCGCCCTCGATCGCCGCCGACGACGACAGCCCCGCGCCCACCGGCACGTCGGAGGCGAACGCGAGGTCGACGCCCGTGACGGATGCCGGATCGGTGCCGGTCGCCTGCAGCAGCGCCCACGCGACACCCAGCGGATAGCGGGCCCACTCGACGATCTCGTCGCGGCGGGCCGGGAACAGCGCGTCGAGGTCGGCGAGGGCGACCTCGACCGGCTCGACGTCGAACGTCGAGACGACGCGGATGCGGCCGTCCTCACGTTCGCCGAGCGCGACGTGCGTGCGGTGCGGCGTCGCGAACGGGAACACGAACCCGTCGTTGTAATCGGTGTGCTCGCCGATGAGGTTCACGCGCCCCGGCGCCGACCAGGCGCCCGCGGCTGCGGCACCGGTGAGCGAGACGAACAGATCGGATGCGGCGGATGCTGCACTCACAGCGTGACTCCTTCGATGGCTGCGCGGATCCGCTCAGCGGCGGTCTCGGGCGGAACGTCGCCGATCCAGGCGCCCATGGCCGCCTCGGATCCGGCGAGGAACTTCAGCTTGTCGGCCGCGCGGCGCGGGCTCGTCAGCTGCAGATTCAGACGCACACTGTCGCGGCCGACGTGCACGGGTGCCTGATGCCACGCGGCGATGTACGGCGTGGGGGTGTCGTAGAGGGCATCCACGCCGCGCAGCAGCCGCAGGTAGAGGGGCGCGAGCTCGTCGCGCTCGGCATCCGTCAGCCCCGCGAAATCGGGCACGTGGCGGTGGGGGAGCAGGTGCACCTCGATCGGCCAGCGAGCGGCGAACGGCACGAACGCGGTCCAGTGCTCGCCCTGGAGCACGACACGGGGGCCGTTCTGCTCGAACTCGAGGATGCGCTGGAACAGGTCGGGGCCCGTGCGGTCGACCGAGTCGAGCAGTCGCTGCGTGCGCGGCGTGACGTAGGGGTAGGCGTAGATCTGCCCGTGCGGGTGGTGCAGGGTCACGCCGATCGCCTCGCCGCGGTTCTCGAACGGAAACACCTGCTCGATCCCGGGCAGTGCCGACA
Source organism: Microbacterium sp. bgisy189 (assembly GCF_057707225.1). Classification (NCBI taxonomy): domain Bacteria; kingdom Bacillati; phylum Actinomycetota; class Actinomycetes; order Micrococcales; family Microbacteriaceae; genus Microbacterium; species Microbacterium sp. bgisy189. Next base: position 179,814 of record NZ_JBYIPT010000003.1, on the reverse strand, counting down.
GCGCCGCGGTGCGGTCGGCCCACGCCTCGATGACGGTGCGGGCACGCGTGACCGACTGGGTGCCGAAGGAGCCGGCGTGCTCGGGTGAGAAGCACACGACCTCGCAGCGGCCGACGCTCGTGCGGGTGCGTCCGAGGCCGAGGTGCGCGAGGTCGTCGAGGCCGCGCGGCGCGTCGCTCGCGGCGGGGTGGATGCCGTCGGCTTCGGCGAGGGCCGGGCCGAACGACGGCGACTTGTTCTCGAAGACCGCGACGTCGTACAGCGACGGGATCTCGGACGGGTTCGTCGGGGTCTGCGGGGCGAGCGGGTCGAGCTCGGCAGGCGGCAGGAACGCGCGGTTCTGCCGCGCCGCGGCGACCGAGACCCAGTCGCCGGTGAGCACGTCCTGCCGCATCGTCGCGGTGGCGGGGCGGGGGTCGAGCGTGCGGGCATCGACGCCGCGCTCGGCACCGAGCGTCGTGTTCGGGTCGTCGAAGTAGATGAGCTCGCGGCCGTCGGCCAGCCGCGTGGGGCGCTTGACGACGCCGGCGCCGAGGGTGACGGCCGTTGGGGCTGCGGCATCCGTCGCGGGCGTCGCTTCGGGTGCGTTCTCCGGAATGTTCACGTCAACACGGTACTCGCAGACCGTGTTATCGTCAACACGTACGGATTCTCAGGAGTTCGGAGCCGCGCCGACCGACGCGGTGGACGCTCAGGGAGGTGCGGGATGCAGAAGCGCGTGTCGATGGCGGACGTCGCCGCCGCCGCCGGGGTGTCGGGCCAGACCGTCAGCCGCGTCGTCAACGAATCGCCCCGCGTCGACCCCGAGACCCGGCGTCGCGTCGAGCAGGCCATGACCGACCTCGGCTACCGGCCGCACCGCGCTGCCCGGGCCCTGCGCACCGGCCGCACCCAGGCCATCGGCCTCGTCGTGTCGACGCTGGCATCCGTCGGCAATTCGCGCATGCTGCAGGCGATCGCCGATGCCGCCGCGACCCGCGGCTACACCCTGACCGTCGTCACGTCCGCGGCCGGGGACGACATCGCCGACGCGTTCGAACGGCTGCATGACCAGGGCGTCGACGGCGCGATCGTGCTGAACGAGGCCACCGCCCGTGCCCGCGGTGCGTCGGTGCCGGCGGGGCTCGCGGTCGTCGTCGTCGATTCGCCTGCCGACTCGCGGTTCTCGGTCGTGCAGACCGACCACGCCGGCGGGGCCCGTGCCGCCACGGCGCACCTGCTCGAACTCGGACACCCGACCGTGCACCACCTCGCCGGTCCGGCCGGATCGTTCGCCGCCGATGAGCGCGCGCGCGGCTGGCGCGAGGCGCTGCACGCGGCCGGTGCCCCCGAACCCGAGGTGCTTCGGGGCGAGTGGACCGCGGCATCCGGTTACGCCGCCGCAGCGGGCCTCGACCCGGCCGCGACCGCCCTGTTCTCGGCCAACGACCAGATGGCGCTCGGTGCGCTGCGGGCCCTCGCCGACGCCGGCCGCGACGTGCCGGGTGCGGTCAGTGTCGTCGGGTTCGACGACGTCGCGGATGCCGCCGACTACCGCCCGCCGCTGACCACCGTCCGCCAGGACTTCGACGCACTCGGCGCCGCTGCCGTCACCGCCCTCGTCGCCGCCATCGACGGCGAGGGGAGCAGCGTCGAGACGTTGCCGGCGACCCTCGTCGTGCGCGCGAGCACCGCCCGGCGCTGAGCGTCGCCGTTCACGGAGCCCGGCGGTTCGTCGTGCCCGCCATGCACGGTGCACCGCCGTTCGCGGAGCGTCGCCGTTCGCGGAGCGTCGCCGTTCGATATTCAGTCTTTGCGGCCACGTCGGCGCTGCCGCCCCGCGGAATCTCGCGGCGCGTGACGGGTGGCACGGGCTACGGGACTGAATGTTGAACCGGCTCCGCGCGAACCGTGGCCGCAAATGGCCGAAGGCGGCGAGCCCGAGTACTGAACGGGGACGGGCCGTCAGAGGGCGGCGCGGCGGGCCTCCCAGCCGGTGCGGACCATCTCGTCGACGGTGTAGCGGTTCTGCCAGTCGAGGTCGCGGGCGGCGAGTTCGCCGGTGGCGACGATGCGGTCGGGGTCGCCGGGACGGCGCGGCCCGATCTCGGGGGTGAAGTCGATGCCGGTGACCCGGGCCATGGCGTCCATGATCTGCTTCACCGACAGGCCGTTCTGCGACCCGAGGTTGTACGCGGCCTCGACGGGCTCGCCGCCGGCGAGGCGCTGGGCGGCCACGACGTGGGCGGCCGCGATGTCGCCGACGTGCACGTAGTCGCGCACATTGGTGCCGTCGGGGGTGTCGTAGTCGTCGCCGTTGATGCGCGGCGTCTCGCCCGCGATGAGCTTTTCGAACACGATCGGAAAGAGGTTGTGCGGGCTCGTGTCGTAGACGGCCTTGTCGGACGAGCCGACGACATTGAAGTACCGCAGCGACGTGTGCCGCAGGGGCGCGTCGGATGCCGAGGTCGCGACGGCCTGGTCGCGGATGAGCCATTCGCCGATGAGCTTCGACTCGCCGTACGGGGAGGCGGGGCGCTTGGGCAGGTCTTCGGTCACGAGCGGGACGTCGGGCGTGCCGTAGACGGCCGCGCTGGAGGAGAACACGAGGTTCGTGACACCGGCATCCGCCATCGACTGCAGCACGATACGCGTGGCGTCGACGTTCTGCTCGTAGGTGTGGAGGGGGCGCTGCACCGAGACGCCGGCGTACTTGAACCCGGCGACGTGGATGACGCCGGTCACGCCGTGGTCGCGAAGCGTCGAGGTGACCAGGTCGCGGTCGAGGATCGTCCCCTGCACGAACGGCACGCCCTCCGGCACGAACGCCGCGTGGCCGCTGGAGAGGTCGTCGATGACGACGGGGCTCATGCCCGCATCTCGCAGTGCGCGGACGATGTGTGCGCCGATGTATCCGGCGCCTCCCGTGACGAGCCAGCTCATGTCGTTCCTTCGTTCGCGATCGCGCGGTGTGTTGACGTAAACATGCTATCAGTTCGATGCGAACCGGCGGCAACACACTCCCACCTCCCACCACTCAACAGGGGAACCGCGCCGAGGCGCAAACGGCGCTCGTCATCTTCGCGACCGCGTCGAGCCACGTCAGCGTTCCGACGACCGGTACACGACCGACGGCCAGTACACGACAGAAGCCCGCCGGAAGCAGGAGCTTCCGACGGGCTTCGTCTCGGGAATCGTCAGCGCACGGTGACCGTGACCGGCTTCGAGCTGGTCTCGCCCGCGGCGTTGGCGAACACGGCGACGTACTCGTACGTGCCTGCCGCGCGGCCGGTGACCGCGGTCTTGGCCTGCTGCGCGCTCGGTGAGGCGGCGACGAGCTGCTGCTCGTCGATCAGCGTGCTGTTCTCGTAGAGGCGGTACGAGGTGGCGTTCGTGCCCCACCACAGGTTCGACGTCAGGGTGTAGGCCCCGTCCCGGTCCCAATTGTCGTGCGAGAGCACGGGGGTGGCCGGTGCGGCATCCTTCACCTTCACCGTCACGGAGGTCGTCTTGGTGACGCCCACTGCGTTGATGAGCTCGCCCGTGTAGACGTACGTGCCGTTGGAGCGGCCCGCGACGTCGACGGTCTTGACCTGCGCGTTGGGTGAGTTCGCATCGAGCAGCTGCGTCGAGATCAGCTCACCGTTCTCGTACAGGCGGAACACCGAACCGTTGACACCCCACCAGAGGTTCATCGACACCGTGAACGAGCCGTCGGGCAGACCGTCGTGGCCGCTGTCGGTCGACAGGGTGCCGCGGGCGGGTGCCTTCGTCGCCCCCTCGTCCTCGAACACCGTCAGCTGTGCGGAGGCCTGGGCCACGACACCGTCGTGGTTGACCGCCGTCACCGAGACGGTGTGGATGCCGGCGACGAGATCGATCTGCTGACCGGGCGCCACCGCCTCACCGTCGAACGCGATGTCGAGGTTTCGCACACCCGACTCCGGGTCTTCCGCCGTCACCGCGACCGTGTAGGTCGCCGAGTCGGGCAGGAGGGTGCCGTCTGCCGGGAGTCCCGAGATGACCGGGGCGGTCGTGTCGCCCTCGCCCGCTGCGCCGGTGACGGCGATGGACGGCAGCGGGGCTGCATCCATGCCTTCGCCGATGAAGAACGACGGGTGCGGAGGCTGGTTGTATCCGGTGTTCTGCCAGGCCACCGCGACGCGGTACTGCATGTCGTGCATGAGCGTCGGGATGCGGTACTCGGTGACGTCGGTCGTCGAGTAGATGCGCAGCTCGGACGAGTCCGCCGAGCGCCACGCGATCTCTTCACGCCAGTCGCCGAACAGGTCGGCCTGCAGGTTGGGTGTGCCCTTCGTGCCGTTGTTCGACCGGGCGCCCTCGTCGGCCAAGATGACCTCTTCGGTCTGGGTCTCCCAGTTCCACTTCGACACCGTCGGCGATCCCCAGTACTCCTCCTGGTTGAAGGAGTGGTCGACGATTTCGCGCAGCGGGTCGCCGTCGAACCAGGCGAGGAAGTTCGCCGCCGGGATGACGTCGCCGATGCGCTCACCGGACGCCGACATGAGGGAGCCCTCGCGGGAGTTCCAGGCGGCGTCGCCACCAACGGCCCAGCCCTCGGCGCCCTCGTAGCGCGGGTCGATGTCGCCTGCGGCGGCACGACCCGTGTCGACGGTCGCGGGGATCTCCCACAGGATCTCGCCGGTGCGGGCGTCGCGGAACGTGGCGCCGCGGTTGCCCGAAGCCGACATGTTCTCGTGGGCCGAGAAGATCTCCAGACCGGGGCGCGACGGGTCGAGGTCCGACACGTGCTGCGCGTCGCCGTGGCCGAGGCCCGTGGCGTAGAGCAGCTCGCCGTCGTCGTCGATCGTCGCCGATCCGAAGATCACCTCGTCCTTGCTGTCGCCGTCGACGTCGGCCACCGACATCGAGTGGTAGCCCTCGCCGTACAGGCCGGCGGCATCCGCTTCGTTCGAGTCGATCACCCAACGGCTGCTCAGCTCGGAACCGTCGAAGTCGTATGCGGCGACGACAGCGCGCGTGTAGTAGCCGCGGCTGAAGATCGCGCTCGGGTGCTCACCGTCGAGGTAGGCGACCGACGCGAGGAACCGGTCGACACGGTTGCCGTAGGTGTCACCCCACGCGCCCACATCGCCGCGCGGCGGGATGTAGTCGACCGTGTCGATCGCGGCACCCGACTGCCCGTCGAAGACCGTCAGGAACTCCGGTCCCTGCAGCACGTAGCCCGAGCTGTTGCGGTGGTCGGCGCTGGCGTTGCCGATGGGCTGCCCGACACCGTCGATCGTGCCGTCGGCGGTGCGGGTGATGAGCTCTGCCCGCCCGTCACCGTCGAAGTCGTAGACCATCAGGTCGCTGTAGTGGGCGCCGGCACGGATGTTGACACCCAGGTCGATGCGCCACAGCTTCGTGCCGTCGAGGCGGTAGGCGTCGACGTAGACGTTGCCCGTGTAGCCGGCCTGCGAGTTGTCCTTCGCGTTCGACGGGTACCACTTGACGATCAGTTCGTACTGCCCGTCACCGTCGACATCGCCCACGGAGGTGTCGTTGGCCGAGTACGAATACGGCTGGCCGTCCTTCGTGTAGGCGTCGGCCGGCTTGTCGAGCGGCACCGACAGGTAGGCGGCGGTCCGCACCCCGAACGGGTCGGTCTCGGTCGTCTCGACGTCTCCCAGCACCTTCGTGACGAAGTACTCGCTGTTCTCGGTGCCGTCGGCGTCGAGCAGGTTCGTCGAGTCGGTGATCGGCTCGTCGGTGATGCGCTCGCCGTCACGGTAGACATGGAAGGCCACGGATGCCGGGTCGGTGCCGAGCAGTCGCCAGGTCACCAGCACACCGTCGTCGGTCTGCACGGCAGACGGGGCGCGATCGAGGTACTCGGCCTGCCGCTGCAGCACCGTGACCGCCTCGGTCGCGAGCTGGTCGGATGCCGGGCCCGTGCCGCCGGCGTTGACGGCGACGACCGAGTAGAAATACGGGATCGTCGTCAGCACGCCGGTGTCGGTGTAGCGGCCCGTCGGCGCGATGCCCACCAGCTCGCCCTGCTCACCTGCCACCTCGGAGCGGAACACCAAGAAGTACTCCGCGCCCAGGGGGCTTGCCCACGAGATCTCGACCTCGCGCGCCTCGATGCGTTCGACCGTCAGGTCTTGCGCCGCGGTGGGCTCGTCGACGTCGGGGTCGACGAGCGACACCTCGACCGTCTCGGACGGCACCGACTCGAGGTCGGTCTGATCGACTGCGGTCACGTGGTAGCTGTAGTCGAGCCCGACGCGCGCGCCGGTGTCGACGTAGGCCGGCTCATCGGTCGTGCCGACCAGCTGCGGTGCCGCGTCGAATGGTGACTGGCGGTACACGTTCCAGGTGAGACCCGACTCGGCATCCCACGCCAACGAGACGGCGGGAGCGGAGGGATCGGCATCCACCGACGTCACCTCGAGTCCGGTCGGGCCGAGGAGGATCGGCGTGACCTCGAGACCGTTGAAGCGGCTGCCTGCGGCATTGCCGTAGGCCTCGACGTTCAACTGCCCGTCGGTGACGAGGAACGGACCGCGCAGGGTCGCGTTGACGCTGCCGCGCCCCGCGTTGCCCGAACCGGCAGCCAGCCCCTCGATGCGGAAGCTGGTCGAGCTGGTGCCGATCCAGTCGCCCGAGTACGTCTTCACCGAGTAGGTGCCGTTGGGCACGTCGAGCGAGAACGTCGACGACGAACCAGGCAGCATGAAGTCGCGCACCAGGTCGTTCGCGGCGCCGTCGGCAGCGCCGCGGTCGCGGCCGGCGTTCGCCGCCAGCGGCACCTCGAACCCGAAGCCGCGCTCGGCGGTGTAGCCCATGTCGGGGGTCACCTCGGTGTACCCGGCCATGAGCGGGTTGCCCGACAGCTGGAAGTCGAACTTGTACAACGCCTGCTTCGTCGTGAAGGTGACGACGCTGCTCGGCTCGGACTCGCCGCGACCGTTGACGGCCGTGACCTGGTAGCGGTACCCGGTGCCCTCGAGCAGTCCCTGCACGATCGAGCTGGTCTGGGTGACCATGCCCACGAGTGTCCACTCCGGCTCGGGGTCGGCGACCGCCTGCCGGTAGATCTTGTAGATGTCGGCCGTCGGCGACGCATCCCACTGCAGTGTCGCGCCACCGTTGCTGATGGCACCCGCCACCAGGTTCTGCGGGGCGACCGGCACCTCGGCGGGCGGCTCGATGTCGGCCACCTCGGCGGCCAGCGGGTCGTCGAGCTCTGCGACGTCCTGCGCGATCAGGCGGGCCATCTGAATGGCGCCGTACTCCTGGAAGTGCGTGTCGTCGACGGTGCCGGCGGGGCGGTTCGGGAACACACCCGGATCGACGTGCAAGAACACGGCCTTGGCCGCCTCCGGCCCGATCTCGTTCAGGTAGGCGCGGCTGGATGCCGACAGGTCGACCAGCAGCACGTCCTCTTCCACGGCGAGCTCGGTCATCTTCGCGACGTACTCGGGGAAGCTCACGTTGAACTGACCCGTCTCGGCGTTGAAGCTGCGGCGGCTCACCGGGGTCACGAGAATCGGGGTCGCGCCGCGCTGACGCGTGCCCTCGACGTAGGTGCGCAGATACTCCTTGTAGTCCTCGGGGCTCGCATACCGGTCATCCACGCCCTGTGTGGCGTCGTTGTGGCCGAACTGGATGAGGTGGTAATCGCCGGGGCGGATCGCGCGCAGGATCTCATCGAGACGCCCCTGCGTGATGAAGTTCTTCGACGAGCGGCCGCCGATCGCGTGGTTGGCGAAGGCGATGTCGTCGGCGAAGAACCGGTCGATCATCTGGCCCCAGCCGGCCTGCGGCGCGTAGGCGATCGGGTCGTAGGTCTGCACCGTCGAGTCGCCCGAGATGTAGGCGGTCGTGATCGCGCCGGCGACGCGGTCGGGCAGACGGGTGATCGTCAGGGCGTTGAGGGCCGCGGCATCCCCACCGACCTGCAGCGTCAGCACCCCGTCGACGAGGGCGATCGGGAACGCCATATCGAGGTATGCGCCGGCGGCCTGCGGGTTGGCGAGCACCTTCGCGATCCCCTCCGCTGTCACGGTCGTCGTGGTGGCGTTCTCGGCGTCGCCCGAGACCAGCTGCACGGCGTAGTCGCCCGCGCCGAGATCGATCTCGAACGTGCCGCCTGCTGCCGCGACGAAGTCGCCGCGCAGGGCGTCGCCGCCGCGGTCGACGTCGGCATCGGTGGCGGTCGGTGCGGTCGAGAATCCGTAGCCCCACGCGTCGTCGAGCGCCGTGGCGCTCGTGACCGGGAGCGCGCCGTCGGCGACGGCACCGGGGCCGAAGTCGAAGGTGACGACATCGCCGTCCGGCAGGGGAGCGGGGGCGACGTAGGCCGCCGCATCCACGGTGGCCGGGTCGGAGGTGCCCGCCTGGTTGCGCGCGGTGACGCGGTAGGTCCACGCGGTCGAGGTGTCGACGGAATCGACGTGGCCGGGAGCGTCGACGACGGCGATCTCGGCGAAGTCGGTGCCGCCTGCGGTCGCGCGCTCGACGAGGTAGTCGGCGGCGTTGGGTACCGCCGACCAGCCGAGGGTCACGTTCGCGGCGCTGACGGTCGCCGCGAGGTCGGCGGGGGATGCCGGGGCGGCGAGCTCGGGGATCTCGCCGCTCGTGACCTCGGCCGACGGGTCGGAGTCGCGGTCGTACGAGCTGACGCCGACGACCCGGTACGCGTAGGAGCCGCCCACCTCGACGGCGCTGTCGCTGTAGGCGGGGTTGGTGAGACCCTCGGCCACGGTCGCGAACGTGCCGGTGGCGCCATCGGTCACGTCGGCGCGCTCGACGCGGTAGGTCGCGGCGCCGTCGGCGGCATCCCACGCGAGGTCCACGGCATCCCACGCGACGCGGGTGACGGCGAGGTTCTCGGGAGCGGTCGGGACGACGGGGGTGACGACGAGGCCGTTGACGTAGGCGCCGAGGCCGCTGCCGGTGAACCCGACGGTGAGCTGCCCGTCGCTGACGGTCGTGCGGAACGTCTCGGTTGTGGTGGCGCCGCGCGCCGTCGTCAGGCGGGTCTGCGCCTCGCCTTCGAGCGTCATCGTGGCGTTCGTGCTCGAGGTGCCCACGAGCGCGTCGCCGATGCTGAGGGTGACGTCGTACTCGCCCTCGGGCACATCGTCGAGCTGGAAGCCCCAGTTCGTGCCGGCGACGAAGTCTTCGGCGAGCGGGTCGGCCGGCGTGCGGTTGCCGGTGCGGTCGCGGTCGAACAGCGACGCGCCGTCGGGAAGGGTGATGCCCCACCCTTCGGTCTCGTCGTACAGCGAGGTGGTGAGCACCTGCTGGTGGTCATCGGCGACGGGGCTCGTCGCCGTGCCGAAGTCGAAGCGCCAGATGCCGTCGGCATCCGGTGCGAGCGCTGCCGACGCGGGGGCGGCGATCAGCAGCGCGCCGACGACGGCGCAGCTGGCGCCGGTCGCGACGATGGTGCGCGCGCGGCGTGGGGAGGGTTGGGTGGGCACGGTTTCTCCTCGGACATCACTGGCGAAGGGCGCGCGAGACCCCTGCAGCAGTGCAGAGGTGTCGTGCGTGTGTGCCGGACGTACGGACTCGCCGCGGCCGAACGGATGGGTGGTCTCCGGTGCAGATGCGGCTGTGGGGACAGCCACATCGGTTCCTACGCCGGAAAGCGCATTCCGTTCGTGTGCCGTCGATCCTGACACGGCTCCGCACCATTGCGCAAGAGGAGATTTGCACGTTTCAGTTTTTGCTTGTGCTCGGCGCGCGCAGCCGATACGGTGGCCCGGAAAAACGTTTTCGGATCCGTCGGCGCCACGTCGCGTCGACGGCGTCGAGAGCGCCCACAGACCCTCGCCGTCGGCGCGTCATACGGACCGCGCCGGCGGCGAGCTCCATGTCCGGGTGGTTCGGGGTTGGGTGCTCGTCGTCGGGGTCGCGGCATCCGGTGTTCGGTCGCGAGCGCTCCGCAGGAGTTTTCGTGACGGATGTGGCGGCCGACCCGTCTTCAGTCACACCCGTCACAGGATCTCCTGCAGACGGTACGGGCGTGCCGGGGTCAGCGCGCGGCGATGATGGCGTTGTCGAGTTCGTCGGCGTCGATGCCGTCGCGCATCGCGCGGGCCGTCAGCAGCACCCAGGCGATGCCGGCGGTCGGGTGCACCCAGAACTCCGTGCCCGCCCAGCCGCCGTGCCCGTACACGTCACGGTCGATGAGGCCGGGGGCGCGGGTGCGCAGGTTCCAGGTGAAGCCCCAGTCCTGGCCGCGCTCGGCCGGGTACGGTTCGAGCCGGGGGATGCCGCCGGTCAACGGACGCAGCATCATCTCCAGCGTCGCGGGCTGGACGATGCCGCCGGTCTTGCCGCCCCCGATCTGCAGCAGTTCCGTACCGAGGCGCAGCAGATCGTCGGCGCGACCGGCGAGCCCGGCGCCGGGGTTGCGCGCCGCGGCGAAGCGTTCCATGTCGACGCCGGCTGCAGCCGCGTCGACGACCGGATGCGCCGACGCGAGATCGAGGTGCAGCCCGTCGGCGCCGAGCTCGTTCGCGATGCCTGCGACCGCGGCATCCCATGTCTGCCCCGTCGCGTGCTCGATGAGCGCACCGATGCCCTCGAACGCGAGCGTCGAATACCTCGACGCGGTGCCGGCGGCGAAGTCGCGCCCGCGGGCGACCAGTTCCTGCGAGAGCGGCACGGTCGGGTCGAGGGGCGGTTCGCTGATGCCGCTCGTGTGGCTCGCGAGATGCCGCAGCCGCACGATGTCGTCGCGCCCTGCCCCGAAGCCCGGCACCGCGTCGGTCAACGGCGTCATCGGGGTGAGCAGGCCGCGCTCGATCGCGCGGGCGGCCGCGAGGCCGACGATCGGCTTCGTGATCGAGAACAGCGGGTACCGGTCGTCGGTGCGCGTCGGCCCGAACGCCTCGAGCAGCGCCGTACCCTCGCTCGTCGCGATGCCGAGCACCGCGTGCGGCAAGCGCCCATCATCGACACGGCGGCGGACCCAACTGACGGCAGCGTCGAAACTCATGCGCCCATCCTTGCGTGCGCTGCCGAGATTGCGCGAACTGAGCCCTTTTGGCGCATTTGGCGACAGTTCGCGCAATCTCGGCAGGCTCGGGTCAGGGCACGCGCAGGGTGCCGTTGCGACGGTGGGGGAGGGATGCCAGGGACTCGTCGCGCAGTGGCGCGGGGAGGAGGTGCGCGGGGGCGTCCTGGAAGGTCACGGGGCGCAGGAACCGGCGGATGGCGGAGGCGCCGACCGACGTGTGCAGCGACGTCGTCGCGGGCCAGGGGCCGCCGTGCTGCTGCGACCAGGTCACCGCGACGCCCGTCGGCCATCCGGCGAACAGCACACGGCCTGCACGCGCCTGCAGCAGTTCGAGCGTCTCGTCGACGGCGTCGCCCTCCTCGGCGTGCAGCGTCGCGGTGAGCGACCCAGGCACGGCAGCCAGTGCAGCGTGCAGGTCGGCGTCGGAGCCGTAGCGCACGAGCAGCGTCACCGGGCCGAACACCTCTTCCAGCAGCACCTCAGGACGGGCGGCAACAGCCTCGGCATCCGTCGTCAGCACGACCGGGCGCGCCCCGTCGTGGGTCTCAGCGCCGTGCGCCGCGACCTGCACCGACGGGTCGCCGAGCAGCGTCTCGATGCCGCCCGGGAACGCGTCGGTGATGCGGTCGGTCAACAGCGGACCGCCGGATGCCGCGGCCACTCGCGTCGCGACGGCATCCTCGAATCCGGCGCCGTCAGGCACGAACACGACACCCGGCTTCGTGCAGAACTGGCCCACGCCGAGGGTGAACGAGCCGACCAGCCCGTCGGCCAGCGCGTCGCCTCGCGCAACGACCGCCGCCGGGGTGATGACCACAGGGTTCACGCTGCCGAGCTCGCCGTAGAACGGGATCGGGTCGGGGCGGCCGCTCGCCAGGTCGAAGAGGGCACGGCCGCCCGAGAGCGACCCGGTGAAGCCCGCTGCCTGCACGACGGGATGCTGCACGAGCGCGTTGCCGGCCTCGCGGCCCTCGACGAGGGCGAGCGATCCGGCAGGCGCCCCAGCATCCGTCAACGCGGCGATCGCGACCTCGGCGGTGCGGCGCGAGAGCTCGGGGTGCCCCGAGTGCGCCTTGACGATCACGGGGTTGCCGGCCGCGAGAGCCGAGGCGGTGTCGCCGCCGCACACCGAGAACGCGAACGGAAAGTTGGATGCCGAGAACACCGCGACCGGGCCGACCCCCACGAGCAGGCGACGCAGCTCGGGGCGCGGCGGCGTGGCGGCCGGGTCGGCGTCATCGACGGTGAGTTCGAGGTACGAGCCCTCTTCGACGACGCTCGCGAACAGGCGCAGCTGCCCCGTCGTGCGGCCGACCTCCCCGGTGAGGCGCGTCGCGCCGAGGCGGGTCTCCCGGTCGGCGATCTCGACGAGTTCGCCGCGGTTCGCATCGAGCGCGTCGGCGATGGCCCGCAGCCACCCCGCACGGGTGGGTGCGTCGCTGGTGCGCCACACGTGCGCCGCGGCGGCGGCATCCGCCACGATGCGGTCGAGCTCAGCGGTCGTCGTGGTCATCTCGGGGTCCTTTCACCGACGCATGGTCGAGTTCGTGGCAGTTGATGTCGCCGCACGGTCCGGCACGCGACAACAAGTGCCACGAACCCGGGGCGGACGAGGGAAGGATGCGAGCATCACGCGAACCTCAGGCCGAGGCCAACGTGCGGGGTCTCGGTCAGGATGCCGTCGGCGATGCGCACCGGGCTCGTATCGCGCAGGGCGCCGAGCGCGCCGAATCCGGCGTCTTCGACGTCTTCGGCGAGCGGTTCGGCGACGTCGCCGGGCAGCACCATCGCGAGTTGCCCCGAGAGCTCGGGCAGCAGGTGCGGATGCAGGGCGGCGCCGTGGGCGACCGCGAGGTCGGCGATCTCGCGCAGCGGGCTGATGCCCCCGACGCGCACGATGTTCGGCTGCACGATCTGCGCCGCGCCCGCCCGCAAGAAGTCGCCGAAGCGGTGCACCGTGTGCACGTTCTCGCCGAGCGCGATCGGCACGCCCGACCCGCTCGCGAGGCGGCGGGCGAGTTCGGTGTGCCCGGCGAGGTCATCGGCGCGCAGCGGCTCTTCGATCCAAGCGAGATCGGATGCCGCGAGCGCCTCGATCGAGGCCGTCGCGCGGTCGAGGCTCCACCGCTGGTTCGCGTCGATCATGAGCGCGCGATCGGGGCCGAGCGTCGCGCGCACCGCCGCCATGCGGTCGACGTCTTCGGTGAGGTCGGGTTTGCCGACCTTGACCTTGACGGCGTCGAAGCCGGCATCCACCCACCGCTGCACCTGCGCGACGAGTTCGTCGATGGAGTAGTGCAGGTTGACGCCGCTGCCGTAGGCGCGCACCGACTCGCGGCGCCTGCCGAGCAGGTCGGAGACGGCCGCCCCGACGGCGCGCGCTTCGGCATCCCACAGGGCGAGGTCGAGCCCCGCGAGCGCGATCGTCGTCACGCCGCCGCCGCCCGCTTCGTGCAGGTGCGCCCACGCGGCCGGCCACAGTGCGGCGGGATCGGCTGCGCGTCCGACCGCGAACGCCGTGATGTCGTTCGCGAGCAGCGCGTGCACCGCCTCAAGCCCGATCTGCGGGGTCCACGAGAACCCCCAGCCCTCGGCTCCGTCGCTGCGCACGACGTGGGTCGCGACGACGCCGATGCTCGTGACGTCGGCCGCCCACGGCCGGGTCAACGGCACCCGCAGTGCGCGGGTGTCGAAGGCGGCGATCGTGGGGGTCGTCACAGCAGGGCGCGTCCAGCGTCGAGGATCGCGGCGAGCCGTTCGGTCTGCTCGGGCGTCGGGTCGACGAGCGGTGCGCGCACAGGGCCGACCGGCAGCCCGCCGAGACGGACGCCCGCCTTCACGAGCGAGACGCCGAAACCGGGGGTCTCGTCGCGCAGGGCCACGAGCGGCGTGTAGAACCGGTCGAGCAGCAGCATGCGGCGTACGTCGTCACCGTCGACGTACGCGCGGTAGAACGCGTTCGCGACCTCGGGCACCATCGCGAAGGCTGCCGACGAATACAGCGGGATGCCGATGCCGCGGTAGGCGCCCTGCGTGAGCTCGGCGGTGAGCAGTCCGTTGAAGAACGCGAAGTCGTCGCGGCCGGTCTCGGCGACGGCCCGCACGATCAGCTGTGCTGTGGCGAGGTCGCCGACACCGTCCTTGACGCCGACGACACGCGGGTTCTCGGCCAGGCGCCGCACCGTCGCGGGCGTGAACTGGGCCGTCGCGCGGTGGTAGACGACGACGGGCAGGTCGGATGCCGCGGCGATCTGCTCGACGTACGCCACCAGTCCGTCCTGCGTGCCGCCGACGAGGTACGGCGGCAGGACGAGGAGCGCGTCGGCCCCGGCATCCGCTGCCGCACGGGCGGCTTCGAGGGCGTGGCCGAGCGGGCCGCCGGTGCCGGCGACGACGGGCACGCGCCCGCCGACGGTCTCGACGGCGGCGCGCACGACGGTCGCGGCCTCGCTCGCCGACAGGGCGTGGAACTCGCCCGTGCCGCACGCGGGGAACACGCCGCCCGGATGGTGCGCGAGGGTGTCGCCGATGTGCGTGCGCAACAGGTCGACGTCGACCCGGCCCTGCGCATCGAAGGGGGTGACGGGGAAGAAGAGGATGCCGTCGAAGTTCATACCGGCGCGTCCGTTCTGTCGGGGGTGGTGGCTGCCGTCGTGGCAGGGTCGATGAGGCTGTCACGCCAGTGGTGCTGCGGCGCCCAGTCGATCATCCGCTTCGCCTTCGCGTTCGAGAACGCGGGCGCGGTGCCGACGAGATCGGCCGCGGCGGCCGCCGTGCCCGGGTGGAAGCGGGGCAGCAGGTCTGCGAGCGGTTCGCGGGCGAGCGCGTCGTCGGCGCCGACGAAGAACGTCTCGCCGTTGGGGATCTCGCCGAGCGCGGCGATGAGCCGGTCGACGAAGCGTGCGACATCGCGAGCGTCGACGTAGTTGAACAGTGCGGGCGCCGACAGCGACGGGTCGTCGAGCCGTTCGTGCACCGTGTGGCCCTGCTGGGTCGGAGCGCCCGCCCACTCCTCGGGGGCGATCACGTAGCAAGGGCGGAACGCCGCGAAGCGGGTGTCGTCGCCGTGCTGGCGGTGCAGCATCCCGATCGTCTGCTCGATGAGCAGTTTCGACAGCGCGTACGCGTTCCAGGGCAGGGCGGGGCTGTCTTCGTCGAGCGGCAGGCGCTCGGGGGTCCACCCGGTCGGGCAGCCGTAGCCGAGCACCGTGGGACTCGATGCGGCGACGATCTTCGGGATGCCGGCGGCGACCGCACCGCCGAGCACACCGACGGCGAGGTTCGCGTTGGTGCGCATGATGACCGGCTCGGGGGCGCTGAAGGGCACCGCGATCGCCGCGAGGTGCACGAGCGCGTCGGCGCGCGAGGCTTCGAGCGCCCGGCGTGCGGCGGTCGCGTCGGTGAGGTCGACGGCGACCTGCTCGATGCCGATCAGCTCGGCGGCATCCGAGACGGCACGGTCGATCGAGACGAGGTCATGGCCGGCCGCGGCGAGCCCCGCGACGAGGCTCCGCCCCAGGCGCCCGGCGCCACCGGTGACGACGATACGGCTCATGCTCGCTCCGCGGCGGGTTCGTTCGCGCCCAGCTGCTGCTCGTCGCCCGGTTCGGCGACACTTCGGCGCGAACGAACCGCGCCGGCGAGCAGACGGATGCCGAGGTCGTCGACGCGCACCGGCAGGCCGGTCTCGAGTGAGCGGTTGCCCGCGATGCCGACGGCGATCGACTGCACACCGTCCGACCAGTCGGCGGGGCGGGCGAGCGGGTCGTCGCCGGGGCCCACGAACACGTCCGACAGCAGCAGTGCGTCGCCGCCGCCGTGACCGCCCGCGAGGTTCTCGATCGGCACCTCGACCGCTTCTTCCCAGTGGCGCTGCACGATGAGCCGCTCGCCCTGGGGGCGCAGGGTGCCGGCAGCTGCGGCATCCGTTGCCGACGGGTCGAGCACAGGGTGCAGGCCTTCGTCGACGAGCACGGCGCCGCGTTCGATCACCTCGAGTTCGGCGCGGCCCTCGGTGCCGTTGACGGCGACGCGGTACCCCTCCCAGGGGGCGTGCGCGTTGAGCGAGTACGACAGCGTCGCGCCCGACGCGTAGTCGACGACGAGTGCGAGGTTGTCTTCGATCGTGATGCCGGGGCCGAACACGTCCTGGTCGCGCACATAGCCGTCGTGCGATTCGGCCGCGAGGTAGAGGGCTTCAAGTCGGGGGTCGTCGCGCAGGTCGAGCTCGAACGGATCGTGCGGCCCGTCGTGCGTGCCGCGCTCGGGGCGCTCGCCGAGGCCGCGGGCGGCGGCGTTCTCGGCGCCGTAGAACCGTAGGCCGCCCGAGGCGTAGACGCGCGTCGGGGTCGATCGCAGCCACCAGTTGACGAGGTCGAAGTGGTGGCTCGACTTGTGCACGAGCAGCCCACCCGAGTTCGCCTTCTCACGGTGCCACCGGCGAAAGTAGTCGGCGCCGTGCTTGGTGTCGAGCATCCACGAGAAGTCGATGCTCGTGACCCGGCCGATGCGGCCGTCCTGGATGATCTGCCGCAGCGCCGAGTTGCGGGGGGAGTAGCGGTAGTTGAACGTCAGCACGACCTTGCGGCCGGTGCGCTCGACGACATCCTCGATCGCGGCGGCGCTCGGCGCGTCGATCGTGAGCGGCTTTTCGACCACGACATCGACGCCGGCTTCGAGCGCGCGGACGATGAGCGGTGCGTGCTGGTCGTCGCGGGCGCAGATGACGACCCGGTCGATGTGCTCGGTGGCGATCATCGCCTCGAGGTCGTCGGGGTGCCAGACGCTGGGCGCTGCGACCCCGGCATCCGTCATGAGCTTCACCGTGCGGTCGGCGCGCACGGGGTTCGGCTCGCAGACCGCGACCAGGCTCGCCCGGTCGGCGTATGTGCCGACGATCGCGTCGACGTACATCTGGGATCGGTGGCCCGCGCCGATCAGTGCGTACCGGGTGGTGTTCATGCGTCCTCGCATCGTGGTTGATCCGTCGCAGCGTGTCACTCGGATCGGTAAACGCTTTCAGGAAACGTTTTCTCAGCGTAACATGCGGCGCGCGTCGCTGCACCTGCGGGTATGGATGTCGAACCTGCGCGTATGGATGTCGCACCTGCGGGCACCGGATTCGGAGAATGGCACCAGATTCGGATGCCAGGGCCAATCGCACCCGAATCTGCGACCAATCTCCGAATCTGCGACGTGCGCGGACCGCGACGACAGCGACCCCGGGCACTACCGGGGCGCGGGCCCCGTGCTGGCACGCACGACGATCTCGGGGGCGAGCTCGACGGCGGGTTCGGCGGTCTCGCCCGCGAGCAGCGCGTGCATCGCCTCCCACGCCTGCACGCCCAGCTCGACGGCGGGCACGGCCGCGGTCGTGAGTGTCGGCTTGGCGTGCCGCGCGAAGGGGATGTCGTCGAGACCCGTCACCGACAGTTCGGCCGGTACCGAGACGCCGCGGTCGGCGATCGCTGACAGCAGGCCGATCGCGACCAGGTCGTTGTAGGCCAGCACCGCAGTCGCACCCGATTCGAGGACGGTGGATGCCGCTTCGCCACCGGCATCCACATCGACGCCGCAGGGCACCACGTCGACGCGCAGCTCTGCGTCGTCGGCGAGCGCCTGCTCGATCGCGGCGAGCCGTGCGGCGTTCGACGAGCTGCCCGGCACGCCCGCGAGGTACGCGAGGTGCCGGTGGCCGAGCCCCCGGAGGTGCTCGATGAGCGCCGCGGTCGCGCCCCGGTAGTCGGCTGCGACGACCGGGACGCCGGTCTGCTGCTCGCGGTTGACGACCACGGTCGGCGAGACGGTGGGCAGGAGTGCAGCGAGGTCATCGCCCGGCATGCGCGGCGCGCACAGGATGACGCCGTCGGTGCGGCGGCGCGTCGTGTCGACGAGCAGGCGCTCCTCGTCGACCTGCTCGGCGGAGTCGGCGATGAGCACGTGATAGCCGTCGATGGCAGCGGCGCGGCTGATGCCGCGAAGGATCGCCTGGAACGTCGGGTTGCCGAGATCGGGCACGACGACCGCGACGGTGTGCGTGCGGCCGAGCACGAGACTGCGGGCGAGGGGGCTGGCCGTGTAACCGAGTTCGGCGGCGCTCGCGCGCACCCGATCGGCGAGGGCTGCGTCGACGGTCGGGTTGTCGTTCATGACGCGCGAGACGGTCGACAGCGACACCGAGGCGTGGCGCGCCACGTCGGTGATCGTCACCCGCGTCTTGCCCATGGCATCCCTTTCCGCCCCCTCATGGTAGATCGCCGCCCCGCCCGCCGCGGCTGTCGAGATTGCGCGAATTGCGCCGAAACGGCGGGAATCGCGACAGTTCGCGCAATCTCGGCGGCTCGGCGGCGATCAGGCGATGAGGCCCGACCCGCGGGCCGGGCGATCGCCGTCGCGGCGTTCGATCGCGCGCAGCGAGCGGGCCACGAACGCGGCGATGCGGCGCGCGCCGACGTCGCGGAAGTGGGTGTCGTCGACCAGGCCATCGGGCCACGCGGCGGTCTCGCCGGGCGCGTAGTGCGACATTAGGGATGCCGATCCCTCGTCGCCGAGGTCTTCGTACAGCCACGTCGTGAAGACGTTGAGATCGATCAGCGGCACGTCGAGTTCGTGTGCGAGGTCGCGGACGGCGTTCGGATAGTCACCGTGTGTCGGTGTGATGCGACCGCCCTTCATCCACCGTCGCTCGCACGACGTGCACAGCACGGCGACGGCGCCCCGGCCGTGCACCTCGTCGACGAACCGGTGGAGGTGCTCGGTGTAGCCGCCGCGCGAGGCGAGATCGGCGTGCTTCTGGTCGTTGTGGCCGAACTGGATGACGACGGTGTCGCCGGGCCCGACCTCGCCGATGAGCTGCTGCCAGGAGCCCGCGGCGACGAACGACGCGGTCGTCGCGCCGCCGAAGGCGAGGTTGCGGGTCGGCACGCCCGAGGCGGCTTCGAGGAAGTGCCCCCACCCCGACATCGGCTCTTCGCCCGGCTTCATCGGGGCGACGGTGGAGTCTCCGGCGAGGTGATAGGTCATAGCATGGAACCATGCCACAGAAAACGCTTACCGGGACGATCCGCGTCGTCGAGGGCCCCCGCCCCGCCCGGTCGGTGATCCGCCTGCTGCTGCGCCGTCCAGGCCGACTCACCGTCGCGATCCTCGCGTTCGCGATGAAGGAGATTCCGCTGTGGTTCCTGCCGGTCGTCACGGCCCAGATCATCGACATCGTCGCGACCGGCGGCGAGGTCTCGACGGTGCTCATCTGGTTCGCCGTCGCGGTCGTGCTGCTGCTGCAGAACTACCCGAACCACATCCTCTACACACGCAACTTCATGACGGTCGTGCGCGACACCGGCGCCGACCTGCGCAACGCCCTCGCCGCCCGCCTGCAGAGCCTCTCGATCGGCTACCACACGCGAGTGAGCTCGTCGATCGTGCAGACCAAGGTCGTGCGCGATGTCGAGAACATCGAGCTCATGCTGCAGCAGGTGACCCACCCCCTGCTGTCGTCGACGATGGTCCTCATCGGTGCGATCAGCATGACCGCCGTCATGGTGCCCGAGTTCCTGCCCGTCTACGCCCTCGCCGTGCCGATCGCGCTCGGCCTGCGCTGGGCGCTCAGCCGTCGGTCGCGGCAACGCAACGAGACGTTCCGCCGCGAGGTCGAAGGCTTCGCTGCGCGCGTCGGCGAGATGGCCTCGCTCATTCCCGTCACCCGGGCGCACGGCCTGGAGCAGACCGCCGTCTCGCGCGTCGCGACCGGCGCCGACGGCGTGCGCCGCGCCGGCCTCAGCCTCGACATGCTCAACGGGCACGTCGCCTCGATCTCGTGGGTCGCGATGCAGATCCTCGGCGTCGGCTGCCTCGTGCTCGCCGCGATCTTCTCGCTCACCGGCATCCTGCCGATCACTCCGGGTGAGGTCGTGCTGCTGTCGACGTACTTCGCGCTGTTGACGTCGGGCCTGACGGCGCTGCTCATGCTGATTCCGGTGGGCGCGCGCGGCCTCGAGTCGATGCGGTCGATCTCGGAGGTGCTGCAAGAGCCGGACCTCGAGCAGAACGAGGGCAAGCGCGAGACGGATGCCGTGGCCGGCACCCTCTCGCTCGAACACGTCTCGCACCGCTACGACGGCGCCGAGACCGATGCCGTCCGCGACATCTCACTCGAAATCGCGCCCGGCGAGACGGTCGCGTTCGTCGGCTCGTCGGGGTCGGGCAAGTCGACCCTGCTCAATCTCGTGCTCGGGTTCGTACGGCCCACCGACGGCCGCATCCTGCTCGATGACGTCGACATGCAGGCCCTCGACCTGCGCACCGTGCGACGGTTCGTGTCGGTCGTGCCGCAGGAGTCGGTGCTGTTCGAGGGCACCATCCGCGAGAACACGGCGTACGGCTTGGATGACGCGACCGACGCGCGCATCGAGCAGGCGCTGCGCGACGCGAATGCGTGGGAGTTCGTGCAGTCGCAGCCCGCCGGGTGGGACACCGTCGTCGGCGAGCGCGGCGCGAGGCTCTCGGGCGGGCAGCGGCAGCGGCTCGCGATCGCCCGCGCGCTCGTGCGCGACCCCCGCATCCTGCTCCTCGACGAAGCCACGAGCGCTCTCGACCCCGAGTCGGAGGAGCTCGTGAAGGATGCCCTCAACCGCCTCATGCAGGGCCGGACGACCCTGGTCGTCGCGCACCGGCTGTCGACCATCCGTCAGGCCGATCGCATCGTCGTGCTCGAGAAGGGTCGCATCGTCGAGATCGGCTCACACGCCGACCTGCTCGCCGCCGGCGGCCGCTACGCCGAGCTGCACCGCACGCAGGCCGGTGCTTGACCTCTCCTTGGGTGCACCCCCCAACTGCTCGCCTGTCACGATCCGGCGTCGAGCGGCCGAGATCGTGACAGGCGAGCAGTCTGCGTGCGCCGTGGACGCGTTGTGCGCACCCGCTCGGCTGTCACGATCACGGGGCGGGACAGCGAGATTGTGACCGGCGAGCGGTGGGCGGTGCGCAGGGGCGCGCGTGTGAACGCGGCGGCTCAGGCGGATGCGGGGCCGGTGGAACCGCGCCAGATGACGCGGTGCAGCGGGGCGTGAAGGAGCCAGACGCGGGATAGCGCTTTCCTGGGTGGGCGCGTAGGCTGGGTGAGACGTTCCATCTCGATGGGGAGAGACATGAGATTCGAAGACGACGGCCACGGCCGGCTGCACCTGCGCGACGGCGACCGTGTGCTCGCCGAGTACGTCTACGCGCCCACCGAGCCGCAGCTCGAATCACCCCGCCCCTACGCGCTGCTCCACACCCGCGGCGGCGCCGAGGTCACCGCCTACCGCCCCGACGACCACGTCTGGCACAAAGGCCTCTCGCTCGCACTGCCCGTCGTCGGCACCCACAACTTTTGGGGCGGGCCGACCTACGTGCACGGTGAGGGATACGTGCAGCAGCCCAACAACGGGGCACAGGTGCACCGCGGATTCGCGGCATCCGACACGCCGATCGGGGATGCCGCGGGCGGCATCGCACGCATCGACGAGGCCCTCGACTGGATCGCCGAAGACGGCGAGCTTGTACTCACCGAACACCGCACGCTGACCGCACGCGAGCTCGACGCCGACACGTGGGCGCTCACCTGGCGCAGCGCCCTGCGCAACGAGACCGACGCAGTGCTCGGCTTCGGCTCGCCCACCTCGAAGGGGCGCGAGAACGCCGGCTACGCGGGCATCTTCTGGCGCGGACCGGTCGCGTTCACCGGCGGCGAGATCCTCGCCGAAGGCGGCGTCGCAGGAGATGCGGCGCGCGGCGAGCCCGGCCCCTGGCTCGCATTCGTCGCCCCCGACCGGTCGGCCGGCGTGCTCGTGCTCGACGCCGGCACCGACCCCAGCCCCTGGTTCGCGCGCAGCGAGGAGTACGCCGGGCTGAACCCCGCACCGTTCTTCTACGACGAGACCCCGCTCGCCCCCGGCGCGACACTCGTGCTCGCGGCGGCGCTCATCGTCGGCACGGCAGAGGTCGCCGCCCTCGCTGCCAGCTCCGGCGCGAACCTGGTCGCAGAGCTCCGCGACCACCCCGAGACCCCCACCACCGAGGACCCCCGATGACCACCACCCTGCGCTGCGCGATCGTCGGAACCGGCGCCGTCGCACACTTCCACGCCCGCGCGGTCGAGGCCCACCCGCACGCCGAACTGGTCGCCGTCACCAACCAGACCCGCAGCAAGGCCGACGACTTCGCGGCGCAGTGGGGCGGCCCGGCCGTCTTCGACACGCTCGACGAACTGCTGGATGCCGAGCACCCCGACGTCGTGCTCATCTGCACCCCGCCCGGGGTTCACCGCGAGCAGACCCTCGCGAGCTTCGCGGCCGGCGCGCACGTCGTCGTCGAAAAGCCCCCGGCACCGTCGCTCGACGAACTCGACGACATGCGCGCCGCCGCCGCTGCCGCCGATCGCGAACTCGCGGTCGTGTTCCAGCAGCGCACCGGCACCGCGGCCGCGCACGCGAAGCAACTCCTGGCGTCGGGCGCGCTCGGGCACCCGCTCATCGCCGTGTGTCAGACACTCTGGTATCGCGACACCGACTACTTCGCGGTGCCGTGGCGCGGCAAGTGGGAGACCGAAGGGGGCGGTACGACGCTCGGCCACGGCATCCACCAGCTCGACCTGCTCGCGTTCCTGCTCGGCGACTGGACCAGCGTGCAGGGGCGCCTGTGGCGCCTGGACCGTGAGACGCAGACCGAAGACGCCTCGACCGCGACGGTGACGTTCGCGGGTGGTGTCGTCGCGCAGGTCGTGACCAGCGCGGTGTCGCCGCGGCAGACCAGCGCCATTCGCATCGACACCCAGAAGGCGACCATCACGGTCGAGCACCTGTACGGGCACGGCCACGAGAACTGGTCGATCACCCCGGCGCCGGGGTTCGAGGACGAGGCCGCCGCGTGGGCGCTGCCCGACGCCGAGGAGCGCAGCGACCACGCGCCGTTGCTGCGCGACGTGTTCGACGCCCTGCTGAGCGGCTCGCCGCTGCCGCCCACCGCCGACGCCCCCGCCCGCTCGTTCGAGATCGTCGCGGCGATCTACGCCTCGGCCGCAGCCGACGGCGCACTGATCACCCCGGCATCCCTCGCCGAGCACCCGACGCACCGCGCCGGCTTCGCGAGCCCCGTGGCCGACCTCCGCGACCGCGACTGACCCCGGCATCCCGTGCGTAACTCCTCAGTTTTGTCGCCCGAGGGCCCGTATCGGCCCGTTTCGGCGCCGTCGGCACCCGTTTTTCAGGAGTTGCGCACGGCACGCGGCACGGGCCGGGTTGCACCACTCCGTGTGCCGAACTCCTCACTTTCTGGCGCACGGGGCCGAATCGGGGCGGAATCAGGCCGACGGAGCACGAAACTCAGGAGTTGCGCACCGGCGGGCGGCGGAAGGCGTACGGCATGCTGACCGAGCTGTACCGCGACCCGGTCTACGACGGGGCGACCGACCCGCTCGTGGTGATCGCGCCCGACGGCTGGTGGATGTTCTACACCCAGCGTCGGGCGACGCACCCCGACCCCGGCCCCGGCGTCGCGTGGGTGCACGGCAGCCGCATCGGCGTCGCGCGCTCGGACGACGGCGTGGCGTGGTCGTACGAGGGCACGCTCGAACCGGATGCCGCGGGTCTGCGGCTCGAGCCGGGTCCACCGCCCGCAGCCACCGATCGCACGCATTGGGCGCCCGAGGTCATCCATGACGGGCACCGCTGGCGCATGTACCTGACCGAGATCGACGGCCTTCCCGACCGTTGGCCCGGCTTCGCGCGCACCATCGTGGAGTACCGCTCCGACGAGCTGCGCGCGTGGACCCGCCGCGGCACCCTGCCGCTCGCGGGCGACCGGGCGATCGACGCCGCCGTCGCCCGCACCCCCGATGGTGCGTGGCGCCTCTGGTACAAGGACGAGGCGGCGGGCAGTTCGACGGCGGTCGCCGTCTCCGACGACCTCGAGACGTGGCGGGCCGGCAGCACCGCGATCGGTGGCCGCGGACACGAGGGTCCCGACGTGTTCGAACTCGGTGGGCGCTGGTGGATGATCGTCGACGAGTGGCGGGGCATGGCCGTGCACACCAGCGACGACGCCGTCACGTGGCGTCGGCAGGGCGACGCGGATGCCGTGATCCTCGGCCCCGGCGATGTGCCCGGCCCGGGGTTCGGGCATCACGGTGCGTCTGTGCGCGAGGGCGACCGACTCTGGTACTACTTCTTCGGACACCCTGCGAAGGCCGCGGTTCCCGATCCCGACCATGAATCGATCGACGATCGGCGCTGCGCCGTCTACCGGGTCGAGCTCGTCGTCGAGGAGGGAATGCTGTGCACGCGCACCGAACCGTGACCCGCACCGCGCTCGAGGTCATGACGGCGATCGAGGTGTCGTCGCGCTCGGGTCGTCGTGAGGCGATCGTCTCGAACCCTGAGCGGCCGACGGCGGTGCCGTTGACGGCGCGCGCCGACTGGACCGGCTCGCGAGGGGAAGCGCCGTGAGCAAGCGCGTCGGCATCCGCGATGTTGCGGAGCGTGCGGGGGTGTCGATCAGCACCGTCTCGAACGCACTGAATCGGCCGCACCTCGTGAGCGTCGACCTGCTCGAGCGGGTGCGCGCGACCGCGGGCGAGCTCGGCTACGTGCCGTTGCAGGCCGCGCGTCAGCTGCGTGCCGGCCGCAGCGGGCTGCTCGGCATGACGGTGATCAACATCGCGAACCCGTTCTTCGGCGAGATGGTGGCCGGTGCCGAAGACGCCGCGTCGTCGTCGGGGCTGCGCGTGCTCGTGGGCAACAGCAGCGACTCGGTCGATCGCGAGCGTGAGCACCTCGAACTCTTCGAGCGGGTGCAGGTCGAGGGGGCGCTCGTGGCCCCGTTCGGCGACGAGACGCCGTGGCTCGATCGGCTGATCGCCCGCCGCATCCCGACCGTGCTGGTCGACCGCGTCGACGAGAGCGGGCGCGTGCCGTACGTCACGTTCGACGATGTCGCGGGCGGGCGGTTGGCGGCCGAGCATCTGCTGTCGACGGGCCGGCGCCGTCTGGCGTTCGTCGGCGCCCGCAACACGGTGCGTCAGGTGCGCGACCGACTGCGCGGTGCGCAGGCGGCGGCGACGGATGCCGGGGTCGGCGCGATCGAGCCCATCTGGACCGAGCGGACCACGTCAGAGGTGGGTGTCGCGCTCGGGCGGTCACTGGCGGCACGACCGCCTCATGAACGGCCCGACGGACTGGTCACCTCGAACGACCACCTCGCGATCGGGGTGCTGCACGGGCTGATCTCGGCGGGGGTGAGCGTACCGGCCGATGTCGCCATCGTCGGGTACGACGACATCGAGTTCGCCGCGATCGCGGCGGTGCCGTTGACCTCGATCCGTCAGCCGTCGCGACAGATGGGGCTGCACGCGGCGAACCTGCTGCTCGAGGCGATCCGCACCGGCGGGGCGGGGGAGCCGAGCGGTCACGTGTACGCACCGGAATTGGTCGTGCGGGGTTCGACGAGCGCAGCATCGGTCGTCGCCGCGGCGGCCCGCTGACGGGGCGGTCGACCGGCGATTCCCCGTCGTCACCAAATCGTTTCAAAAATCGCTTGCGAAACGTTTTAGATGCCGGTAGTTTTATCGGCAAGCGCTTTCCCTGCACAGCGCCGAACCCGCACCACCCGGACACGGACGTCACGAAGCACCAGAACGCCGACGTTCGACAGAGAGGACAAAGATGTTCAGCAAGAAGCGGACTTTCGCCGCAGTCGCACTCGCGACCGGCGCCGCGCTCGCCCTGGCCGGCTGCGCCGGTGACGGCGGCGAGGCAGACCCGACGTTCGACCCTGAAGAAGAGGTCACGCTCGACCTCGCCTTCTGGGGCAACGACGTGCGCGCCGAGCTCTACAACGAGGCGATCGCCGCCTTCAACGAGGAGTACCCCAACATCACGGTCAACGCGACCTTCCTGGGCTTCCCCGAGTTCTGGGAGAAGCGTCAGACCGAGGCCGCCGGCGGCAACCTGCCCGACGTCATGCAGTTCGACTACTCGTACCTGCGTCAGTACTCCGAGAACAACCTCCTGCTCGACCTCGACCCCTACCTGGGCGACATCATCGAGACCGACCCGCTGCCCGAGAACATCCTCAGCATCGGCGTCGTGAACGACACCACCTACGGCATCGCCACCTCCACCAACGCGTGGGGCCTGTTCACCAACACCAAGCTCCTCGCCGACAACGGCCTCGAGGCCTGGGAGGGCGGCTCGTACGAGGACTACACCGCGTGGATGGCCGAGGTCACCGAGGCCGGCGACGGCGAGTTCTGGGGCGGTGCCGACTACACCGGCCGCATCCAGCTGCTCGAGCTGCAGCTGCGCGCCGAGGGCGGCAACCTCTTCAACGAAGACGGCACCCCCGGCTTCGATGAGGCGCGCCTGACCGAGTTCTGGGAGTCGGGTCAGGAGATCCGCGACGGCATCGGCATTCCGCAGCAGACGGTCGAAGAGCTCGCGCCCCTCGGCGGCTTCGACTCGGCCAAGACCGCCAGCGAGATGACCTGGGACAACTTCGGTGCAGGCTATCTCGCCGGTCTCGGCGAGGAGTACACCGAGCTGGGCCTGCAGGCCCCGCCCGTGTTCGAGGAGGGTGCGCAGGACCTGTACCTGAAGCCCTCGATGCTGCACACGATCTCGGCCAACACCGACCACCCCGAGGCTGCCGCCACGCTGGTGAACTTCCTCGTCAACAGCGAGGCATCTGGTGAGATCTTCGGCACCAACCGTGGGCTCCCGGCATCCGAGACGGCTCTCGCGGCCGCCGAGCTCGACCCGCTGAGCCAGCAGGTCAAGGACTACGAGGCATCGATCGCCGACCGCCTCGGTGACGCCCCGCCCGTGCCGATCGTCGGCTATGGCACCCTCGAGGAGAAGTTCCGTGTGCTGGGCACCGAGCTGAACTTCGGCACCAAGACGGTCGACGAGGCCGTGGCCGAGTTCTTCTCCGAGATGGACGTCGTCCTCAACCAGTGACAGGGTCCGGGGTGCGGGTCAGTGATGACCCGTACCCCGGGATCTGCCCTCCGTTCCACCAGTCAGGAGTTCCCGTGAGCACAACCGCCACCCGGGTGATCGTCACCGGAGAGAAGAGCCGGCGACGCGGGCTGCTGCGCCGCCGCCGTCCCGAGCACCTGGATCGTCCGGGTCAGAAGGCGCGGCTGCGTCGTGAGACGCTCACCGGCTACGGGTTCTTGGTGCCGTGGCTGATCGGGTTCTTCGGCCTCACGATTGTGCCGATGGTGTACTCGCTGTACCTGTCGTTCACGTCCTACAACATCTTCAGCCCGCCGAAGTGGATCGGGCTCGACAACTACATCCGGTTGTTCACGAACGACCCGAACTTCATCCAGTCGGCGCAGATCACCCTCGTGTACGTGCTGGTCGGCACCCCGATCACGCTGCTGGCGGCCCTGCTGGTCGCGATGCTGCTGAACTACCGCGACAAGGGTGCCGGGTTCTTCCGCTCCGCGTTCTACGCTCCCTCGCTGATCGGCGGGTCGGTGTCGGTCGCGATCGTCTGGCGCGCCATGTTCTCCAATGACGGCCCCGTCGATTCTTCGCTGAGCTTCTTCGGCATCGACCTGGGCGGCTGGATCGGCAACCCGGCGCTCGTGCTGCCCGCGATGGTCGTCCTCGCGATCTGGCAGTTCGGCGCCACGATGGTCATCTTCCTCGCCGGCCTGAAGCAGATCCCGAAGGAGCTGTACGAGGCGGCCGAGATGGACGGTGCGAATGCGTTCCAGCGGTTCCGCGCCGTGACGATCCCGATGCTGTCGCCGGTCATCTTCTTCAACCTGCTGCTGGGCCTGATCGGCGCGTTCCAGGTGTTCGCGTCGGCCTACATCATCTCCAACGGCTCCGGCGGACCCGCCGGCATGACGAACTTCATCACCCTGTACCTCTACAAGCGAGGCTTCAGCGACGGCCAGATGGGCTACGCCGCTGCGATCGCGTGGGTGCTGCTGGTGGTCGTCGCGATCATCGCCGTCATCCTCTTCCGCACCCAGCGCTCCTGGGTCCACTACTCGGGAGACAACCGATGAGTCTCAACGCCCCCACCTCCGCTTCCGCGACCGAGATCACCTTCGCCGCACAGCAGACCCTCGTGCAGCCCCCGGCCCCGCGCCGCAAGGTCAAGCGCAAGACCTGGCAGACGATCATCTGGCTCGTCGTGCTCATCGCCCTCACCGCAATCGTGCTCTACCCGATGGTGTGGCTGCTGTTCGCGACGTTCAAGCCGAACAGCGAGTTCGGCACGAACCCGGGGCTCATCCCCAACAACCCCACGATCGACAACTACGTCAAGGTCATGGAGGGCATCGCCGGTGTGCCGATGTGGAAGTTCTTCTGGAACTCCCTCGTGCTCGCCGTCGCCGCCGTCGTCGGCACCGTGCTGTCATCGGCCCTGGCCGCGTACGCGTTCGCCCGGGTCCAGTTCAAGGGCCTCGGCATCTTCTTCGCCGCGATGATCGGCACGCTGCTGCTGCCGTTCCACGTCGTGATCATTCCGCAGTACATCATCTTCAACAACCTCGACATGGTCGACACGTTCTGGCCGCTGATCCTGCCGAAGTTCCTCGCCACCGAAGCGTTCTTCGTCTTCCTGCTGGTGCAGTTCATGCGGCAGATGCCGCGCGACATGGACGAGGCCGCGAAGATCGACGGCGCCGGACACGTCCGCATCTTCTGGGCGATCATCCTGCCGCTGATCAAGCCCGCGCTCATCACCTGCGCGATCTTCAGCTTCATCTGGGCGTGGAACGACTTCCTCGGGCCGCTGCTGTACCTCACGAGCCCCGAGAACTACCCGCTGCCGATCGCACTGCGCCTCTACAACGACCAGACGTCGTCGAGCGACTACGGCGCGACCGTCACGGCATCGTTCATCGCGCTGCTGCCCGTGCTGCTGTTCTTCCTCGTGTTCCAGCGCTTCCTCGTCGACGGCGTCGCCACCCAGGGCCTGAAGGGCTGACGTGGCCACCGTGACCTCCGACCACCGCATCCCCACCCTCCGAGAGGAACGCCGAGCGGCACGCGCCGCCCTGCGCGACGACCTGTCGGGTGCCGGCCCCGTGCTCGAAGAGCGCCCGCCGGTGCGGTTTCCGGGGGCCACGGCGAAGTTCCAGCTCTTCGGCGAAGTCATGCTCGTGGGGCTGCTCGTCGCCCTCGTCGCACTGCCGATCGTGACGATCCCCGCGGCCCTCGTCGCCGGCATCCGTCACCTGCGCCGGTTCATCGCGGCCGAGGGGTCATCGATGGCCGACTTCTGGGCCGATGTGCGCGCCGCTCTGTCGGGCGGTCTCGCCGTCGGCGGGGTCTCGCTCGTGATCGCGGCCCTGCTCACCTTCGACATCACCCTCGCCGCGACGGGCATGCTGCCCGGCGGCGCCGCCATCGCCGCCGTCGGGTGGACCGGCCTGGCCGCGCTCGGCGGTGCGCTGCTGCGCGCCGCCGCGTCGTGGACGCCCGAGCGCGGGTGGCGCGGCGCCGTGCGCGATCTTCCCCGAGTGGCCGCAGCCGATCCGGCCGGCGCGATCTACTTCATCGTCGCGGCCGCCTTCGTCGGCGTCGTGACATGGATGCTGGTGCCCCTGCTGGTGCTGGGTCTCGGGTGCGCGGTGTTCGCCGCCGTGGCCGTGCCGCACCGCCGCGGCCGCGCCTGAGCATCCATCGCGATCCACATCCCCACTCGACCCCGAGAAGGAGTTCCGTTGCTGTACGGCGCCGACTACAACCCCGACCAGTGGCCGGAAGAGGTGTGGCCCGAGGACGTGCGTCTCATGCGCGAAGCCGGGGTCACGACGGTGAGCCTCGGCATCTTCGCGTGGTCGCGCATCCAGCCGACCGAAGACTCGTGGGACTTCGCGTGGCTCGACCGGGTGATCGACACGCTGCACGCCGGTGGCATCGGTGTGAACCTCGCCACCGCGACCGCATCGCCGCCGCCGTGGGTGAGCGCCACGTACCCCGACACCTTGCCGGCCGACGAGCACGGTGCGTCGTACTGGCCCGGTAGCAGGCAGCACTTCGCGCCGTCGTCACCCACGTACCGCCGCCTCGCCGGTGAACTGGTGCGTCGCCTCGCCGAGCGCTACGTGTCGCACCCCGGCGTCATCATGTGGCACGTCAACAACGAGTACGGCTGTCACCTGTGGATGGACTACTCCGACAACGCCCGCGACGCCTACCGCCGCTGGCTGCGGGAGCGGTACGAGACGATCGACGCGCTCAACGCCGCGTGGGGCACGAGCTTCTGGTCGCAGCGCTACAGCCGGTTCGACGAGATCTTTCCGCCGCGGCTCGCGCCCTACAGTCACAACCCGTCGTCGATGCTCGACTTCCGCCGGTTCACCTCCGACATGCTGCTCGAGTGCTACCTCATGGAGCGCGAGATCCTGCTCGAGGCCGGTGCGACGCAGCCCATCACGACGAACTTCATGGGGCCGTTCAAGCCCGCCGACTACCGGCGCTGGGCACCGCACATGGACGTCATCGCCGACGACTGCTACCCCGACCCGACGAACCCGAATCGGGTGCGCGATGCCGCCTTCCAGCGCGACCTCGTGCGCTCACTCAAGCCCGAACTGCCCTGGATCCTCATGGAGCAGGCGACGGATGCCGTCAACTGGCGCCCCACGAACCCCGGCAAGGCGCCCGGCGTGCTCGCCGCCGAGACCGCGCAGTCGATCGGTCGCGGCGCCGACGGCATCATGTTCTTCCAGTGGCGCCAGTCGCGCGCCGGCAGCGAGAAGTTCCACTCGGCGATGCTGCCGCACGCCGGCACCGACACCCGCATCTGGCGCGAGGTCACCGACCTCGGCGAGCGGCTCGCAGCCCTCCCCGAACTGCCCGCGCCGGGTCGCGATGCCCGCGTGGCGATCGTGTTCGACTGGGAGAACTGGTGGGCTGTCGAAGAGCGCGACCACCCCGTCGACGTCGAGTATCTGCCGATCGTCGTCGAGTGGTACGGCGCGTTCCACCGCCGCGGCATCGGTGTCGACCTCATCCCCGCCGAACTCGTCGACGCGGGCTACGACCTCGTGGTCGCCCCCGCGCTGTACCTGTTGCGCGACGAGGGCGCCGAGGCACTGAACGCCTTCGTGCGCGGGGGCGGCACACTGCTGGCTGGTCCCTTCACCGATGTCGTCGACGGGCACGACCAGTTCCGTGCGGGCGGGTTCCTGACGCAACTGGGCCCTGCCCTCGGCATCCGCTTCGAAGATTTCGCAGCCCTCGGCCGCTCGTCGGGCGGCGCGATGGGGGTCGGCGCCCTGTCGGTCGCGGTCGCCGGCGGCAAGCAGGAGGACGTGCCGTTCGAGGTCGGCGGCACGACCGCGCACGCGACCCTGTTCGCCGAGGTCGTGCGCCCCGAGGGTGCCGAGGCCGTCGCGACGTTCGGCGCCGGCCGTTCCGTCGGCGCTCCCGCGCTCACCCGCAACGCGCACGGCGAGGGCGAGGCCTGGTACGTCGCGACCATGCCGGATGCCGCGGGCGTCGACGCCATCGCCGGCCTCGTCATCGAGGCGGCCGGTGTCGAGCCGATCATCGCCGAGGTCCCGGCGGGGGTCGAAGTCGCCAGGCGCGGCGGCCTCGTCACCGTCATCAACCACGGCGACGAGCCGGCCGCGGTGACCTTGACCGCCACCGATATCGAGACCGACGAACGTCACGACACGTGGCAGCTCGCACCCCAGCAGGTGCGGTTCCTGCGCACCGACTGAACACCACCGACATCCGCCCTGATCACTGGAAGCGCAGCATGAACGACGCCACCGCCCGCCTCGACCCGCACAACACGATCGCCGACATCGACCGCAGGATCTTCGGCGGGTTCGTCGAGCACCTCGGCCGTCACATCTACGACGGCATCTTCGAGCCCGGACACCCCGCCGCAGACGCCGACGGATTCCGCACCGACGTCATCGATCTCGTCAAGCAGCTCGGCGTCTCGACGATCCGCTACCCGGGTGGCAACTTCGTCTCGGGGTACCGGTGGGAGGACGGCGTCGGCCCGATCGAGCAGCGTCCGCGCCGCCTCGACCTGGCCTGGCACTCGACCGAGACGAACGAGGTCGGGCTGCACGAGTTCCAGGACTGGCTCGACCGTGTCGGCTCCGACCTGATGCTCGCGGTCAACCTCGGCACCCGCGGCACGCAGGAGGCGCTCGACCTGCTCGAGTACGCGAACGCGTCGGCCGAGACGGCGTGGACCGCCCAGCGCGCCGAGAACGGACGCACCGAGCCGTTCGGTGTGCGCATGTGGTGCCTCGGCAACGAGATGGACGGGCCGTGGCAGGTGGGGCACCGAAACGCCGACGACTACGGCAAGCTCGCCTCGCGCACCGCGAAGGCGATGCGCATGCTCGACCCCGGTCTCGAACTGGTCGTGTGCGGATCGTCGGGCAGCGGCATGCCCACGTTCGGGTCGTGGGAGCGGCAGGTGCTCGAGCACACGTTCGACGACGTCGACTTCATCTCGTGCCACTCCTACTACCAGGAGCGGAACGGCGATGCGCAGGAGTTCTTGGCATCCGGTGTCGACATGGCGCGCTTCATCGAGTCGGTCGTCGCGATCGCCGACGCCGTCGCCGCGACGAAGAAGAGCGACAAGCGCATCATGATCTCCTTCGACGAGTGGAACGTCTGGTATCTGCACAACGACGAGGGCGGGCAGAACGACAAGCCCGAAGAGCAGGGCTGGCCCGTCGCTCCGCGACTGCTCGAAGACCAGTACCACGTGCTCGACGCCGTCGTCTTCGGCGACCTGCTCATCACGCTGCTGCAGCACGCCGACCGCGTGCGCTCGGCATCGCTCGCGCAGCTCGTCAACGTCATCGCCCCGATCATGACCGAGCCGGGGGGACCGGCCTGGAAGCAGACCACGTTCTTTCCGTTCTCGATCACCTCGCGCCTCGGTCACGGCAGGTCCGTACGCGTGCCCGTGGATGCCGGCACCTTCACGAGCGAGCGCTTCGGCGAGGTCGCAACCGTCAACGCCGTCGCCACCGTCGACGACGAAGGCGTGTCGCTGTTCGTCGTCAACCGCTCGACGACGGACACCGCCGACCTGCGCGTCGACCTCGCACCGCTCGTGCGCGAACTCGGCCGCGACGTGTCGATCGCCGAGACCCACCTGCTGCACGACGCCGACCGGTACGCCGCCAACACGCTCACCGACCGCGATCGCGTCGGCGTGCGTCCCCTCGACGGTGCGGTGCTGACCGACGACGCGCTGAGCCTGACGCTGCCGGCCGTGTCGTGGGCTGCCGTCCGACTGGTGTGACATGGTGCTGCACCGACCGGCGACGCCGCCGATGGGCTGGAACAGTTGGGACAGCTACGGCACGACGGTGACCGAGGCTGAAGTGCTCGCGAACGCGCGCTTCATGGCCGAACACCTGTTGTCGCACGGCTGGGACACCGTCGTCGTCGACATCGATTGGGCCGACCCGAACGCCCGCGCACACGGGTACAACGACGACGCGACCCTCACGATCGACGCGCACGGCCGGCTGCAACCCGACCCGGTGCGGTTCCCCTCGTCCGCGGGCGGGGCGGGGTTCGGTCCGCTCGCAGCGCAGATCCACGCGATGGGGCTGCGCTTCGGCATCCACATCATGCGGGGCATCCCCAGGGTGGCCGCCGCGGCCGACCTGCCGGTCGAGGGTGCCGACGTCACGGCCGGGCAGGTGGCCGACGCCAGCAACCGGTGCGAATGGAACCCGCACTACGAGGGGCTCACAGCCGCCGGCGCCGCCGCCTACTACCGGTCGATCGTGCGCCTGTACGCCGCGTGGGGCGTCGACTTCATCAAGGCCGATGACCTGCTGTGGCCCTACCAGGCCGCCGACATCGAAGCCCTGTCGGCCGCGATCGACGGCGTCGACCGCGACATCACCCTGTCGCTGTCGCCCGGGCGTCACCTCTCGCTCGCCCATGCCGAGCACCTGCGCGCGCACGCGTCGATGTGGCGCGTGTGCGACGACCTGTGGGACCGGTGGGACGACGTCGCCGACAACTTCGCCCGCCTGGCACGGTGGGCCCCGCACGCCGGAGACGGCGCCTGGCCCGACGGCGACATGCTGCCGCTGGGTCGCATCGGCCTGCGCGCCGAACGCGGCGAGCCGCGCGACGACCAGCTCACGCCCGACGAGCGCCGCACCCTGCTGACGCTGTGGGCCATGGCGCGCTCCCCGCTCATGGTCGGCGGCGACCTGCCCACCTCCGACCCCGCCACGATCGACCTGCTGCAGCGCGACGGGCTGCTCGAGATCGCCCGGTCGGCGACGGCCAGTCGCGAGCTGCTGCGCGAACGCGACCTCGTCGTGTGGAGTGCGGATGACGCCGCCGGTACCCGCTGGGCCGCTGTGTTCAACCTCTCGGACGAGCCGCGCACCGAACCCTTCGACACCCGATCGCTCGGGCTCGGCGCCGCCCCGACGGACATCGTCGAGGTGTGGAGTGCCGCGCCCGTCGCCGTCGAGGCGGTGCACGAGCAGTCCCATGCGGCGCGCTCGGTCGCACCCGGGTCATCTGTCGTGCGGGTGACGCTCGCACCGCACGGCTGCGTGCTGCTGCGCGCGGAGGGGGCATCGTGACCGCGGCGACGCGACGATTCCTGCCGCTCAGCTCGGTGCGGCTGCTCGACGGGCCGGATGCCGCAGCCCAACGCACCGTGCGCGACACACTGCTGCGGCTCGACGTCGACCGGCTGCTCGCGCCGTTCCGCCGTG
This sequence comes from Microbacterium sp. bgisy189, assembly GCF_057707225.1. Classification (NCBI taxonomy): domain Bacteria; kingdom Bacillati; phylum Actinomycetota; class Actinomycetes; order Micrococcales; family Microbacteriaceae; genus Microbacterium; species Microbacterium sp. bgisy189. The sequence continues at coordinate 145,087 of NZ_JBYIPT010000003.1, read as the reverse complement.
AGGCGGGGCTGCCGGCATCCGCACCCGGGTACCCGGGGTGGGAGGCGGAAGGGCTCGACGGCCACACGGCAGGGCACGTGCTGTCGGCGCTGAGCGCGCTGGCCGCGCAGGGCGATGATGACGCCCGCGAGGCGGCGACCGCGCTCGTCGACGGCATGCGCGCGTGCCAGCTCGCGATCGGCACCGGGTACCTCGGGGGCGTCCCCGACGGCGTCGCGCTCTGGGACGAGCTCGCGGCCGGCCGCATCGACGCCGGCGCCTTCCACCTCAACGGCCGGTGGGTGCCGCTGTACAACCTGCACAAGACGCTCGCGGGGCTGCTCGATGCGGCGCTGGTCGCACTGCCGCAGGCCGACGTCGCCGTGGAAGCCTTCGGCCAATGGTGGCTGCAGACGCTCGCGGGCATCGACGACGATGCGCTCGCCGGCATCCTGCGAACCGAGTTCGGCGGCGTGCCAGACGCGCTCGCCCGCCTCGCGGTGCACCTGGGCGATCGGCGACTGCTCGAACTCGCCCGGCGCTTCGTGCCCGAGGTGCTCGTCGCACCGCTCGCGGCCGGGCGCGACGAACTCGACGGGCTGCACGCGAACACGCAGATTCCCGTCGTCGTCGGGTTCGCCGCGATCGAACGTGCCGCCGCCGTCGTCGCGCCCGACCTCCTGCCCGACATCTCCGCACGCGAGGGCGCCGCGGCCCGCACCTTCTTCGACGCCGTCGCCTACGCCCGCAGCTCGCCGCTCGGCGGCGACAGCGTGCGCGAGCACTTTCCGGCGCGCGACGACTTCCTCGCGATGTTCACCGCACGTGAAGGGCCAGAGAGCTGCAACACCTTCAACATGGTCAAGCTCGCCGGCGACCTGCACCTGCTCGCGGGTGACGACGCGTACCTGCAGTGGGCTGAGCACGCCCGTGCCAACCACCTGCGCTCGACGCAGCATCCGGATCACGGCGGACTCGTCTACTTCACGAGTCACCGGCCCGGCCACTACCGGGTGTACGCACCCGAGGCCGAGGGCTTCTGGTGCTGCATGGGCTCGGGCTTCGAGGCGCAGGCGAGCCACGCGGCGCACGTCTTCGCCGACGGCGGCGACCGCCTCGAGGTGAACGCGTTCGTGGCCGCAGAGGCGACGTGGGGCGGCGCGACCGTCTCGGTGCGGCCTGCCGCGATCGGGGCCGCTGCCGGGGTCGATGAATGGACGATCGACGCCGATGCCGACGTGCGACTCTCGGTGCTCGTGCCCGACTGGGTCGAGGGTGTCGCGACCGTCACCGCCGCGACGGTGCACGAGGGTGCGCCGGGAACGCGGGTGGCGTTCGAGCTCGCCGCGGGGGAGCGGGCGACGATCTCATTGCCCCGCGCGCTCCGCCTCGTGCCGACCGCCGACGGCAGCGCCTGGGGAAGCGTCGTCGACGGCCCCGATGTGCTCGCGCTCCGCGAACCCGATGATGCGGTCGCCTACCGGGGCGGCGCCGCCCGCATGGGGCACATTGCCGTCGGACCGCTCCGGCCGCTCGCCGCCACACCGATCCTCGCCCCCGACGCCGTGGCGCGCGCCGAGCGCCTCGGCCGCGGTCAGGTGCGGATCGCGACCGATCACGGCGTGATCGCGCTCGAACCGTTCGCCGGCATCCACGACGCGCGCTACACGCTCGTGTGGCCGACCACGGGCGGCGACGTGGAACAGCGCAGGGCTGAGCTGGCTGCGGTGGATGCCGCCTCGCTCGCGCTCGATGCCCGTACGCGCGATGTGGTGCGCTTCGGTGAGCAGCAGCCCGAGAGCGACCACCGCCTGACCGCCACCGACGAGCAGATCGGGGTGGAGGGGCCGGCGCGCTGGCGTCGCACGACCGGCGCGATCGCGCTGACGGTCACCGATTGGAGCGGTTCGGCCGACCGGCTGCTGCTGCGGGCGATCGAGGGTGACGACGAGGCCGTGCGCGTGCGCGTCCGGGATCGCGTCGTACACGAGGCGCCGATCGACCCCGGCGGATCGACGATCGCGATCGGCCCGGCCGACGGCACGGTCGAGTTCGGTGTCGTGCTCGAGGCGGTCAGGGAGCGCACACCGCGACTGGTCGAACTGCGACTGCTCGCGGCCGATTCGGACCGCTGACCGTGCGTGTCGGTCGGTGTGTTTCCCGCCGGTCCTCGGAAAGCGCTTGCAGGTCGCGCGGTCCTGTGGCACACTGATGACATGCGGGAAAGCGTTTACCCGCATCCATTCATCGGGTCGGCCGGCGACGGTGACGTCGCGGCCGCACCCTCAGACGAGAGCAGGATCCCGTGACCGACACGACCCTCGCCCCGGCCGCCGCCGAGGCCGCCCCCGCCGTCCGCGAGATCGGCATCATCATGAACGGCGTCTCCGGACGCATGGGCTACCGCCAGCACCTCGTGCGCTCGATCCTCGCGATCCGCGACCAGGGCGGCATCGAGCTGGCCGACGGCACCAAGGTGACCGTCAAGCCGCTGCTCGTCGGCCGCACCGAGGCAAAGCTCGCCGAGCTGGCCGCCAAGCACGGCATCGAGGACTACACCACCGACCTCGACGCGGCCCTCGCCGACCCCCGCTGGGAGATCTACGCCGACTTCCTCGTCACGAAGGCCCGTGCCACCGCGCTTCGCAAGGCGATCGCCGCCGGCAAGACCATCTACACCGAGAAGCCCACCGCCGAGTCGGTCGAAGAGGCCCTCGAACTCGCGAGTCTCGCCAAGGCCGCCGGCGTCAAGACCGGTGTCGTCCACGACAAGCTGTACCTGCCGGGCCTGCAGAAGCTCAAGCGCCTCATCGACTCGGGCTTCTTCGGCCGCATCCTCTCCGTGCGCGGCGAGTTCGGCTACTGGGTCTTCGAGGGCGACTGGCAGCCCGCCCAGCGCCCCAGCTGGAACTACCGCACCGAAGACGGCGGCGGCATCATCGTCGACATGTTCCCGCACTGGAACTACATCCTCGAGAACCTGTTCGGCGGCGTGAAGTCGGTCTACGCCCAGGCCTCGGTGCACATCGCCGACCGCTGGGACGAGAACGGCGAGCATTACAACGCCACCGCCGAGGATGCCGCGTACGGCACCTTCGAGCTCGAGGGCGACGTCATCGCGCAGATCAACTCCTCGTGGACTGTCCGCGTCAACCGCGACGAGCTCGTCGAGTTCCACGTCGACGGCACGCACGGCTCGGCCGTCGTGGGCCTGTTCGGTGCGAAGATCCAGCACCGCAACGCCACCCCGAAGCCGGTCTGGAACCCCGACCTGGCCGACGACCACGACTACGACGCCGACTGGGCCGAGGTGCCCACCAACGAGGTCTTCATCAACGGCTTCCGTCAGCAGTGGGAAGAGTTCCTCGAGTCGTACGTCACCGGCACCGAATACGAGTACGACCTGCTCGCCGGCGCCCGCGGTGTGCTGCTGGCAGAGGCCGGCCTGCAGTCGGCGCGCGAAGGCCGCAAGGTCGAGCTGCCGTCGCTGAACCTCGACTGATCGGACCAGGCGAATGACCGAGCTCACCCTCCTCGGCGCCGATGGCGCCGTCACCCGCACGCCCCTGGTCGAGACCTCCGGCTACACCAAGCCGGCCGGCCCGCTGCGCAGCCGCGTCGCGTACGCCGCCGCGCACGTCGTGCCCGTCACCTGGGGTGACAACACCCCCGGGCAGCCCGCCCAGGTCGACTGGGACGCCACCCTCGATTTCCGCCGCTCGGTGTACTCGTGGGGACTCGGCGTCGCCGACGCCATGGACACCGCGCAGCGAAACATGGGGCTGGATGCCGCGGCCACGCGCGAGCTGATCGCGCGCAGCGCCGAGGTGGCGCGTGAGGAGGGTGGCTCGGTCGTCGTCGGCGTCAACACCGACCACGTCGACGCCGAGCACATCTCGCTCGACGAGGTCATCGCCGCCTACACCGAGCAGCTGCACTTCACCGAGGAGCAGGGCGCGGGGCCGGTCCTCATGGCATCCCGGCACCTCGCCCGGGTCGCCGAATCGGCCGAGGACTACCGCCGCGTCTACCGTGCGGTGCTGCAGCAGGCCACCACCCCCGTGGTGCTGCACTGGCTCGGCACGGCGTTCGACCCGCAGCTGGCCGGCTACTTCACTTCGACCGGGCTCAGTACAAGCGGCGCAGACGACTGGCCTGCGGCATCCGAGGTGCTGCTGCAGATCATCGAAGAGAACGTCGACAAGATCGCGGGCGTCAAGATGAGCCTGCTGAACGCCGAGTCGGAGGTCGCCGTCCGTGAGCGCCTGCCGGAGCCCGTGCGCATGTTCACCGGCGACGACTTCAACTACGTCGGTCTCATCGGCGGCGCCGATGTGCCGGACGCGCCGCAGCCCGCCCGCGACCCGCAGTCGCCGCGCCAGCACTCCGACGCGCTGCTCGGCGCGTTCGCGGCGCTGACCCCCGTCGCCTCCGCCGCGATCCAGGCATTGGATGCCGGGGATGCCGCGCGCTACCTCGAGATCCTCGCGCCGACCGAGGCCCTCAGCCGTCAGATCTTCGCCGCGCCGACGTTCTACTACAAGACCGGCGTCGCGTTCTTGGCGTGGCTGAACGGCCACCAGATCGCCTTCCAGATGGTCGGCGGCCTGCACTCGGCCCGCAGCCTGCCGCACCTTTCGCGCATCGTCGAACTCGCCAATGCCGCCAAGGCGTTCGAGCAGCCGGAGCTCGCCGCCGAACGCTGGCACGGCATGCTCGCCCTGAACGGAGTCACCGCATGAGCACCGTCGACCCGCGCCTGTCCATCAACCAGGCCACCATCAAGTACGCCGACCTGGCGACCGCGCTTCGGGTGACCGCCGACGCCGGCGTGCAGGCGATCGGCCTGTGGCGCGAGCCCGTGCAGGAGGTCGGCCTCGAGGTCGCGGCGCAGATGTTGAACGACTCCGGACTGCGGTTCACGACGCACTGCCGCTCCGGCTTCTTCACGATGCCCGAGGGGGCGGAGCGCCGCGCGTCGATCGCCGACAACCTCGTCGCGATCGAAGAGGCCGCGGTCCTTGCCGCCGCGGGCGCCGAAGGATCGACCGCGATCCTTGTGCTCGTCGCCGGCGGACTGCCGGCGGGCTCGCGCGACGTGATCGGTGCGCGGGAGCTCGTGAGGGATGCCATCGGCGAACTCGCCCCGCACGCCAAGGCCGCCGGGGTGACCCTCGCGATCGAGCCGCTGCATCCGATGTACGCCTCCGACCGGTGCGTCGTCTCGACGCTCGGCCAGGCCCTCGACATCGCCGCCGACTTCGAGCCCGAGGTCGTCGGCGCGACGGTCGACACGTTCCACATCTGGTGGGACCCTGACGTGCTCGCCTCGATCGAACGCGCCGGGCGCGAGGGACGCATCGCCACGTACCAGGTGTGCGACTGGAAGACCCCGCTGCCCGCCGACGTGCTGCTCAGCCGCCACTACCCGGGCGACGGCATCATCGACTTCGCGTCGCTGACCGCAGCCGTCGAGGCCACCGGCTACGACCGCGACATCGAGGTCGAGATCTTCAACGAGCAGATCTGGGCCACCGACCACCTCGAGGTCGTCCGGCGCACCGCCGCGGGATTCGCGGCATCCGTCTCTCCGCACCTGCGGGTGACCGCGAGCGCGTGAGCATGCGCGCGCTGTCGGGAAACGCTTGCCGGGTCCCGGGGTGATGCCCTGATGGGACATAGAATCGGCTCCGTGACCGACACCGCATCCCGCCCGCGCGGCGGATCCGCCACGCTGCACGACGTCGCGCGCGAAGCCGGTGTCTCACTCGCGACCGCCTCCCGCGTGCTCAACGGCTCGGCCCGCAAGGTCGCCGAGTCGTACCGCGAGCGAGTCGAAGCTGCCGCAGCCACCCTCGGCTACTCGGCGAACCTCTCGGCGCAGGCGACGGCCCGCGGCACCTCGGCGATCATCGCGCTGCTGGTCGCCGACATCGCCGACCCGTTCTTCGGTGAGATCGCGTCGGGTGTCGCGCGCGGCGCCGACGAGGCGAACCTCGTCGTCAACATCGCCATCACCGAGCGCGACGCAGAGCGCGAAGTCACGCTCGTCCGCGCGCTTCGCGGCCAGCGCCCGCGCGGTGTCATCCTCGCCGCGTCGCGCACCTCGACAGTCATGGACGACGCGCTGCGCAAAGAGCTCGACCTGATCGAGCAGTCCGGTGGCCGGGTCGTCGCGCTCGGCTCGGGCGCAGACGGCTTCCGCGAGATCTCGGTCGACAACCACGGCGGCGCGCGTGCGCTCGGCGCGGCGCTCGCCGAGCACGGTTACCGCTCGGCGGTCGCACTCGTCGCGGGCGAGGGTGTCGTCACGAGTGACAACCGTCTCGCAGGTTTCACGGAGGGCTTCACGGATGCCGGTGGTCAGGCGCCCCGCGTCTACCGCGGTGCGTTCACCCGCGACTCGGGCGAAGCGCTCATGAACCAGGCGCTGGCAGACGGCGTCGAGCCCGGCACGGTCGTGTGGGGACTGAGCGACGTCGTCGCGATCGGCGCGATGGCCGCGATCCGTGCCGCCGGACGCGAGCCGGGTGCCGACATCGCGGTCGCGGGCTTCGACGACATCCCCACGGGGCGCGACGTGACGCCCGCGCTCACGACGGTGCGGGTGCCGCTGCGCGACCTCGGCTACCAGGCGCTGCACGCCACGGTCGATGCCGCGTGGGATGCCGACGCGGCGCCGCTGCCGCTCGAGGTGCTGCTGCGCGACAGCACGCCGCCGCGCGGCTGACGCACCCCGTCGCTCATACTCCGGCAGCACCGGCGGCATCCGCGCCGCGTCGGCGCCGGGATCGTTGCATGGTTTGTGTGGGAAAGCGTTTACCCGTACAATGATTGCGACGACCACTCGGGTCGGAACGGGGGTTCGCGCATGCGGGTGGTCATTGCGCTCGACAGCTTCAAAGGATCGATCTCGGCGGCCGGTGCGGCCGAGGCGCTCGCGGCGGGATGGGATGCCGGTGACGAGGTCGTGCTGCGCCCCATGGCCGACGGTGGCGAGGGCACGCTCGACGCGTTCGCCGTCGCCGTGCCCGGCGCGACCCGCATGCCCGTGACGGTGACGGGCCCGCACGGCCGCGCCGTCGAGGCGTCGTGGCTGCTGCTGCCACCGACCGCCGAGGCGCCGCAGGGCACCGGTGTCGTGGAATTGGCATCCACGAGCGGCATCGAGCTGCTCGCCGGCGACCTGCGTCCGTGGGATGCCGACACCACCGGCTTCGGGCAGGCCATCGCCGCAGCGCTCGACCACGGGGTCTCCAAGCTCGTGCTCGGCATCGGATCGAGCGCATCGACCGACGGCGGCATCGGCATGCTGCGCGCGCTCGGTGCCCGCGTCACCCGCTCCGACGGCAGTCCTGTGGCCGCCGGCGCGCGTGGTCTCGTCGACGTCGCCCATGTCGACCTGTCGGGCCTTCGACCGCTGCCGGCCGGCGGCGTCGTCGTGCTCGCCGACGTCACGAACCCCCTCGTCGGGCCGCGCGGCGCTGCCGCCGTCTTCGGTCCGCAGAAGGGGCTCGCGCCGCACAGCATCCACCGCGTCGACCGTGCCCTGGCCGCCTACGCCGCAGCGGTGGGAGCCGCCGCCGACGTGCCCGGCACGGGAGCCGCGGGCGGCACCGGCTTCGCACTGACCCTGTGGGGCGCGCGACTGCTGCCGGGTGCGCCCGAGGTCGCCGCGCTCGTGGGGCTGTCGAGTGCCGTCGCGGGCGCCGACCTCGTCGTCACGGGAGAGGGCTCGTTCGACGGGCAGTCGGCAGCCGGCAAGGTGCCGGCCTTCGTCGGCGCGCTCGCGGCAGACCTCGGCGTGCCGGTCGCGCTCGTCGCCGGACGCATCGCGCCCGACGCCGACGTCTCGGCCTTCGCCGCGACCGCTTCGCTCACCAACCTCGCCGGCACCGCCGAGGCGTCGCAGGCCGAGCCTGCCCGCTGGCTGCGGGATGCCGCAGCATCCCTCGCACCGCGCTGACCGTCGCGCCGCGTGCTGGTGCCGCCGTCTCCGCGTTCAATATTCAGGCTGCGCGGGTCATCGCCACGCTGTGAACCCCGGATTTCCGCGGACGCGGTGCTCGGGTCGAACCCGCGAAGCCTGAATATTGCGCACGCGGCGGGTCGACCCGCGCGCGACGCTGGGCGCTCAGGCCTCGCCGAGGGCGGCGGCCACGACGGCGCGGGCTTCTGCCTGCACCTGCGCGAGGTGCTCCGAGCCCTTGAGCGACTCGGCGTACAGCTTGTAGACGTCTTCGGTGCCGGAGGGGCGCGCGGCGAACCAGGCGTGCTCGGTCTGCACCTTCAGGCCACCGATCGCCGCACCGTTTCCGGGCGCGTGCGAGAGCTTCGCGGTGATCGGCTCTCCCGCGATCTCGGTCGCCGACACCGACTCAGGTGCGAGCTTCGACAGTGCCGACTTCTGGGCGGGGGATGCCGGGGCGTCCACTCGCTGGTAGGCCGACGCGCCGAATTCGGCTTCGAGTTCCGCGTACCGCTGCGACGGGGTCTTGCCCGTCACCGCGAGAATCTCGGCGGCCAGCAGGCACAGCAGAATGCCGTCCTTGTCGGTGGTCCACACGGTGCCGTCGGTGCGCAGGAACGACGCACCGGCCGACTCCTCGCCGCCGAACGCTACCGAGCCGTCGAGCAGGCCCGGCACGAACCACTTGAAGCCGACCGGCACTTCGAGCAGGTCGCGGCCGAGCGACTCGGCGACGCGGTCGATGATCATCGACGACACGAGCGTCTTGCCGATCGCGGCGCTCGCGGGCCAGCCGGGGCGGTTCGCGTAGAGGTAGTCGATCGCGACCGCGAGGTAGTGGTTCGGGTTCATCAGCCCGGCGTCGGGGGTGACGATGCCGTGGCGATCGGCGTCCGCATCGTTGCCGGTGAGGATGTCGTACTCGTCGCGGCGTGCGACCAGCGACGCCATCGCCGACGGCGACGACGGATCCATGCGGATCTTCTCGTCCCAGTCGAGCGTCATGAACTTCCACGTCGGGTCGACGTCTGGGTTCACGACGGTCAGGTCGAGGCCGTGCACCTCGGCGATGAGCGCCCAGTAGTCCACCGAGGCGCCACCGAGCGGGTCGGCGCCGATGCGCACACCCGCCGTGCGGATCGCGTCGACGTCGATGATGTTCGCAAGGTCGCGCACGTACGCATTACGGAAGTCGTACTGCCCCAGCGCATCGATGTCGATGTCGGCGTGACGCGTGCGCTTCACGCCCTCAAGGCCCGCCGCGATGAGCTCGTTGGCCCGGTTCGCGATCCAACCGGTCGCGTCGGTGTCGGCGGGGCCGCCGTGCGGCGGGTTGTACTTGAAGCCGCCGTCGCGGGGCGGGTTGTGCGAGGGGGTGACGACGATGCCGTCGGCCCGACTGGGGTCGTCGGCCGCCAGCGCGCGGTTGTGGGCGAGGATCGCGTGGCTGAGGGCCGGCGTCGGCACCCACGAGTCGCGCGAGTCGACCCGCACGTCGACGCCGTTGGCGACCAGCACCTCGATCGCGGTGCGCTCGGCCGGCAGTGACAGGCCGTGGGTGTCGCGACCGAGGAACAGCGGACCGGTGATGCCCTGCGCCGCGCGGTAGTCGACGATCGCCTGCGTTGTGGCGAGGATGTGGTCTTCGTTGAAGCTCGTCGACAGCGACGAGCCGCGGTGGCCGCTCGTGCCGAACGCGACCCGCTGCTCGGGCACCGCGGCATCCGGTTTGCGGTCGTAGTAGGCGGCGATCAGCTCATCGATGTCGATGAGGTCGGATGCTTCGGCTGGCTGTCCTGCGCGGCTCATGGTTCCAGTGTGCCTCTTCTTCGGGGGTGTTGACGAGTGATGACACAGTCCGAGTCGGTACTGGCATCCGCACTAGGCTGGGGCGGGTGAGCATCGACGCGTCCGTCCGCCGCACCTACAGCTATCTCGGCCCCGCCGGCACGTTCACCGAGGCCGCGCTCAGCCAGGTGCCCGAGGCGCGCGACCAGATCTGGCGCCCCGTGCGAAACGTGGGCGAAGCGCTGTCGGACGTGGTCGAGGGGCGGTCGGATGCCGCCATGATCGCGATCGAGAACTCGGTCGACGGCGGGGTTTCGACGGCGCAGGACGCGTTGGCGACCATGCCGGGCCTGCGCATCGTCGGCGAGTACCTCGTGCCGGTCAACTTCGTGCTCGTCGGTCGCCCCGGTATGCGACTCGAAGACGTGTCGCTGGTCGCGGCGCATCCCGTCGCGTACGGGCAGTGTCTGCGCTGGCTGACCGCCGCGCTCCCTGAGCACGCGCACCTGCCCGCGGCGAGCAACGTCGCCTCCGCGGTCGGCATCGTCGACGGCGTGAGCGATGCGGATGCCGCTGTGGCGCCTCCCGGCATCCTCGAGCACTACGACCTCGAACTGCTCGCCGAGAACATCGGCGACAACCCCAACGCGGTGACGCGGTTCGTGCTCGTCAGCCGCACCGTCGCGCCGCCCGCACCGACCGGGGCCGACAAGACCTCGCTCATCGTCGAGCTGCCCGAGGAGTACCCCGGCGCGCTGCTCGAACTGCTGGAGCAGTTCGCGACGCGCGGCATCAACCTGTCGCTGCTGGCATCGCGCCCGATCGGCGACGAGCTGGGCCGGTACCGGTTCGTGATCGACGCCGACGGGCACGTCGAGGACGAGCGAATGGCCGACGCGCTGCTCGGTCTTCGCCGGTTCAGCCCAAAGGTCATCTACCTCGGGTCGTACCCTCGCGCCGACCGTCAGGTCATCCGCTACCCCGACCGGTACTCCGACGACGTGTTCGTCGAGGCCCGCGACTGGCTGCGGGGCCTCATCTCGGGCGAGCCCGACGCCTGATCTGCGCCCGCGCCGGCTGGCGCCTTGTGGCTCGCCTGCGGTTTCGCCCGCTGCTCGCCTGTGGCTTCGCCCGCTGCTCGCCTGTCACGATCGAGGGTCGACGGGCCGCTTTTGTGACAGGCGAGCGTGGCGCCGGCTGTTCGCCTGTCACGTTCGGTGCACGACGAGTTGTGATTGCGACGGGCGAGCAATGCCGGACGGGGTGGAGCGGCGCGTCAGCCGGCGAGCAGCTCGAGGGTGCGGATGCGGCCGACCGGTGCGTCGAGGGGTTCGGCGTCGTAGGAAGCGGCGACCGGAGCGATCATGACCTCGTCGACGCCGTGCTCGGTCGCGAATGCCGCGAGACGTGCGCGCACGTCGTGGCCCGTGCCGACGAACCAGCGTCGGTGAAGCGCGTCGAGCAGGGGAGCGGCGAGTTGATCGGTCGCCTCGGCGGCCGCGGCCTGCTCGACCGTCTCGAGCGCCGTGAGCGGCCGGTTGCCGCGGAGTCTCGCCATCATGCGGGCCTGCGGCAGCATGCGCTCGACGGCCTCGGCTTCGGTGTCGGCGACGACGGCGTTCGCGGTGAGGAAGGTGCGCGGTGCGTCGAGCGTCGCCGACGGCTGGAACTGGTCGCGATACAACCCGAGCGCCCGATCGAGGCCTTCGCCGCTGAAGTGGTTCGCGAACACGTAGGGCAGGCCGAGCGAGGCGGCGAGCTGGGCCGAGTAGTCGCTCGATCCGAGCAGCCACACCTCGGGCACGCCGGATGCCGCGGGCGTCGCGTGCACGTCGTACGTGCCGCCCGAGGTGAATCGCACGGTGGCGCCCTCGGCCGAGACGAGCGAGGCGATGTCGCGGACGTGGTCGGGGAACCGTTCGACGTCGCTCGTCGTGCCCGACTGGCGCAGCAGTTGCGTGATGACGGGGTCGCTGCCGGGGGCGCGGCCGAGCCCCAAATCGATGCGGCCGGGAGCGATCGCCTCGAGCGCCGCGAACTGCTCGGCGACGACGAGCGGCGAGTGGTTCGGCAGCATGACGCCGCCCGAACCGAGCCGGATGCTGCGGGTGCGGCCGGCCGCGGCGGCCACGAGTACCGGCGGCGTCGTGGAGGCGACGGCGGGCATGTTGTGGTGCTCGGCGAACCAGTAGCGCCGATAGCCGAGCGCGTCGGCACGTTCGGCGAGGGAGAGGGATGCGGTGATCGCCTGCGCGCTGGTCTGTCCGCTGCGGACGGGTACCAGATCGAGGACGGAAAGGGCGGGAGTCACGCTGATCCCAACCCGTGCCCCGGCCGCGGCATTCCTCGCGCCGCGTGCGGTCAGCCCCGCCGCATCGCTTCGTAGGCGGCGAGGGCGGCCTGCCGGGATTCGCGCAGGTCGACGATCGGTTCGGTCTCGAGCCCGTCGGGCGCCCAGCGGGCGATGTAGCGGCCCTGCGGGTCGAACTTCTTCGCCTGCAGCTCGGGGTTGAACACCCTGAAGTATGGCGCGGCGTCGGCGCCGGAGCCCGCGACCCACTGCCAGTTGAACGGGTTGTTGGCGGCATCCGCGTCGACGAGCGTGTCCCAGAACCACTCCTCGCCGTGGTGCCAGTGCACGAGCAGGTTCTTCACGAGGAAGGATGCCGTGACCATCCGCACCCGGTTGTGCATGAAGCCGGTGCGCCACAGCTCCCGCATCCCCGCATCGACGAGTGGGATGCCGGTGCGCCCGCGCTGCCACGCTTCGAGCAGCGTGGGTCGCAGCCGCGGCCAGGGGAACGCGTCGAACTGCGGCCGCAGGTTCTTCGTCGCGAGATCGGGTGCGTGGAACAGGGTGTGCCATGCGAATTCGCGCCACCCGAGTTCGGAGAGGAACCCGTGCAGTGGCGCGCCGGATTCGACGGCGGCGTGCCACACCTGGTGCGGGCTCAGCTCGCCCCAGCGCAGGCGGGGTGACAGGAGCGAGGTGGCCCCGGCATCCGGTTCGTCGCGGGCACGGTCGTAGTGTGCGGCGTCGTCGGCGATGAACTCGCGCAGGCGGTGGCGGGCCGCGGTCTCGCCGGGCGTCCAGGCTTCGCGCAGGCCGCCTGCCCAGTCGGGGTGTCGGGGGAGCAGGCCCCAGTCGTCGAGCGCGTCCGAGTCGACGCGGCGCCTGGGGACGGCGAGTTCGCGGGGTTCGGCGACGGGACCGCGGGGCGCGGCCAGCGCGAGGCAAGCCTTCCAGAACGGCGTGAAGACGGCGTACGGCGTTCCCGCGCCGGTGCGGACGGTCCACGGCTCGAAGAGCAGTGATGCGCTGAACGAGCTCGCTTCGCGGCGATCCTCTCGCAGGGCGGCTTTGATGCCGGTGTCGACGGTCCGCTCGGGTCCGCCGTAGCGGCGGTTCCAGAACACGGCCGATGCGTCGACGTCGGCGGCCACCGACGGCACGACGTCGGCCGCCCGTCCGCGGCGCAGCACGAGCGTCGATCCGCGCTCGGCGATGCGCTCGCCGAGGCGTTCGAGACTGCCGTGCAGCCACCACTTCGCGGCGCCGCCGAGGGGACGGATGCCGGTGGATTCCTCGTCGAGCACGTACAGCACGACGACGGGTTCGTCGCGGTCGGCGGCCGCCCGCAGTGCGGGGTTGTCGGCGAGCCGCAGGTCGTCGCGCAGCCAGACGAGGGTGGTCATGCACCTATCTTGCCGCGCCCCGGGAATCGGGTTCGGGGGATTGCCTCGGCGTCGCGCGTCGGCTATGCGCTCTTGTCGTGCCCCTTCGGCAGCGTCACGATCAGGGCGCCCGCCTCGACGTGCACCCGCATCTGCGTGGCTTCGCCGAACTCGTCGCCGTCGAGCTGCACCGGGTGCAGGCCTTGGGCTGCGACGTCGATGCCATCGCCGCGCGAGTAGCGCACCGAGTTGTCTTTCGTGCGCAGCTTGAGGATTTCGCGGCCCGCACGGAACTTGCGCAACACGCTGTTGTCCCACGCGACGCGCCGCCACACGAGCAGCCATCCGAGTGCGCTCTTGGGCTGGAACAGGGCGATGTCGAGTTGACCGTCAGAGACGGATGCCTCGGGGATGAGTTCGAGCCCCGCCGGCAACGACCCGCAATTGGCGAACAGCACGCTGTGCACGGTGGCGCGGTGCATCTTGTGTCCCGCGAGCTGGTACATGATCTCGAACGGCTTCGCGCCGATGAGCGACTTCGCGGCGCCGTCGACGTACGCGACCCATCCCACGCGCTTCTTGAGGTCGCCGCTCGTGTTGGCGATCATCGCGGCATCGAGGCCCATGCCGCCCATCACGACGAACGCGCGTTCTTCGGTCTCACCGCTCTCGCGCGTCATCCGTGCGATGCCGACGTCGATCTGCTGCGTCGTGCCGTCGAAGGTGGCGCGCACCATCGGCTCGGGCTTTTCGAGCGGTAGGCGCAGGTTGCGTGCGAGCAGGTTGCCGGTGCCGCTGGGGACGATCGTCAGCGGCACGCCGCTGCCGGTCATCGCCTCGCTGACGGCTCGCACGGTGCCGTCGCCACCGGCGACGAGTACGGCAGACGGCTGCTGTTCGAGCGCTTCGCGGGTGACGCCGTCGCCGAGGTCTTCGACCGTCGTCTCGTAGAAGAGGGGTTCGTCCCAGCCGTGCTCGCTCGACAGGTTCGAGACGAGCGCCTTCAGCGAGGGGCCGTCGGCCTTGACCGGATTGAAGACGAGCGCGGCCCGCTGCCGGCTGGGGGAGTCGTCGCTCATGCGTTCACGATAGCCCGCACGCAGCCGAGTCGCGGCCCTGTGGGAGACTTGTCCGGTGATCGACCTGGCACTTCTTCGTGACGACCCTGACCTCGTGAAGCGCTCGCAGGAGGCGCGCGGGTCGTCGCCCGAGACGGTGGATGCCGCGCTCGCCGCCGACCGTGACCGCCGCGCTGCGATCACGACGTTCGAAGAGCTGCGTGCGGCGCAGAACGCGCACGGCAAGAAGGTCGCCGCTGCACCCAAGGACGAGAAGGCTGCGCTGGTCGCCGAGGCGAAGCAGCTCAGCGCCGACGTCAAGGCGGCCCAGCAGGCCGTCACGGTCGCCGAGGAGGCAGCCGATGCCGCTCTCGCGCTGATCGAGAACATCGTCGTCGACGGGGTTCCCGCCGGGGGTGAGGAGAACTTTGTCACCCTGCGCACGCACGGTGAGACGGCGTCGTTCGACTTCGAGCCGCTCGATCACCTCGCGCTCGGCGAGAAGCTGGGCGCCATCGACATGGAGCGAGGCACGAAGGTGTCGGGCAGCCGCTTCTACTTCCTCAAGGGCATCGGCGCGCGCCTCGAGTACGCGCTCATGTCGCTCGCGTTGCAGCGGGCGGTGGATGCCGGGTTCATCCCGATGATCCCGCCGACCCTGGTGCGCCCAGAGGTCATGCGCGGCACGGGATTCCTCGGCCAGCACGCAGATGAGGTCTACCGCCTCGAGGCCGACGACCTGTACCTCGTCGGCACGAGCGAGGTGCCGCTGGCCGGCTACCACATGGACGAGATCCTCGACCTGACCGCGGGCGCCAAGCGCTACGCGGGATGGTCGACGTGCTACCGCCGTGAGGCGGGTTCGTACGGCAAGGACACCCGCGGCATCATCCGCGTGCACCAGTTCAACAAGCTCGAGATGTTCGTCTACACGACTCCCGAGGATGCCGAGGCCGAGCACCTGCGTCTCGTCGAGATGCAGGAGCGCATGCTGCAGGACCTGGGGCTCAGCTACCGCGTCATCGACGTTGCGGCCGGTGACCTCGGATCGTCGGCGGCCCGCAAGTACGACATCGAGGCGTGGGTGCCGACGCAGGGCGCGTACCGGGAGCTCACGAGCACCTCGAACTGCACGACCTATCAGGCGCGTCGCCTCGACATCCGTCACCGTCCTGACGGCGGCAAGACGACGCCGGTCGCGACGCTCAACGGCACGCTCGCCACCACGCGGTGGATCGTCGCGCTGCTCGAGACGCACCAGCGCGCCGACGGTTCGGTCGTCATTCCCGAGGTGCTGCGCCCGTACCTGGGCGGGATCGAGGTCGCGGAGCCCATCGCGTGACGCGTGATCGGCTGCTGATCGCGCTCGACGTCGACGGCACCGTCCTGCTCGAGGACGAATCGCTCAGTCCGGGCGTCGTCGACGCGGTTGCGACCGCGCGTGAAGCGGGCCACGAGGTCCTGCTCGCGACCGGCAGGTCGTGGGAGGGCACGCACGGCGTCCTGCGTCTGCTGCAGGTGTGGCCCGAGTATGCGGTGTGCTCGAACGGCGCGGTCATCATGAAGCGGGTCGAAGGTGAGGGGCCGGCCGCCTACGTGCGCCACTACGTCGAGACGTTCGATCCGACCCAGGTGCTCGAACTGCTGCGCACGCACCTGCCCGACGCGCACTATCTCGTCGAGCTGGCTGACGGTCGGCGTCTCTACACGGAGCACATGGACGACTGGAACCTCAGCGCCGCAATGCAGGTCAGCTTCGAAGAGCTTTCGGCGCAGCCGGTGTGCCGCGTCGTCGTCGTCTCACCAGACGGTACGAGCGACGAGTTTCTCGAACTGGTCTCGCGCGTGGGGCTCAACGAGGTGTCGTACGCGGTCGGATGGTCGGCATGGCTCGACATCGCCCCGCACGGCGTCGACAAGTCGACGGCGCTCGAACGCGTGCGCGGCTGGCTCGATGTCCCGCCCGCGCACGTCATCGTGATGGGCGACGGGCGCAACGACGTCGGCATGTTCCGCTGGGCACGGACGAACGGTGGTCGCGCGATCGCGATGGCGCAAGGCCCCGACGAGGTGCTGGCCGAGGCATCCGAACACACGACGACCGTCTACGACGGCGGCGTGGCCGAAGTGCTGATGCGGCTGTAAATCTGCGGAAGGTGGTTCTGCGGAGGGTGTGGGATTCGAACCCACGGGACATTGCTGCCCACCGGTTTTCAAGACCGGATCCTTCGGCCGCTCGGACAACCCTCCCGACCGGCGAACCGGTCGCGGTCGAGTCTATCCGAGCGCGCGCAGGTGAATTGGATGGCGCGGCCGGCGCGACACCTCCTACGGCCGGGGATGCGGTGCGGGCCCTCACAACCGGTTTTCAGTGACCGATCCCTAAAATGGTGCAGATTGCGGCACAGTTCTGCGAGCCCCCGATCGCAGACGAATCCCTCGCCGCAGCCGGCCGTGCCGGTCACGAAAGGATGCCCAGTGAGCGACACCCCCGAATCGGCGACCCGGTCGCCGCGTCGTGAGCCGGTGGCGCGCCACGGCATCCACCCGAAGCCCAACCCGTTCACGCAGCTGCTCACGGTGCTCGGCGCCGTGCTGGCCGTCGTCGTGCTGAGCGTCACCGCCGTCGGCGGTTTCTACGTCTGGAACGCGGCGCGAACGCTGGACGACAACGGCGTGGCGATCGGCGACGAAGCGTCGCTGCCCCCGTCGATTGGTGAGATCGAGGGCGGGGTGAACATGCTCATCGTCGGCACCGACTCGTGTGAGGGGCAGGATCTCGAGCTCTTTCCCCGGTGTGCGCACGATGACGGCGGTGAGCGCAACGACGTCACGATGCTCGTGCACATCAGTGACGAGCCGCGACGCGTGACCGTCGTCTCGTTCCCCCGCGACATGATCGTGGCGATCCCCGAGTGCACGGGGGAGGACGGCACCACCTACGGTGCGATGAACGCGCAGATGATCAACACGTCGTACATGTACGGCGGGCTGGCGTGCTCGGTCGCGACCGTCGAAGAGCTCACGGGCGTCGACATCCAGTTCGCGGCCGCCATGCGGTGGACCGGCGTCATCAACATGTCGGATGCCATCGGCGGTGTCGACGTGTGCGTCTCGGGTGACATCAAAGACAGTCACACCGGCCTCGACCTCGAGGCGGGTGAGCACACGCTCGTCGGTGCCGAGGCGCTGCAGTTCCTTCGCATCCGGCACGGCATCGGCGACGGCTCGGACCTCGGCCGCATCTCGAACCAGCAGCAGTTCATGAGTTCGATGGTGCGCAAGCTGCAGTCGGGTGGCGTGCTCGCCGACCCGGCGACGCTGCTGCACTTCGCCAACACGGCGATCAACCAGGTCTCGACGCAGCAGATCGTGCTGTCGAATTCGCTCGCCAACCCGACCCGCATGGTGCAGATCGCGATGGCTGTGAAGGACGTCGAGTACAAGGACATCGTCTTCGTGCAGTACCCGACTGAGTACGCTCCGGGCGGCGCGCGTGTGCTGCCCATCACCTATGCGGCCGACGCCCTGTTCGAGGCGCTCGAGCAGAACGTGCCCCTCAACCTCACGGGTGACGTCAGTAGCGGCTACGGTGTCGAGATCGTCGGTGAGGCCGATGGGGCGGGCGGCGACTCCACCGCAACGCCCACGCCGGATGCCACGGGCACCCCGTCGCCCGATGCCACCGCCGACGCGGACGACGAGTCCGTCGACCTGCCGAGCGAGATCAGCGGCCAGACCGCCGCCGACGTCACCTGCACCGTCGCCGGCTGAGCCCCCGTGGTTGCGTGCCGCCACGCAGTGGCTGTGCCTCCGGTGGTTGAGTGCCGCCACGCAGCGGCTGGGCCCCGGCGGTTGAGTGCCGCCACGTAGTGGCGGTGTATCGAAACCACACCAAACCCGGTTCGGATCCACCCGCGGGAACCGTTATGATTGCCGGGTGTGTTCGCCCGTCTCGACGGTCGGATGCCTGGAGACGTCGCATAGTCAGGCCTAGTGCACCACCCTGCTAAGGTGGAGTCCTCGCAAGGGGACCGAGGGTTCAAATCCCTCCGTCTCCGCCACAGAATCCCTGGTCAAGAGCCATTCTTGCGAGATGCTCGGGTGACGCATCGGTCACTATCGGGTTGCTCCACTCGGTTCTACCGAGCCTCCGGATGTCGGAGGCTGATGCCAAGCTTCGTGTCATCACGACTCCGACGCCACCTCCACGGTGACCATGAACTCGCAGCTCGACGCGTCGAGCACCTCGTCGGTGTACGCGGCGCGCACCACCCCGTCGTCGTGCTCGTCGGATCCGCACAGGGCGCGACCGCTCGGGATGCGATCGATGCCGGTGCGTGACCCGTCTGCGAGCACCAGTTCCAGGTCGACGATCGTTCCGTGCACGGGTGTCACGGCGATGTTCTCAAGGTCGTGGTGCGTCTCCGAGAGTCGGCCGTCGGGTTCGGTGACGCACGTCCACTCCACCCGCTGATAGCGCTCGATCTCGGGGCCGCAGCACTCGTGCTCCCACCCACCGACGATGATCTCGAGACGCATGGGTTCAACCTACGGTGCCTGCGGCCGTCATGGATCTCCTCGCCAGCGCCTGACAGGATTCGACTATGACCCGCGCCCACATCTACAGCGCCGTGCGCACACCGTTCGGTCGTGCCGGCGGCGCTCTCGCCGGCACCCGCCCCGACGACTTGGCCGCACTTGTCATGCGCGCCGTCGTTGAGCCTGCCGAGGCGGATGCGACACGGATCGACGACGTCATCTTCGGTGACGCGAACCAGGCGGGCGAAGACAACCGCAATGTCGCGCGGCTCGGTGCCCTGCTCGCGGGATTTCCGACCTCGGTCACCGGCGTGACCGTCAACCGGTTGTGCGCATCGAGCGTCGAAGCCGTGATCCAGGGCTCACGGGCGATCGAATCCGGCGATGCGTCACTCGTGCTCACGGGTGGTGTCGAGTCAATGAGTCGTGCGCCGTTCGTCGTCGAGAAGTCGTCGAAGCCGTTTGCCGCCGTCGGCAATCAGACCATGTGGAACACCGCGATCGGTTGGCGCATGACCAACCGTGCGCTGCCGACGCACTGGACGATCTCCAACGGTGCCGCCGCCGAACAGACGGCCCGCACCTGGGGGATCAGCCGCGAGGAGCAGGACACGTTCGCTGTGCGCTCGCACCGACTCGCAGCAGCCGCATGGGATGCCGGGATCTACGACGTCGAGACCGTCGCGGTGCCCGGGGTGGAGCTCGCGCGCGACGAGGGCATCCGTGACGACACCAGTGCCGAGAAGCTCGCGGGGCTGAAGCCGCTGTTCGCCACCGACGGCACGGGAACCGTGACCGCCGGCAACTCCTCGCCCATCAACGACGGCGCCTCCGCCGTGCTGCTCGGCGCGGAAGGGGCACTCGCTTGTGACCCGCTCGCCGTGATCACCGGCCGCGGTGCACACGGTGTCGACCCGGATGCGTTTCCGACCGCGCCGATCGAGGCAGCCAACAAGGCGCTTGCGCGGGCCGGGCGCACGTGGGCCGACGTCGACGTCGTCGAACTCAACGAGGCCTTCGCCTCACAGTCCCTCGCGTGCATCGCAGGCTGGCCCGATCTCGACCCCGAGAAGGTCAACATCCACGGCGGCGCGCTCGCGATCGGCCACCCGCTCGGCGCGTCCGGCGGTCGCATCGTCGGGCACGCCGCGCACGAGCTCGCCCGCCGCGGCGGCGGGGTCGCGGTGGCCGCGATCTGCATCGGCGTCGGGCAGGGCCTCGCGGTCGTGCTCGAACGCTGAGCGCATTGACACCCGTCGGGGTTGCGCTCTATGGTGATGCCAGAACGTTTTGCCAATACGTTTTGGCAGTGATCGAACCAACATCGAACACCCACCAGAGAACGCCCTGCAGAAACGGGAGAAGAAGTAATGGAGCTTCGCAAGAATCACACGGCGCGAGGTCGCGCGGCCAGACTCGCCGGCGCCATCGCTGTCGTCGGCGCCGCCTCGCTCGCACTCAGTGCGTGCGGCGCGGGGGCGAGCACGCCCACGCAGTCCGGTAGCGACGAGCTGACCGTCGTCGTCGAAGGCGGCGGCCTGGCCGAGCTGCAGCCGATCGCCGACCTGTACAAGGAGGAGACGGGCACCACCGTCACCCTCGTCGAATTGCCGTACGCGGGCCTCTACGACCGTATCTCGGCCGAGCTGCAAGCCGGAACGCCGTCGTTCGACGTCGCAGCGCTCGACGCGATCTGGCTGCCGGCGTTCGCGCCCGGTCTCGCGCCGCTCGACGACCTCTACACGGATGATGTCGAGAGCGACCTGTTCGGTGGGCTGCTGGCCGAGGCGCAGGTCGACGACGCCTACGTGGGCGTGCCGGTCTGGACCAACTCCGAGATCCTCTTCTACCGCACCGACCTGTTCGAAGACGCACAGAACAAGACCGACTTCGAGGCCGAGTACGGGTACGAACTCCTGCCCCCGGCCACGTGGGAGCAGTACCGCGACGCGGCAGAGTTCTTCACCCGCGACACCGACGGCGACGGCGAGGTCGACCTGTACGGCACCGACGTGAAGGGCGCCGTCGAGACCGAGTGGCTCGCGACGGTGTCGCAGGCCGGTGCCGCGAACATGGTGCTGGACGCAGCGTCGGGCGAGGTGACGATCGACGATGCCGAGCATCAGGCTGCGCTCGACTACTACATCAGCCTGCTGCCGTATGCCCCCACCGGCGCCGCGCAGCTCGACTGGGCCGGCGCGCAGAACCTCTTCTACCAGGGCAACCTCGCCATGATGCGGTTCTGGGGCCACGCGTACCGGCAGACGCCCGACGACTCGCCGGTCAGGGACAGCATCGGGGTCGCACCGATGATCGGCGGTCCGGGCGGCGTTGCCGGTGTGCCGGGCGCCTGGTACCTGTCGGTGCCGGCCAGCGGTGCGAATCAGGATGCCGCGAAGGACTTCATCGCCTTCGCCTTTGAGCACAACGAAATGTCGGCTGACACCTCGCTCGGCCTCGTGGCCCGCACGAGCGCGTTCGAGAGCAAGGCGGCGGTCGAGGGGTTCGAGCACTACCCCGCGCTGATGCAGACGCTCGAAGCGTCGCAGAGCCTTCCGCGCCCGGCATCCGAGCACTGGCAGGAGATCGTCGACTCGGTGCTCGTGCCGCTGCTGCAACAGGCCGTCGAGCCGGATGCCGATACGGCGGCACTGCTCAGCGACGCCAAGACCCAGATCGAATCGATCATCCAGTAGTCGCCGTCCACCGGCGCGGAGGAACTCCCGTGACAACCACCCATCCCCCCGTCCGCGGTGGGGCGACCTCGGTCGCCCCACCGGCGGGCACCGGCGGCACGATCCCGCCGAGCCGGCGCAGACCGACGCGACGGCTGAGCGACCGGGGCTTCGCCGCGCTGCTCATGCTGCCGGCGGCGCTGTTCCTGGCGGTGTTCGTCCTGTGGCCGCTCGTGCGCTTCGTCGGTGACAGCTTCTTCGAGATCTCGCCGTTCGCCGGGGCGCCGCGCGAGTTCGTCGGCTTCGACAACTACGTCGCCGCGTTCGCGTCCGAGGCGTTCCAGAACGCATCCGTCCGCACCGTCGTCTACACCGTCATCGTCGTCGCCGCAGAGTTCGCGCTCGGCCTCGCCGTCGCGCTGCTGTTCAGCGCGCTCGGCAAGCGATCGACGATCTTCCGCACGCTGTTCATGTACCCGCTCATGATCGCGCCCGTGGTCGCCGGACTGCTCTGGCGCTTCCTCCTCATCGACAACTTCGGCATCGTCAACGAACTGCTCTTCGACGCGGGCCTCATCGCGAGCCGCGACCAGATCGCGTGGCTCAGCAACCCCGACATCGCACTGTTCTCGGTCGCGATCCCCGACATCTGGCTGACGACGTCGTTCATCACGCTCGTCCTGTTCGCAGGGCTGCAGAACATCCCCGGCGAGGTCATCGAAGCCGCCCGCATCGACGGTGCACGCTACCCGCGGCTCCTCGTGTCGGTCATCATCCCGCTGCTGCGCCCCGTCATCGCGGTCGCGCTCATCGTCCGCGGCATCGACGCGGCGCGCGCGTTCGACATCATCCTCATCCAGACCGACGGCGGCCCACAGGGGAGCACCACCACCCTGAGCCTCCTCATCTACCGGACCATGACCCGCTTCGGCGACCCGGGCCTCGCCAGCGCCCGGCGGCAACCCCGAGAACTCCTACCGCAACGGTCGGACCGGCATCCATGTCGCGAGCGCCAACGATTCGTTCCGCGTGACCGAGATGGGGTTCGTCTACCTCGAGCATGCGGTGGTCATCCACAATGCCGATGCCCTCTCGATCCACGACAACTTCATCGCCGAATGCGGCAACTGCATCGAGCTGCGCGGGTGGGGGCAGGCATCCAAGATCACCGACAACCTGATCGGCGCGGGCTTTCGCGGCGACTCGATCTACGCCGAGCATCACGGCGGACTGCTCATCACCGCCAACAACGTGTTTCCGCGTGGCGCGAGCAGTGTGCGGCTGCGCGGCGTGACCCGGTCGAGCGTCACCGGCAACCGGCTCCACTCGTTCTACCCCGGCATGGTGGTCCTCGAGCACAGCTCGGAGAACCTCATCGCGTCGAACCACTTCCTCCGCGACGAAGAACCGTGGACGCCCTTCCTCGGCGTCGACAACGGACACGACGACGAATACGGTCTGCTCCGCATCGACGGCAGCGGCAACACCGTCGTCGGCAACCACTTCTCCGAACTCGTCGACGCGAGCAGTGTCCGCCCCGCCGGAGCGACGCCGGTGATCATGCGTCTGGTCGCGGGGCGAGGCAACGCCGTCACGACCAACCATGTGGTGGCGATGGACGTCGCGTCGGCCGCGAGCGATTCGTGCTTCGAAGCGCAGGTCGACGCGTTGCTCTCCGATGCTCCCGCGCCCGACCTGCGCGTCACGACGGTGCGCGTCGACGCTGCGTCCAGTGGCAACACGATTCTCGATTCCGGTCGCGAACGCGACGTCGAACTGGATGCCGCGGCCAACGCGTTCCGGCCGACCCCCGACGTGCCCGGGGCGTGAATCGCGGCGAACGGCCCGCGGATGGTACGAAAGAGAGGCAGTGCGATGGTGAGGGAGCAGCGCGTGATACGCAGGCAGGTCGGCATCCGCGACGTCGCAGCGGCCGCCGGTGTCTCGGTCACGACCGTTTCGCACGTCCTCAACGAGACGCCGCACACCCGCACGAGCGACGACACGAAAGAACGCGTCAAGCAGGCCGCCGAGCAGCTCGGCTACAAGGCGAACCGGCTCGCACGCGGGCTGCGCATCAACGCGTCAGGCATGGTCGGCCTGATCACCGAAGAGATCGCGATCACCCCGTACGCGGGTCGGATCATCCAGGGTGCACAGGAAGAGGCGGCCAAGCGCGGGTTCACGCTCGCGATCCTCAACTCCGAGCTCAACCCGGATCCTGAGATCGACCCGAAGCTGTCGCAGGCGCTCGTCGATCGCCAGACAGATGGACTGATCTACGCGACCGTCTACCACGACGAGGTCGTCGTGCCCGCGCAGATGCACGCCGCCCCGGCGGTGCTCATCGGGGCGAGAGACCGCGACGGAGATGTGCCCTCGGTCATGCCCGACGAGCGTGCCGGTGCGGCTGCGGTCATCGACATGCTCGTCGAAGCCGGGCACACACGGATCGCGTTCGCCGCCAGCAGCATCGACGTGCCGGCGACCCGCGGCCGGCTCGTCGGCGTTCGTGAAGCACTCGCGGATGCCGGGCTGCTCGATGAGGCGCTCATCGTCGAACGAGAGGCCGAGGCGGCCGGGGGATACGCAGCCGCGCGGGCGCTGCTCGATCGGCCCGCCGAGGATCGTTCGACAGCCCTCTTCTGCTACAACGACCGCATGGCGATGGGCGTGTACCGGGCCGCAGCCGAGCTCGGGCTGTCGATTCCCGGCGACCTGTCGGTCGTCGGGTTCGACGACCAGGCGCCGATCCCGCACAGCCTGTACCCCGAGCTGACGACCGTCGCGCTGCCGCACTACGAGATGGGCGCGTGGGCCGTCAACACGCTGTCTGCGCTCATCGACGGCAAGGACGAGTACCGGCTGCTCGGCGCCCACGCGACGCTGCTGCCCTGCCCGATCGTCGAGCGCGGCTCGGTCGCGCGCCTGGGGGTCTGAGCGTTCCAGGCGCCTGAGCGCGCCGCGATGCGCCCTCTAATCGTGCAGCAACCGCAGTGCCCGCACGGCCTGATCGTGCCAGCGGCGGGCGGCGTCGAGCACGCCCGTGAAGTACCAGGCGTCGTGGGTGACGCCGCGGTACTCGACGACCGTGGCATCCACTCCGGCTCGGCGCAGTGCCGCGCCGTAGGCGGCGCCGTTGCGTCGCAGCGGGTCGTACTCGGCGGTGAGGATGACCGCCGGCGGCAGGTCTGCGTGCGAGGCGGCGCGCAGCGGTGACGCGAACGGCTGGGTGGGGGACTGGTCGCCGAGGTAGGTGCGGCGCACCGAGCGCAGCTCTCGTAGCGCGATGATCGCGGGGATGCCCATGGCCCACGTGGGGCGCAGGTCGACATGCCAGGGTGTGAGGTCGACGACGGGCACCTCGAGCAGCTGCAGGCGGAGTGGGTGCCCGGTGCGGTCGCGGTTCATGAGGGTGACGGCGGCGGCGATCGCACCGCCAGCCGACGTGCCCTGCACGCCGATGCGGCTCGCGTCGACGCCGAGGGATGCGGCATTCGCGACGAGCCACTCCAGGGCCGCATGCCCCTGTTCGACCTGCGTCGGGTAGCGGTGCTCGGGGGCGAGCGCGTAGCGGACGGCGACGACGATGACCCCGGCATCCACCGCGCGGCGTCGGTATGCGGCATCGGTCGTCGGATAGTCGACGCCGCCGATGCGGAACGCGCCGCCGAAGAACGCGAGCACCGCCGGGGCGGGGCCCTCTTCGACGGGATGCGGCCGGTAGATGCGCACGCCGACGTCGGGGAACCCGTCGACCGCGACGGTGTGCTCTTCGGTGGTCACCTCGGGGCCGGGCGTCCCGACCGTCGCGAGCTCGGTGCGATCCCACGCGAGCGCCGCGCGGCGGTGGCGTTCGCGGGGTGTGAGCGGCTTGCGGGTCTTCGCCGTCGGCTTGACCCCGGTACTGGCGACGGGTGGCGGCGGTGCGCTGCCCGTCCAACGGCGCAGCGGCAGCAGCATCCGCTGCCACGCCTGCCCGATGAGGTAATGCCGGTGCACGCGCAAGCGCTCGGCGAAGTACGGGTCGAGGGGCATGGCGGCTGGCTCCTTGCAGGGTCGATTCAGGCTACCCGCCGTCTCTCCGATGGCGTCTTGTATCGATCTGCGACACCTGCGCGTCATCGCCGACCGGGTCGACCTGTACCGTCCGGTGCAGGACTCAGGCGGGTAGGAAGTTCTCGCGCGCGAGCGGCGCGACCTCGAGCGTCTCGGCGTCTGCGCGGGTGACCCACCGCAACTCC
Organism: Microbacterium sp. bgisy189; assembly: GCF_057707225.1. NCBI lineage: Bacteria > Bacillati > Actinomycetota > Actinomycetes > Micrococcales > Microbacteriaceae > Microbacterium > Microbacterium sp. bgisy189. The sequence continues at coordinate 119,157 of NZ_JBYIPT010000003.1, read as the reverse complement.
TCGATCTCGGCCTGCGCGACGGGCACCTGTGAACCGATCTCGACCGCGAACACGTCGGCCACGACAAGGTGGCCGGGCTCGTTCGCGGCGGCGTTCGTGAACGAGCCGAGCGGGCGCAACTGCGCCGGATCGACGTGCAGGCCGAGCTCCTCCGCGAGCTCCCGGATGAGCGTCTCACCCGGCGACTCGCCGGGCTCGGGCTTGCCGCCCGGCTGCATGAACGCCGTCGTGCCGCCCTTGCGCACGAGCAGCAGGCGCCCGGCCGCATCGACGATGACAGCGGCCGAGACGTGGATGCGGCGCTGCCCATCGCCCTGAGAGGAGGTCACCCCGGCACGCTAACAGGCATCGCTCACCACCGCCGACGTAGAATCGCGTGTGCCCCCCGAGACCTCCGTTCCCTCCGACCTGCCCGCAAGCGGCATCGATCCCGCGGATCTGGAGACCACCCTGCGGGTGCTGGCGACGCTCCACGACGTCGATCAGACCCACCCCGACTTCGTCAGCGTGCGCCGCGCGACGGCCGCGATGTTCAAGGCGACCAAGCGTGTGCGCCGCCGCGAGATCCGCGAGGCGATCGCCGCAGCCGACCGTGCCGTCGTCGCCGCGACCGCCACCGGCGCCCCCGACCGCATCGACGACGAGACCCGCGGCATCCCCATCAGCACCTCGACGACGACGCCGACGGCGGGCACGCTCATCAAGGCCCGCCCCTGCTACATCTGCAAGCAGCCGTACACGCTCGTCGACGCGTTCTACCACCAGCTGTGCCCCGAGTGCGCCGCGATGAGCCACGCCAAGCGCGACGCCCGCACCGACCTCACCGGCAAACGGGCGCTGCTGACCGGTGGTCGCGCGAAGATCGGTATGTACATCGCGCTGCGGCTGCTGCGCGACGGTGCGCACACGACGATCACGACGCGCTTCCCGCGCGACGCCGTGCGCCGATTCTCGAGCCTGCCCGACTCGGCCGACTGGATCGACCGGCTCAAGATCGTCGGCATCGACCTGCGCGACCCGGCGCAGGTGATCGGACTGGCCGACGAGGTCGCCGCCGCCGGCCCCCTCGACATCCTCATCAACAACGCGACGCAGACCGTGCGGCGCTCGCCGGGGGCGTACCAGCCGCTCGTGGATGCCGAACTCGCCCCGCTCCCGCAGGGGGCCGTGCCCGAGCTGGTCACGTTCGGGCACACCAACGACCAGCATCCGCAGGCCCTCGAGCGGTCGGTGACCGCGCACCCGATTCTCGCCGCTGCCGCCTCGCGCGCGGACGAGCTCACCGAGCAGGCGATGGCCGCAGGGTCCAGTTCGCTCGAACGCCTGCACGCCGGCACCGCGATCGACGCGGGCGGGCTCATCCCCGACCTCGACCACACGAACTCGTGGGTGCAGCGCGTCGACGAGGTCGACCCGCTCGAGATGCTCGAAGTGCAGCTCGCGAACACGACCGCACCGTTCCTGCTCATCTCGCGCCTGCGCGCCTCGATGGCAGCGAGCCCCGCCCGACGCACCTACATCGTCAACGTCAGCGCGATGGAGGGCGTCTTCAACCGCGGCTACAAGGGCCCCGGACACCCGCACACGAACATGGCCAAAGCCGCCGTCAACATGCTCACCCGCACGAGCGCGCGCGAGATGTTCGAGACCGACGGCATTCTCATGACGAGCGTCGACACCGGCTGGATCACCGACGAGCGCCCGCACCCCACGAAGGTGCGCCTCGCCGAAGAGGGCTTCCACGCACCGCTCGACCTCGTCGACGGTGCCGCCCGCGTCTACGACCCGATCGTGCGCGGCGAAGCGGGGGAGGACCTGTTCGGCGTCTTCCTCAAGGACTACGCACCCGGAAAGTGGTGACCTCGTGGTGAGGCTGCCCGCTCCCGGTCGCCGGGTCGTCGTGCGCTACCTGCTGCCGACCGGGCAGGCGACCGATGCCCTCGGCGAACTGCTCAGCGCTGATGCCGAAACGGTTGTCGTCGACGGCAAGCGCGGCGTCGAGCGCATCGCCGTGGCCGACATCATCGCGGCGAAAGCAGTGCCGCCGCCGCCGGCACCCCGGCAGCGTCGCGCGGACTGACCCGCGCGGAGGCCGTTGCGTCGGAGTGGGCGACGGCTATGGGCGCCCGGCATCCACCGCCGCGACGGCGTCTCGGACGGCTCGATCCGCCGTTGACGAGCAGCCCGTGCGCGCCGCGAGGCCCGCCACACGCACCGCCGATCCGTGCCGCCGCGGTTGCAGCCTCGCACCGTGCGGGTCGGGTGTCAGCCAGCCACTGCGGCCGGCTGTCAGCGCCGTCGGCAGCGACCCCAGAAAGCCGCGTCCTGCGGCGAGGAAGCGGCAGCGAAGGTCCGCTCCGTCATGCCGGAAGCCTACGTGATCGATCTGTTTACCCCGGGGGAAGCACGACCGTCCACGAAATCGCCTTGCTCGAAGCGATGCCGGCGTTCGCAGTGGCCGTCCCCGACGGCCCCGCCGAGGCGGCCACGCTGTCCGCGAGCGCGCTGGTGATCATGCCGCTCCCAGACCCGTTGCTGCTCGTGCGGAGCGCGACGCCACCGCTCACTGTCCAGGAGTGGGCGGCGTTGACCTTGTCGCTCCATTGCCGCACCACGATCGAACCCGGTGTCGCGACGGTCACGGTCGGGGCAGTGTGTGTCGAGGTGCTGGTGGACTCGGCCGTCGATGCATAGGCCGACGGGGCCCCCGTATCCGAATATGCGCCCAGCGACAGCGCTACCTTCGCCTGTCCACCCAACGTGACCCTGATCGTGCTGCCCGCCGTCGCCGCGTCAGCGACCCTCGTGAACAGCGTGCTCCGCAGGTCGGATCCATCCAGCACCGTGCTCACCTGCTCCCACCCCGCCGGGGTCGTCGCGGAGGTTGCGCTGTTCGTCGACACGAACAGGAGCAGCCTGTCGCCGGCCTCCACGGCGCCCGGCGCAACGACCCCGGGCGCCGAAGAGTTGGCGTACGAGGATGCTGCCGCGCGGAACGCGGCCTCGGTCGCGGGCGCCGGCGCGACCGTGACCGAGCGCGTGTCGGTGTCAGTGCGCCCGTCATCGTCGGTCACCGTCAGGGTCACGTCATACGACCCCTCGGCCGCATATGTGTGTCCGGGCGCGACGCCGGTCTCGGTCGTGCCGTCACCGAAGTCCCACGCGAACTCGACGATGCTGCCGTCGGCATCACTCGAAGCGGCCCCGCTGAGCGGACACGAAAGGAACGTGCACGTCCCGGTGATCCGGGCCACCGGATCCACCTCGGTGGGCGGTGTGCCCTCGCGCTGCAGGATCACGGAATACTCCGCGCCGCCGCCGCCCGCTTTGATCGCATCCTCGACACCCGACACCGCGACCGCGCTCGTTCGGCGTGTCGTCGTACCGTCGCCGAGCTGTCCGTTGGCGTTGTCGCCCCACGACCGTGCGCCGCCGTCCGCCAGCGTGACCACACCGGAGTCGCGGGACGACCCCAAGGACACTGCGCCCGCGACATTGAGGACCTGCACCGGACGGGTGCGCTGCGTCGTGGTGCCGTCGCCGAGATTGCCCCGGTAGTTGCGACCCCATGAGGCCACGGTGCCGGACGTGCGCAACGCGAAGCTGTGATGGGCGCCCGCCGCGACGTCGACGACACCCGAGTCGATCACGCGGACCGGCGTCGTGCGATCCGTCGTGCTGCCGTTGCCGATCTGGCCGTAATCGTTCGACCCCCACGCCCACACAGACCCGTCGGAGCGAACAGCGAGCCCGTGATCGCGGCCACCCGCGATCCGCACGACATCCGTGAGCGCTGACACCTGCACCGGCGTGAGGCGTCGAGTCGTCGTTCCGTCGCCGAGTTGGCCCTCGTCATTGCGCCCCCACGCCATGACCTCGCCGTTGTCGCGAATCGCGTACGACATGTTGCGACCGCCCGCGATGGCCACCGCATCCGTCATACCGACGACCTGCACCGGCGAGCGGCGCATCGTGGTGGTCCCGTCGCCGAGTTGGCCGTCCGCGTTCAGGCCCCACTGCCATACGGTTCCGTCGGATCGGAGCGCCATCGAGAAGTTGTGCCCGGTTTCGACCGCGATGACGTCGCTCAGCCCCGGTACCTGCACCGGGAGGGAGCGGTTTCCGGTGGTGCCGATGCCGAGCTGCCCCTGGACATTGCTTCCCCACGTCCACACGGTGCCGTCGGCTCGGAGCACGATGACGTGCTCGCGTCCGCCGTGCACGTCGACCACATCGGTCAGCTCGACGACGGCTGCCGGCGTCGGACGGGCATCCGTCGTGCCATCTCCCAACTCGCCGAACGAGTTGTTGCCGAACGTGTACGGCGTACTCGGCGGCTCGAGCGCCGCGGCCGGCGGCGTCGTCGCGAGCAGCCCCGCAACGACCAGAACTGCGCCGATCAAACCTGCCGACGCGCGCGTATACACGGAACGACCCATGTCGAACTCCCCAGATCCAGACCATCCCCACCTGGAAGGTACCGCGAAGCACACGCCGGGGGAAGGGGCGCACCGCCCCAACCACGAGTGTCCAAGACCCGCGGATCCGGGGAGTGGCGGAACCGCGTGTCTTGGACACTCGAGATGGTGGGCCGTCAGAGGGTGGCGGCGAAGGGGTCGAAGTCGTCGGGCAGCAGGGGGATGGGCGCGACGGTGCTTTCGACGGTGACGGTCGTGCCGGTCGCGGCGGACCGTTCGGCAGACAGCAGCGTGTCGAGCACGTGGTAGCCGAGTTCGCCGGATGCCACGTGCGGACGCCCCGCGGCGAGCGCACGCACCATGTCGAGTGCACCCATGCCGCGGCCGACGGTGAGGTCGGCGTGCGGAATCTCTACCCACTCCTGTTCGGTCTTCATGCCGTCGCGCAGCACACCGAGCGGGGCGACGACCGCGATGCGGCCGGCGAACTGGTTCGGGTCGGGAATGACGATCGTGCCCTCGGTGCCGTGGATCTCGACGACGCCGTGACGCTCGAGCGCAGAGTCGAAGCTCAGCAGGCTCTGCGACTGCCCGCCGCCCTCGAACGCGGCGATCACCTGCATCGTCGACGGCACCTCGACGGGGAAGGTCGCCCCCGCGTTCGGACCGGTGTGGATGACGCGCTCCTCGCGCGCCTTGGAACCCACCGCGGCGACGGTCGCGACCGGACCGAACACACTGACCAGCGCCGAGAAGTAGTACGGACCCATGTCGAGCAGCGGGCCCGCACCCTTCGCGAACAAGAAGCCGGGGTTCGGATGCCACAGATCCGGCCCCTGCGTCTGGAACGCCGTCTGGGCGAACAGCGGCCGGCCGATCCGACCCGACTCGATCACCCGGCGCGCTGCCTGGAAGCCCGGGCCGAGCAGCGTGTCAGGGGCAGACCCGACCCGAAGGCCCGCGGCATCCGCCTCGCGCAGCAGTTCGGCGGCGCCCTCGAGGTCGAGGCCGAGCGGCTTCTCGGTCCACACGTGCTTGCCCGCGGCGATCGCGGCGCGCGAGACCTCGACGTGCACTGCCGGGATCGTGAGGTTGATGACGAGGTCGACGCCCGGGTGCGCGAGCACGTCGTCACCGGTGCCGGATGCCGGCACGCAGTGCTTGGCGGCCTGTGCGGCGGCGCGCTCGGTGTCGATGTCGCCGACGATCAGCACCTCGGTGTCGGGGAACGCGCCCAGGTTCTCGAGGTACGTGTCGCTGATGACGCCTGCGCCGATGAGGCCGATGCCGACCGCGCTCATCGGACGAACCCACCGTCACGCAGAAACGCGAGGCTCGCGGCGATGTCGTCGAAGACGTCACCGGGCGCGTTGTCGTACTCGATGACCGCGTACTGCACGGCGCTCGCCGCCTGCAGCGCAGCAGCCAGCGGCACGTCGCCACCGCCGGGTCGCCGCTGGTCGAGGCTCGCCGACCCGAACTCGCCGGCATCCGGGCCGAACGGGTTCACGGCGGGGGCGATGCCGTCCTTGACGTGCACCGCGACGAGGCGGTCACCGAGCGCGGCGGTGAGGGCCGCGGCATCCTGCCCGCCGACGAGCGCCCAGTACAGGTCGAGCTCGATCTGCACGCGCGGGTCGGTGAGCGAGACGAACCGCTCGAACGCGGTCTGTCCGTCGAAGCTCTTCACGAACTCCTGCGCGTGGTTGTGGTAGCCCACGGCGAGCCCGAACCCTGCTGCCGTCTCGACGAGGGCGTTGAGGCGCTCGGCGATGTCGGCGACGCCGTCGGCGGTGAACCAGCGCTCGGGCGCGACGAACGGGTCGATGACGGTCGTGAGGCCGACCTTCGCGGCGGCCTCGAAAACGACCTCGGGTGCCGGGGTCGGGATGGAGCCGTCGGGCGTCCACAGCTCGTCCGACAGCAGCGGTGCGTGCCCGGTGGGGGAGGCGAGTCCGGCGCCGTCGAGCGCCGTGCGGATCTCGCCGGGGCGGCGCACGAAATCGAAAGCCTCGACGTTGCGCAGACCCATCGCGGCGAGCTTGTCGAGCGACCCGCTCATGTCGGCCGAGAACTCCTCGGCCAGGGTGTACAGCTGAACTGATGCTTCGGGCAGGGCCACGTCGCCGTTCCTTCCATGCGTCCTTGCGGTGAAAACCTCCAAGTGGAGGTATTTGCTGAAGTCACTGTAGCAAGCGGATGCCGCCGCTGTCACGCACGGTGTTCCCGTCGATCCCACGCCGTGAGTTCCCGATTCCGTCGCGGAAAGCGGCGGGGAAGGTCAGCGGGCGGGGCGAAGGATGTGGGCAAGCACGCCGAGCGAGGCCTCAAGGTCGACCGCATCGTCGAGCAGCCACTGCGTCTGCAGGCCGTCGGATGCCGCGATCACGAGCGCCGCGACCTGCTCGGCATCGACGTCGTCACGGATGAGCCCCGCGCGCTGGTTGTCGCGCACCTGCTCGGCGATCGAACTGCGCAGGCGGTCGAAGCGCGCCGTGATGAACTCGGTCGCCGCGGGACGGTCGTTCTCGAGCGCCCCGGCGACGAGTGACGTGTACAGCTGCACCATGCCGGGGATCTCGCGGTTCTGCTGCGCCGACACCCGCATCCCCTCGATGGGCGTCTCGATCGGCTCCGCAGCCTCGACCTCGTCGAACTGTCGCTCCGATTCGCGATAGACCGCCACGAGCAGCTCTTCGAGTGACCCGAAGTAATGCGTGAGCGCGGCGTGGGTCACGCCGACCTCGCGTGCGATCGCCCGCAGGCTCGTGCGCTCCGAGCCGCGACGGGCGAACACCTCGATCGCGCGGTCGAGGATCTCTTGCCGTCGCGCGATGCCCTTCGCGTACGAACCGCGTGCGGTGGGGGAGTCGGTCGGCATAGGCGCAGTATAGGCAGGCGGTCGTTCGGGAGCGCTCCGCGAAATCGGAGAAACATTTGACAGCGGCCACTCCCCGCCGAGGCGGTGCTGCGCGTAGAGGGGTGAGCTGGGGCGCGGTGGCGCCGCGGCCTGTGCCTCCAGTGCCGTGTCGCAGATTCGGAGCACGTCACCGGATTCGGATCAAACCGGCATCCACATCCGAATCTGCGGCCGATCTCCGAATCTGGTGACGCGGGCCGAGCGTGGTCAGGCCTCGGCGCGCGAGAACTCGGACGCCCGGGCCACCTGCTCGGGGGTCGGCGTGACGCCCGTGTAGCGCGCGAACTGGCGAGCGGCCTGCAACGCGATGACCTCGGCGCCCGTGATCACCGCCCGGTCGGCGGCGCGCGCGGCGCGGATGAGCGGCGTCTCGGAGGGGAACGCGACGACATCGAACACGGTCGTCGCGGCCTCGATGTGGGCGGGAGTGAACGACAGCGTCTCGGCATCGGCGCCCCGCATGCCGAGCGGCGTCACATTGACGAGCACGCTGTGCCCCGGCGCCGGATCGGCGGTGACCGATCGGTAGTCGTAGGTCGCCGCGATCGCATCGCCGGCATCCGCGTTGCGGGCGACGATCGTGACGTCGTCGAACCCGGCGCCGCGGAACGCCGCGACGACGGCCTTGGCCATGCCGCCCGAGCCGCGCACGAGGACGGATGCCGCGGGGTCGAGCCGGTGCTCGGCGAGCAGCTCTGCGACCGCTTCGTAGTCGGTGTTCGACGCGGTCAGCACGCCGTTGTCGTTGACGATCGTGTTCACCGACTCGATCGCGGCCGCCGACGGTTCGACGATGTCGACCAGCGGGATCACCGCCTCTTTGAACGGCATCGACACCGAGCAGCCGCGGATGCCGAGGCCGCGCACGCCGGCGATCGCCGCGTCGAGGTCATCGGTCGTGAACGCTTTGTAGACGAAGTTCAGGCCGAGCTCGTCATAGAGGAAATTGTGGAACCGCGTGCCGATGTTCGACGGCCTCGCCGCCAACGAGATGCAGAGGGTCATGTCTTTGTTGAGAATCGGCATACCCACATCCTCCCGCACGGGTCGCCGCGCGCTGTCAAGCCCCCTGCTCGCGCTGCGGAGCGGCGCTAGGTTCGCGGCATGGGCAAGTTCATCTACGAGGGGTCGATCAAGGTCGACTTCGACGACCGCGTGCTCGCGCATCTGCAGGTGGTCATGCTCGACAAGCTGCGACGCGGCGAGCCGTTTCCGTTCAGTTGGAAAGACGATCGCAGCATCGGCAACGGGCGCACGACAGTGTGGGTGCACCCGCACGCGTCGCTCGTGTTCAAGTTCTACGGTTCTCGGCCGCCATCGATGAACCGCGCCTGGGTGGATGCCATGAGCCAAGCGGCGAATTCTGCCCGCGGCCTGTGGATTCTGCCCGAGGCGACCGAGGACTCGGCAACGGAGGAGACGGCACGATGAAGCGGATCGACATCGAGTACGGCGGGCGGCTGTACAGCATCGGCGGGCGGGAACTGGTCGATGTGCTGAAGGAGGTCGAAGACGGCGTCGCCTCGGGCGGGGCGACGTGGATGAAGGTGAACGACGGCGAGGGTGAGCGCCGCGACGCGCTGCTGCTGATCACCCCCGGTGTGCCGTTCGCCGTCATCCCCGTCCCGGCGCCCGAAGAGGGCGACGACGAGGATTCCGTGCCACCTGGGCTCGCCTGAAGGCGGGCCGCCCAGACGCTCACGGGGAAGTCAACCCCTACCGGATGTCGCAGGGATGAGTAAGACTCTTATCCGGGGGTGAGTGCATGAACGGTGTACTCGGTGCGCAGACCACTTCTGCGCGGAACAGTCTCGTCATCGAGGCGCTCGGGCAGGACGACGCGTGGCGACTGTGCGACGGGCGGGTCGGCCCGCGCGACGCCGAACACGTCATTGGCTACGCCGAGCGCACGGCCGGCGGCTTCGACGTCGTGTGGTTGTGCGGCGCGGAACACCGCGGCCGCTACGACGTGTGGGAGTCGGTGATCGCGGCAGCCGAATGGCATCTGTCATCGCGCGGCACCTCTGGCGCCACCCGGCCCATCCCGATCGCGTCGAAGGCGCCGCGCCGCGCCTGACGGGCGCTCGGCCGGCAACGCGCGGCGCCTGACGGGCGCCCGGCCTGACGCACGAGAACGGCGCCCCACCCGAGGGTGGAGCGCCGTCACGACGGGTCAGTTGTTGAAGGCGTCCTTGACCTTCTCGCCGGCCTGCTTCAGGTCGGCTTTGGCCTGATCTGCCTTGCCTTCGGCTTCGAGGTTCTCGTTGCCGGTGACCTTGCCGGCGGCTTCCTTCGACTTGCCGCCGAGGTCCTCCGCCGTGTTCTTGATCTTGTCGTCGAGGCCCATGGCATCCGTCCTTTCGTCTGAGACCGCCCGGTGTGGCGGTGGCTTTCCACGCTAGGCACGTCCGGCCGGTGAGCCGAGGGGGTTGACCGGGGCCGGGTCGTCGGTTACGCGAGTACCGCGACGACGTCCCCGGGCCGCGCGTCGCAGATTCGGAGATTGTCGTCGGAATCGGATGCCGCGGGCCCTCGCATCCGAATCTGCGGTCATTCTCCGAATCTGCGACCGTAGGCTGGAGGTATGGCTGCCGGGGCGACGATCCACACGTTCGATGTGCAGTTGGCGAACGTGGATCGCGGCGTTTATGAAGACCTGACGCTGCGGGTCGCGCGGCATCCGTCCGAGACCGACCAGTTCATGTTGACGCGGCTGCTGGCGTACTGCCTCGAATACACCGAGGGCATCGCGTTCAGTGAAGGCATCTCGGCGACCGACGAGCCCGCCGTCTTCGTGCGTGACCTCACCGGCCGCCTCACCGCCTGGATCGAGGTGGGCGCGCCGGATGCCGAGAAGCTGCACCTCGGCAGTCGCCAGGCCGAGCGCACCGTGGTGTACACGCACCGCGACCCCGCCAAGGTCGCCGCGCGGTGGGAGGGTGCTCGCATCCACCGTGGCGAAGCCATTTTGCTGTACAGCTTCGACCCCGGCTTCATCGACAGCGCCGTCGGCTCGCTCGAACGCCGCAACACCCTGACGGTCTCGGTCACTGAACGCCAGCTCTACCTCGTCCTCAACGGCGTGACGACGTCATCTGCCGTGCACGAGCAGCCCGCGGCCTGACGCCGAGTCGCTGGGATTCGATGATGTGCGCGGGAGCGCCCGTGCATTACGCTGTGATCGCATCCAGCGGTCGACCGGGTTCGGGGTGGGGTCTGATCTCTCATCGGTGACGCTGACTCGTGCGGCGCGCGACCCGGCATCCGGGTGGCGGGCCGGGCAGATCAGCCCACCGAACGAGAGAGGCACCGTCATGCCCAACCCCCGAAAACTCACGACCATGTTCAGCGCCGCGATGGTCGCAGTCGCGCTGACCATCACCCCGGCGCTCGGCGCATCGGCCGCGACGAACCCCCCGTACGTCACGAAGACCGAGTTCGGACAACTGAAGTTCGGCATGACGCGTAGTGCGGTCGCGAGTCTTTTCGGCACATCCGGCCGCACCTACGCCGAGAACGAGGACTACATTCTGAAGGAGTACCGGATCGCGTACGGCAAACGTTCGTACAGCGTAGACCTCACCTTCTGGGTGGATGACCGCGGTGTCTACCGCATGGTGGACTACAGCGCGATCTGGACCTACAAGCCCAACCGCACGCAGGACCCGGCAACGAAGACCGAGTACAGCAAGATCAAACTCGGCCACTCCCTCGCTCAGGTGCGAGCGACGATCGGGTCAGCGGGCACGATCTGGTTCGACAATCACGCCGACCTCGAGTCGCAGGAGGACTTGCATATCAAGTCCTTCCTCTGGCCGGTCTCGTACAACAGCTACGGCGAGGTGCAGATCACCTTCGAACGCAACGCCTCAGGAACGTACGTCGTGACCGACAAATGGGCGTTCTGGAGCTGACCGGAGGGTCCGAGACGCCCGCGGCCTGACCGTTCGCACCGTCACCGGATTCGGAGATTGTCGCCGGATTCGGGGCGGATCAGGCTCCCGGGTCCGAATCCACGACCTTCGTCCGAATCTGCGACACCTCGGGCCGCACGAACAGCGCGACCGCAACGGCAGCGCCCACCGCGGCGCCCACGAGCTGTGCGGCGATGAACGGCAGGACGGATGCCGGGGCGATGCCGGCGAACGTGTCGGTGAACGCGCGGCCGATCGTGATCGCAGGGTTCGCAAAGCTCGTCGACGACGTGAACCAGTAGGCGGCGCCGATGTAGGCGCCGACCGCCGGCGCGACCCATGTCGAGCGCCCGGCCCGCACGAGGCCGAAGATCACGAGCACGAGGCCGGCGGTAGCGACGACCTCGGCGAGCAGCGTCGTGCCGGACGCGCGCTCGGTCGTGCTCCAGGCGACGGCCGGCAGGCCGAACATGGCGTTCGCGAGCATCGCGCCGGCGATGCACCCGGCGATCTGCGCGCCGATGAACGTCATCACCCGTGCGGGCTTCGGGGGCCCGCCCCGCACCGCGAGTGCCGCATCCACGAGCGTCACCGCAGGATTGAAGTGTGCGCCGCTCACCGGCTGGAACACCGCGATGAGGACTGCGAGTCCCAGGGTCGTCGCGAGCGAGTTCTGCAGCAGCTGCAGCCCGACGTCGCCGGGGGAGAGGGATGCCGCTGCGATGCCGGATCCGACGACGATGGCCGACAGCAGCAGTGCGCCGGTGAACTCGGCGCCGGCCGCACGGGCGAGACCGGTCACGTCGTGACGAACAGGCCGGACAGGCGCTCGAGCGCGCCGGGCACGATCGCGTAGTACGCCCAGGTGCCGCGCTTGCTGCGGGTGAGGAACCCGGCCTCCGTGAGGATCTTGAGGTGGTGCGACACGGTCGGCTGGCTGAGGCCCACCGGGTCGGTCAGATCGCACACGCACGCTTCGCCGTTCTGGGTCGCGGCGACGATCGACAGCAGCCGAAGGCGCGTCGGATCGGCGAGCGCCTTGAGGGTGTGGGCGAGCTGCTCGGCATCCGCTGCCGTGAGCGTCTCCCGCACGAGCGGCGTGCAACAGGCGACTGTCGAGATGTCGGTGACGTCGAGCGTGGTCATGCATCGATGATAGTCGATATTGACAAACTTCGATACAAGGTGGAAGCTCGCTTGCATTGACGATCTTCGATATAGAGGAAGTTGGCATGACGCTTCTCGATCTCACCCCCACGCGACCGCACGTGGCGACCATCTCCCACCCGGTGGTGATCATCGGCGCCGGACCGGTCGGGCTCGCCGCGGCCGCGCACCTCGCGACACGCGAGATTCCCTTCGAACTGTTCGAGGCAGGCGACATCGCTGATGCCGTCGACCGGTGGGGGCACACACGACTGTTCTCACCGTGGCGCTATCTTGTGGATCCGGTGGCGGTCGAACTGCTGGAGACGACGTCGTGGGCGATGCCTCCGGCAGATATCGCCCCCATCGGCACCGAGTTGCGCGAGGCGTACCTGCGCCCGCTCGCCGAGCTCCCACAGCTTGCCACTCACCTCCACACCGGCGCTCGCGTGACGGGGGTATCGCGACAGGGGATGGATCGCACGCGAACCCGCGGCCGCGCTGCCGCACCGTTCGTCCTCAGAGTTCAGCGGGGAGATCGCGAAGAAACGGTGCTCGCGAGCGCCGTCATCGACGCGTCGGGCACGTTCGACCAGCCGAGTCCGCTTGCATCCGACGGACTGCCGTTGCGCGGTGCCGATGACATCGGCGATGCGCTCGTCGGGCCGCTCCCCGATGTGCTCGGTAGTGATCGGCACCGCTTCGAAGGACGGCGCGTCAGCGTGGTCGGCGCTGGACACTCCGCCGCGAACACACTGTTGGCACTCGTCGCGCTCGCCGACGAAGCGCCCGCGACCCGGATCGCGTGGGTCATCCGCACCGCCGACGCCGTGCGGGTGTCGAGTTCGAGCGACGATGAGCTTCCCGACCGCGCCGCGCTCGGGCGACGCCTCGATGCGCATATCGCCGCCGGCAGGATCGACGTGGTCGACCGGTTCGAGACGGATGCGGTGCGACGTGTCGACGGCGGGATTGAGCTCATCGGACGAAGCGGGCCGGTGTCCTCGGTGCACGCCACCGATGTGGTTGTCGCGTCGACCGGCTTCCGACCCGACCTGGGCATGCTGCGCGAGCTCCGTCTCGACTTCGACGAGATCGTCGAGGCGCCGCGTCGACTCGCGCCGCTGATCGACCCCAATGTGCACAGTTGCGGCACCGTCGAACCGCACGGTTTCCGAGAGCTCGCACATCCCGAGGAGCACTTCTTCGTCGTGGGAATGAAGTCGTATGGGCGAGCTCCGACCTTCCTCCTCGCGACCGGTTACGAGCAGGTGAGGTCGGTGGTTGCGGCGATCGCAGGCGACCTCGAGGCCGCCTCGCACGTGCAGCTCGAACTGCCCGCGACCGGTGTGTGCTCGACGGGTGGGGTGGGCGAGGGGTGTTGCGGGTGAGTGTCACGACGAGGTCGATGGATGCGGGGGATTGGCCGGCCGTCGAGCAGATCTTCGCACAGGGGATTGAGGACGGAGAGGCGACGTTCGAGTCGTCGACACCCGAATGGGAGGCGTTCGATGCGGCGCGCCGATCCGACCTCAGGCTCGTCGCGGTCGATGCCGACGGCGCGGTCGTCGGCTGGGTTGCGGCATCCCCCGTCTCATCGAGGGCGGCGTACCGCGGCATCATTGAGCATTCGGTCTACGTCGCGCGCGGCGCGCGGGGCCGAGGGATCGGTGGCATATTGCTCGCTGCATTCATCGATGCCGCTGAGGCTTCGGGGGTGTGGACGATCCAGTCGTCGATCTTCCCCGAGAACGCGGGAAGTGCTGCGTTGCACGAGCGAGCGGGCTTTCGTGTCGTGGGCCGGCGAGAGCGTATCGGCAGGTCGGAGCGCGGCGTGCACGCCGGGCGGTGGCGCGACACGCTGCTCATCGAGCGACGCAGCCGGACCAACGGGGTTGATGGTCAATAGACTGTGATCTATGCGTCAAGCGCAGGATCTTTCGGTGCTCGCCGATCCCAGGCGCGCCGGCATCCTGCGGATGATCCGCGACGCTCCGGATGGCCGGGTGCTCGTCGGTGATGTCGCCGAGCGCCTCGGACTTCGGCAGCCGACCGTCAGTCATCACATGCGCGTTCTGCTCGACGACGGGATCGTGACGCGGACGCCGGACGGGCGGCGTGCCTGGTATGCACTGGCACCAGCGCATGCGGCGCGGGTCAGTGCCCTGCTCGAACCCGGTGATGAGCCGCTTGCGCCGAGCCGTGACCGTGCCGTTGCAGACCTCGCGAGACGCTACGCCGGTGTGTACGGTGCTGAGACCGTCGCCGAACAGTTCGCCGACAGCATCGAACAACTGCGTGGCCTCGGGCTGGACGACGCGACGTTGCTCGCGCGGGCTGCAGCGTTCACGGTCGGGCGGCTCGATATCGCGGCCGACAGTGCGAAGCCCGAGGTGCTGACCGTGCTGTTCGTGTGCGTGCAGAACGCCGGGCGTTCGCAGCTGGCGGCTGCGATCTTGCGGCGGCTCGCCGGTGATCGGTTGGTTGTGGCGACGGCAGGGTCGAACCCAGCGTCCGAAGTGCGTCCGGTTGTCTTGCAGGCGCTGACCGAAATCGGTATCGCGGCCGAGGGGGAGTTTCCCAAGCCGCTCACCGATGACGTCGTGCGGGGCGCCGATGTCATCGTCACGATGGGATGCGGCGATGCGTGCCCGGTCTATCCGGGGCGACGCTACCTCGACTGGGAGGTCGACGACCCCGCAGGGCTGCCGCTGCCACAGGTGCGCGCGATCCGCGACGACATCGATCGTCGGGTGCAGGCGTTGGTCGACGAGCTGGTCGGGTGAGCGTTCACCGCTCGTTCATCGACAAATAGATAGATCTGCATCTATGCTTTTGGAAACACCAGAAGGGATGCCCCGATGTCTCACACCCCCACCGTCCTCTTCGTCTGCGTGCACAACGCGGGCCGATCGCAGATGGCCGCAGGGTTCCTGCGCGAACTCGGCGGCGATCGCGTCGAGGTGCTGTCGGCGGGCTCGGCACCGAAGGATGAGATTAACCCCGTCGCGGTCGCCGCGATGGCTGAGGAGGGCATCGACATCGCCGGTGAGCAGCCGAAGGTGCTCACGGTCGACACGGTGCGCGAGTCCGACGTCGTCATCACCATGGGATGCGGTGACGCGTGCCCGATCTTCCCCGGCAAACGCTACGAGGACTGGCAGCTCGACGACCCCGCAGGACAGGGCATCGAGGCGGTGCGGCCGATCCGCGACGAGATCCGCGCCCGCGTCGAGGGCCTGCTGGCAGAACTCGTCAATGGGCGGGCGGCATCATGAGCGGGAGTGATGGGCAAGGGTCGCTCCTCGCGCCCGAGCAGTTGCTGCATCGCGCGGCCGAGCGTCTCGCCGACGCCTTCGACGGATCGATCTCGGCCGAGACCGTCGAACGCGTCGTGTTCGAGTCGTATACGGCGCTCGGACGCACGGCGACGGTCCGCACCCACCTGCCGAGTCTCACCGAGCGGTTCGCCAAGGACCGGCTGACCGCGCTTGCGCAGTCGCGCGGGCTGAGCGCGAAGCCGGTGCCCGAGGTGCTGTACATCTGCGTGCACAACGCCGGCCGCTCACAGATGGCGGCGGCACTCACCGAGCACCTCGCGCGCGGGCGAGTCCATGTGCGATCGGCGGGTTCGCAGCCGTCGGGCACCGGCATCCTGCCTGCAGTCGTCACCGCGCTCGCCGAGATCGGCATCGACGTGACAGAGCAGTACCCCAAGCCGCTCACGGACGACGTCGTGCGAGCGGCGGATGCCGTCGTCACCATGGGGTGCGGCGACGCGTGCCCGGTCTACCCGGGCAAGCGGTACCTCGACTGGCAGATCCCCGACCCCTCCGAGCTGGATTTGGGCGGGGTGCGCCGGATCCGCGACGAGATCCGCGCCCGCGTCGAGACGCTCCTGGCAGAACTCATCGGCTGACATCGCCCCAAGGTCGTCGGTCGGGACTACCGTGACGTCATGACCGACGCGTTCACCCCGGCCCAGCGCCTCACGCTGACGGTCGCGGTGCTGGCGTCGTTCGTGTCGTTCCTCGACGGCACGATCGTCAACGTCGCACTCCCCGCGATCAGCACCGAGCTCGGCGGCGGGCTCACGACGCAGCAATGGGTCGTGGATGCCTATCTGATCACGCTCGGCGCCCTCATCCTCGTCGCGGGTTCGGCCAGCGACGCGTTCGGCCGACTGCTGGTGATGCGCATCGGGCTGGTCGGATTCGGGGTCGCCTCGGTCGCGATCGCGCTCGCTCCCGACCCGGTGTTCCTCATCGTCGCGCGCGCCGTGCAGGGCGCGGCCGCCGCCTTCTTGGTGCCGAGTTCGCTCGCCCTCATCACCTCCACCTTCCGCGATGCGGCGCAGTCGCGCGCGATCGGCATCTGGACGGCCATGACCACCGCCGCGATGCTCGTCGGCCCCCTGCTGGGTGGCGCACTCATCGACCTCGCATCGTGGCGGTGGGCCTTCCTCATCAACGTGGTCCCGATCGCCGGGACGCTCGCGCTCATCCCGCGCACCGGACTGCGCGACGTGCGCACACCGGATGCCGCGGTCGACGTGCTCGGCGCCGTGGTGTGCACGCTCGGGCTCGGCGCGACGGTCTTCGCGCTCATCGAACAGCCGAACCTTGGGTGGGCGCACCCGGCGGTGTGGGGGTCGCTCCTCGGCGGTATCGCATTGCTCGCCGTCTTCCTCGCTCGACAGCGCCGCGTGCGGGCGCCGATGCTGCCGCTGTCGCTGTTCCGGGTGCGCAACTTCTCGGCGGGCAACCTGGCCACACTGTTCATCTACGCCGCACTGTCACTTGTGATGCTCGTGCTCACGGTCTATCTGCAGCAGACCCAGGGGTTCTCGGCGACCCTCGCCGGGCTCGCGAGCCTGCCCGCGACGGTCCTCGTCGCGATGCTGAGCTCACGCGCCGGCGCGCTGGCTGGCCGTTACGGGCCGCGGGTGTTCATGACGGCCGGGCCGCTCATCATGGCCGGGGGACTGCTGTTGCTGCTGACCGTCGGCGAACCGTTCTCGTATTGGTGGCAGGTGCTGCCCGGCATGCTCGTGTTCGGCGTCGGACTCGCCGCGACCGTCTCGCCCCTCACCTCCACGATCCTCGGTGCGATCGGGCCGGAGCGGGCCGGCACCGCCTCGGCCGTGAACAACGCGATCTCGCGCATCGCCGGCCTGCTGGCCGTCGCGGCGCTGGCGTTCATCGTCGGCGGCGCGCTCGATCTCGAAGGCCTGCACCGGGCCGTCATCGCGTGTGTGCTCCTGCTCGTCGCCGGTGGCGTGACGTCGTGGTTCGGCATCCGGATGCCCGTCACTTCACCTGGCGCTTGACGCGGCTTCGCCCTCGTTCGCCTGTCGCGTTGTGCGCCATGCGGGCGCCGAAGCGACCAGACGCGCCAGGCGAACTGAATGCAGGGCGCGTGCGCGCGCCGAAACGACAACACGCGCCAGGCGAACGGCGCGCGCAGATGCAGGACGCGTGTGGCCGCCTCGACACGCGCGACGCGACCACACGCGTCCTGCAGAGACCGATGCCGGGGTCAGCGCACCTCGAAGCCCGCGACGAGCAGTGCCTCTTCGCGCGAGGACGGGCCGACGAGCATCTCGAACGCGCCGGGTTCGACGATGCGGTCACCGGCGGTATCCACGATCGTGCACGCGGCGACCGGCACCTCGAACGTCACCGTCTCGGCGGTGCCGGGCGCGACCTCGTCCCGACGTCGCGGTCTGACGCCGCGCGTTCGCTGGGCGCGTGTGGTCGCTTCGGCGCGGTTTACAGGACGCATCTTGTCGCCTCGGGCGTGCTGAGCCGACAAAACGCGCCCTGTAAACGAGGGGATTGGGGCCCGTCGCGCCTCGTCGGGCATACCCCCAGGGGGTACCATGGCGGCATGGAGACGACGCAGCGCACGCGGGCCGGGTGGGCCGTCGCGCTGCTGCTGGCCGTTGCCGTCATCGCGGGCCTGCTGGGCATGCACGTGCTTTCGCCGCCTGGTGGGCACGATGCCCACGGAGCGACCACCGTGGCCGCGCCAGCCCATCACGCCGCTGACCCCGCCATCGAGGATGCGGTGGGGGCGCCCATGGGCGCCGACGCGGCGGCCGTGCTGTGCCTGTTGGCGCTCCTGGCGCTCGTCGCGTTGGGTGCACGTCGCGTCGCACGACTGCGGGTGCGGATGCCGGTGCGCAGACCCGCGGCATCCACGCGACCGGCGGGCGTGATCGGTGCCCCTGCGCCGGATCTCGCGCTGCTCTGCATCAGTCGTACGTGAGGCCGTGCCGCGCAGCGGCCTTTCGACGCGTCCCGTTCCGGGCGCGTTCCTTCGCGCGCCCGCGAAACGTCGGCGCGCCACGACGACACCACGAAAGCAGAACCCATGAAGATGAAGACCCAGATCCGTGCCGCACTGGCGGCGACCATTCCCCTCGTGCTCGCCATGACCCTGGCGGGCTGCTCGGATGCGTCGACCACGCCGGCCGACCCGTCGGCGACCGGCGAAGCGCAGAGCCCCGGCATGGCCGACATCATGTTCACCACGATGATGATCCCGCACCACGAGCAGGCCATCGAGATGAGCGACGTCGTGCTCGACAAGGACGGCATCGACCCGCGCGTGGCCGACTTGGCGGAGCGTATCAAGGCGGCCCAAGGCCCCGAGATCGACATGCTCCGCGGGTGGCTCGACGCGTGGGGCGTCGACGAGGCCGGCGACATGTCGGGTATGGGGCACGGCGACGGAATGATGTCGGATGCCGACATGACCGCGCTCGCGGATGCCCCAGCCGACGAGGCGTCGCGACTGTTCCTGGAGCAGATGATCGTGCACCACGAAGGTGCCGTCGAGATGGCCGAAGTGCAGGTCGCCGAAGGACAGGATGCCGGCGCCATCGCGCTCGCCCAGGCGGTGATAGACGCGCAGACCGCGGAGATCGCCGAGATGCGGGAGTTGCTCGAAGACCTGTGATCCGGCGCTGGGGGTGGGGGTGCACGGGTGCTCCCACCCTTGGCCGGGAATACCCCCGGGGGGTATTCTGGTTGTTGCGGAGAGACGACATCGGAAGGATTGCACCATGAGCGCTCACGACCACCACGGCACCCACACGCCGGCCGAGCCCGCATCCCCGAACGCGCACGCGTCGCAGGATCACTCTGCGCACGACCACGCCGGTCACTCCGGTCACGCCGGTCACGCCGGTCACGCCGCTCACGACCACGCCAGTAGCCACGCGGCGCACGCCGGGCACGACCACGCTGGGCACGAGAGCCACGGAGGTCACGAGAGCCACGGAGGTCACGACATGGCGGGCGGCCACGGCGGCCACGGCGGGCACGGGGGCCACGCAGGACACGGCGACCACGTCGGCCAGTTCCGGCGCCTCTTCTGGATCAACCTCCTCCTCGCCGTCCCGGTCGTCGCGTTCTCGGGCATGTTCGGCATGCTGCTGGGCTACCAGATTCCGGCGTGGGCGACGTTCGTGTCTCCCGTCATCGGCACCGTCATGTACGTGTGGGGCGGGCGCCCGTTCCTCACCGGCGCCGTGTCCGAACTGCGCTCCCGCAAGCCCGGCATGATGCTGCTGATCGCCCTCGCGATCACCGTCGCGTTCTTCGCGTCGTGGGGAGCGAGCCTCGGCATCCTGCACCACGAACTCGAGTTCTGGTGGGAGCTGGCGCTGCTGATCGTCATCATGCTGCTCGGCCACTGGATCGAGATGCGCTCGCTCGCGCAGACCACCTCGGCGCTCGACTCGCTCGCGGCCCTCCTGCCCGATGAGGCCGAGCGGGTCGAGGGCGACACCATCGTCACGGTCTCGCCCACCGACCTGCGGGTCGGGGACGTCGTCGTCGTCCGCCCCGGCGGCAGTGTGCCCGCCGACGGTCGTGTCGTCGACGGTGCCGCCGATATGGACGAGTCGATGGTCACCGGCGAATCCCGCCCGGTCGCCCGCACCGTGGGGGACACGGTGACGGCCGGCACCGTGGCGACCGACTCCGGCATCCGCGTCGAGGTCACCGCGATCGGCGATGACACGGCGCTCGCAGGGATCTCGCGCCTCGTCGCCGACGCGCAGGCGTCGTCGTCGCGCGCCCAACGCCTCGCCGACCGCGCCGCCGGGTGGCTGTTCTGGTTCGCACTCGGCGCCGCCGTGATCACCGCGGTCCTGTGGTCGGTGCTGGGCGATCCGGATGCCGCCGTCGTCCGCACCGTCACGGTGCTCGTGATCGCCTGCCCCCACGCGCTGGGCCTCGCGATCCCGCTCGTCGTCTCCATCGCGACCGAGCGCGCGGCGCGCGGCGGCGTGCTCGTGAAGGACCGCCTGGCCCTCGAGAGCATGCGCACCGTCGACACCGTGCTGTTCGACAAGACCGGCACCCTCACCAAGGGTGAGCCGACGGTCACCGGGGTCGACGCCGATGGCGATGAAGACCGGATGCTGGCGCTCGCCGCATCCGCAGAGGCCGACAGCGAGCACCCGCTGGCCCGCGCCATCGTGCGCGCCGCGACCGAGCGCGGCCTCGATCTGCCGCGGGCGACAGGGTTCACGTCGTCGCCCGCGGTCGGCGTGACCGCGACCGTCGACGGCGCCGAGATCCGGGTCGGCGGCCCGAAGATGATCGAAGAGATCGGGGCGTCCGAGCGCGCGATCGCCGACACGTGGCGTGCGGACGGGGCGATCATCCTGCACGTCGCCCGCGACGGGGTCGTGATCGGTGCCCTGGCCCTCGCCGACGAGATCCGGCCCGAGTCGCGTGAGGCGATCGAGGCGCTGCACCGCGTCGGGGTGCAGGTCGTGATGATCACCGGTGATGCCGAGGCCGTCGCGCGCGCGGTCGGCACCGAACTCGGCATCGACCGGGTCTTCGCCGGGGTGCGCCCGGAGGACAAGGCCGCGAAGGTCGCCGAGCTGCAGCGCGAAGGCCGCAAGGTCGCGATGGTGGGTGACGGCGTCAACGACGCACCCGCGCTCGCGCAGGCCGACGTCGGCATCGCGATCGGCGCCGGCACCGATGTCGCGATCGGCTCGGCCGGTGTCATCCTCGCCGGGGACGACCCGCGCGCGGTCCTGTCGATCATCGAACTTTCGAAGGCGAGCTACCGCAAGATGCAGCAGAACCTGTGGTGGGCGGCGGGGTACAACCTCATCTCGGTGCCGCTGGCCGCCGGCATCCTCGCCCCCATCGGGTTCGTCATGCCGATGTCGATCGGCGCCATGCTGATGTCGCTGTCGACCGTCGTCGTCGCTGTCAACGCCCAGTTGCTGCGCCGCCTCGACCTCGCCCCCGCCGCCGTGGTCGGCCGCATCCTGCGGGGCTGACCGCCCCGCCCCGTTCAACATTCAGTCTCCGCGACGCCCGCCCCGCGCCGCACCCGCGGAATTCCGCGGGCCGGGGTGCGGCACGTCGCGCAGAGCCTGAATGTTGCACGCCATCGCGCGCCTCGGGGTCTTGTGCCCCGGCGCGGGCGGCCTTACCCTGGCGGCACGCACCACCGGACGACCCGACGACCGGACGACCCGACGTGAGCGACATGGGGACGCACGCACGCAGAGCGACATCGACCACGGCGCGCGCACTCCGCGCGCTGGTCGTGGTCGTGTTCGCGCTCGCCGTGGTCGTGGCGCCCGCGTGGACAGCCTCCGCTGCGACCACGCAGCCGGTCACGTGCGACGACCTGGTCGACCAGCAGCTGCGCGCCGAGCTCGCCGAGGCGCAGTACACCTTCTTCGACACGTCCGGCGCCGACACCGGCGGTGTGGAAAACCACCCCGACGCCGAGGACTGGACGGCCTGGGGACACCTCGGCGAAGGCGGCGGACTGACGTGCTGGTGGTTCCAGATGGACGGCTCCGAGGCCGCAGCCATCGGCTACGCCCTGCTCGACGACGAGACGGACCTCGTCACCCGCCTGACGGATGCCGGCTACGCACCGTCGCAGACACCCGACGGCGCCGTGTTCTCGCGCTACGAACCGCTCGACCTGACCCAACCCGAAGTGTCGTATCCGGCGCAGGAGGTGCTGATCGGCGAGGGTGTCGTCATGGCCGGACGGGGGTTCGCGCCCGAGCTGCTCGCGCAGATCCGCGCGAGAATCCTCCCGCTGCTCGACATTCCCGAACCGTCGACGCCGACACCGCTGCCGACCGAGGAGCCCGTCACCGAACCGGTCGCCATCGAACTCGCCGAGGAGGAGCCGGTCGTCGCCGAACCGATCGCGGGCGGGCGGCTCGCAGAGGGTCCCGGGGCGCCGTCGACCTATGACGGGCTCAGGACCGGCGCGCAGCTCGATCTGCGTCCGGTGGTGCTGGCGTGCACGGTCGCGCTCGTGCTGGTGTTCGCGGCAATCCTCGCCTTTCCGGGCAAGCTGCTCGAGTCGGCTGTGCAGGAGCACTACGACCGGGTCTCACGGCTGTGGGCACCGGCATCCCGACTGATCGGACGTATCGGACGCGGCCTGCATCGGGGTGGCCAGTCGCTGCCGATCTGGATGCCGGTTGCCTTCGGTCTCGTGGCGGCGGCCGTGATCGCGGGCTTCGTGGATCCGTCGTTCGGCTTCAACGCCGGATCGGTGCGGATGGTCGCGTCGAGCCTGGTCTCGTTCATCGTCGAAGGCGTCGTCGCGGCGCTTGTGGTCGGCGCTGTCGCCGTGCGGTGGGGCGTCGCCGAGCGGCCTCGCGTGCGACTGCTCGGCGGTGCGCTGGTCCTGCTGGTCGTGACGGTCGTGCTCTCCAGGGTGACTGGGTTCGTGCCGGGCGTCGTGTTCGGCGTGCTGCTCGGCGCGGTGCTGCCGGCGACCGTTTCGCAACGGGACACGCTGCGCCTCGCCCTCGTCGAGGTCGGGTACGTCGCGACGCTCGCGATCGTCGCGTTCGCCGGCTACTCGGCGCTCGCCGAACCGCTCGGCGAGACCGGCGGCGTGCTCGACACCTTCGCCGTCGAAGCCCTCGCCGCCACGGCGGTGGTGGGGTTCTCTGCGCTGCCGGTCATGCTGCTGCCGTTCGCCGGGATGCCGGGAGGTGTGCTGTTCGCGCGCAGCCGCTGGTGGTGGCTGGCGACGTGGACGGCTGCAACGATCGCGTTCATGATCGTGCTGCTGCCGTTCCCGGCGAGCTGGGAAGAGACGAGCACGCCGTTCTGGCTGTGGATCTCACTGTTCGCGGTGTACGCCGCGGTGGCGGTCGGCGTGTGGTGGTGGCTCACGGCGACGGCGACGGCGAAGACGGTGGCGGCGAAGCAGGAGTCGAAGCGGCCGTCGCGCTGAAACGTGGGAGACCCGTGCCGGTTCGTCGGATCGCTGTGGCTGGTGTCATCCGGTGAGGAGCCGGCGACGGTCGCGGGTGCCGTGCGGGAAGTGCTCGCCCTGCTGCGCGCGATCGACACTCTCGAGAAGCCTGAATGTTGAACCGGAACCCGGGTCAGACCTCGATGCCGACGGTGGCCGTGCAGCGTGCGAGCTCGTCGTCGGTGAGGCTGAGATCGGCGGCTCGTGCCGAGTCGCTGATGGATGCCGCGCGTCGCGCGCCCGGGATCGGCACGACGTGGGGGCTCAGCGACAGCTCCCAGGCCAGCACGACCTGCTGCGGGCTGACACCGTGCGCGTCGCCGATCTCGCGGAATACGCCGAAGCGTTCGCCGACCGACCGCCCGCCGCCACCGGTGCCGCCGAGCGGGCTCCACGGCAGGAAAGCGATGCCGTGGTCGTGGCAGTAGCGCAGTTCGCCGTAGCTGCCGGGGTGGCGGGGCGAGAACTCGTTCTGCACGCTCACCAGGCCGCCCTCGCCGAGCACCTCCTGGGCGATCGCGATCTCCTCGACGCTCGCGTTGGAGATGCCGATCTCGCGCACGTGGCCTTCGTCTCGGAGCGTCCGCAGGTTCTCGATGATGTGTCCGTAGACCATCCAGCGGTCGGGGCGGTGGTACTGGTAGAGGTCGATGACGTCGACGCCGAGATTGCGCTTCGATGCCTCGACGGCACGGCGCAGATAGTCGAGCGAACCGTCGCGGCCGAAGTCCTTGTGCTCGTCGCGTGTGATGCCGCCCTTGGTCGCCACGAGGACCTTCGAGGTGTCGCCGTGCCACGATGCGAGTGCGTCGCGGACGATCTGCTCGTTGTGGCCCATCGTGTCCCACGAGGGCGCGTAGATGTCGGCGGTATCGATGAAGGTCAAGCCGGCGTCGAGGGCGGCGTGCACCGTCGCAATCGCGTCGTCGCGGTCGGGCAGCACGCCGTCGCCATTCATCGAAACGGGCATCGCGCCCAGTCCGATCGCCGAGACGCTGAAGGGGCCGATTGTTCTGGTCTGCATGCGATTCCTCCGGTGTGTCAGCGGGTCGTCACCCAGCCGGCCAGTGCGGCGATGAGCGCGCGGTGGCCGGGGGACTCGTATGAGCGTACGTCGTGGCCGAGGACGTCGACCGCGACCCGCGCGGCCCCGTACTCGCGCACCCACGCGGTGGGCTCGGCTGCGGGCGCGTCGTCGGCCCCGTCGTGCCGGGCCACGATGTGCCGCCTCCCGATCTGCTGCAAACGGCAGTAGCGCTCGTCGAAGAGTTCGAAGTCGTCGATGGGCGTGCCGTCCGGCAGTGCGCCGCCGCGGATCGTCGTCACCCCGGCATCCGGATGCATCGACAGCGACGGCACCCACATGGCGCCGACCGCCGCGGCCCAGTCGGGGTAGTCGCGCAGGGTTGCCGTCGCGCAGTGGAACGCGAGGATGCCGATGCCGCGGTCGATCGCGGCGGCGAACCCGTCGAGCGAGCCCTGCGCCACCTGCACCGGCTCGGCGTCGCGCCACGGGTCGCCGGCGTTGACGACGATCAGGTCGACGCCGTCGAGTCGGGTCATCGCGCCGTCGATGTCGTCGTCGATGCGCACCGTGAAGCCGGCGTCTTCGAGCACGTCCGCGATCAGGGGACTCGTGTCGGGGAACGGATGCCACGGGTCCGCGTAGCGGCCTGCACCACTCGCGATGACGGCGGTGGGCTGCGGCGTCGTCGACATGCCCCCAGCCTACCGGGGAGAGCGCTTACCGGGGTCGGCTCAATTGTGGGGGAAGTCGATCTCGATGCTCGCGAACCGTGTGCCGTCGACGAGATTGATCTCGACGTCGGCACCCTTCAGCGCACCGGCCTCGAGGCCGAGGCGGCTCTCGAGCTGCGCCGTGCTGAGCGCCGCGAGGTTCGCGATCTCAGACGCCGGTGCGAGGAACTTCATGTCCTGTCCTGGTGCCTTCTCGCCGTAGGCGTCGGGCTTTCCCTGACCGATCGCGTCTTCGTAGAGCTCTTCGATGAACTGCTGGGGCACCTTCTTCGGTGCGCCCTTGATCTCATCGAGGATGTCGCCGGGAACGGCGCGGATCTCTTTCGCGATGGATGCGCCGAGGTCGCGGGCGGCGTCGTAGTCGGGATCGGCGTGCTTGCCGGTGCGCCCGATCTGTTCGCGCCCCTTCGTGACGTCGGTGAGGATGTCGTATTTCTTCGCGTGCGACGTCGGCTTGTCGGCCCGGTGCTTGGGCTTCGCATCCTTGGCGTTCTTGCGGTCGAGCTCTCGGATGGCATCCGCGTCGGCGCGGTGCTTGCCGCCGCGTGCGCGGAAGGCGCCCGAGAACCCCTTCTTGAATTCGTGCCCCGCGCTGTCCATCGTGTCGATGATGTCGCGGATGACCTTCTTCATCGTCATGGAGTCACTCCCCGGAGATCTGCAGGTTGGCCAAGTCGGCGATGAGGCGTTCGGTCAGCTCTTCGACGTCGTCGGCGTGGGCGTCCATGTCTTCGGCGGCCTGATCGAGCGCCATGAGGTCGGCGTAGAACTCGTCGGCATCGCCGATGTTGTCTTCGACCACCGGCGCGTCGAGCATCGCCTGCACGAGACCCGGCACCTTCTCGGCGAGCGGCTCGACCGCCAGCGGCAGCACCTCGTTGATGACCTTCTCGAGGGTCGCCTCCATCATGAACGAGAACATCTTCTTGCGCGCGAGGATGAGCAGCGCCGCACCGCCCGCGCCGAAGGGACCGGCGGCCAGCAGCGGGACGAGTTGGATGAGGGTCAGCGTGACCTCGGCGATCACCTTGATCTTGAGCGCCAGCACGATGTCGGCGGCGATGTCCATGCCCTGGGATGCCGGGCCCAGCAGGTCGATGAGCTGCTGCACGTTCTCGGACCGGTTGCGGTTCCATGCCTCGACGTGAGCCGGGCCCAATTGGCCGCGCATGGCGTTCGCGATGTCGCCGTTGATCTTGCGGTCGGCGGTCTGCACGAGTGTCTCGAGGTCGTCGCGATAGGTGCGGACGTAGTCGGCGCCCTTGCGCACCTCATCTTCATCGATGTCGGGCCACTCCAAGCCGAGCTTGTCCATCACCCACACGAGATCGTTCGGCAGCATCATGCCCATGTCGACCACCTCCGCCGACGACGCTATCGGCGGGCATGCCGCCACGGCGATGGGGAGAACACCCCACCCGTGGTCAGCGGGGCTGGTCTCCGGGCACGAAGTACCGTGCGGGGGAGAGCCCGGTGCGAACGATCGCATCGTCACCGGCGTCGAGGAACTGATCCATCGTCGCGACGCTCAGCGTGCCCGACGGATCGGCGATCATGACGTTGTCGACCACCGGCAGCAGCGTTGCGGTGCCCTTCGGCCACGCCGCGAAGGTGAGCGTGACGCCGTCTTCGCGCACGTGGATCTTCGGGTCGGCGATGTGCACGTCGGGTCGGGCGAGGGCGACAGACTGCGCCTCGTAGGCGCGAACGCTGAACAGGCGAAGCGCGCGCTGGATGCGCAGGTCGAGCGCGGGAAAGCGCTCGTGCCACGCGAACGGGGCCCACGCGCCGTCGGTCAGCACGATCGGGTGGGCGCTGACGAGGGGCCCACCGGCTTCGAAGAGCTGATCGATGAGGTCGAGCACCGTGGCTACGCCCGCTTCGTCGTCGGATCCGACGACGACGACCTGCTCACGCGAGAGGGCGAACACGACGGGGTCGCCCTCCAGTGCCGGCCACTGCACGTTCGCGGGCGTCAGCAGCACCGCCGCTGCCTGCGTCTCGTCGGTGACGGTCGCGAGACCGTCACGCGTCTCGAAGGTCGTCTGCTGGGGAAGCGCTGCTGCGACGGTGTCGTCGAACGGAGCGGCTGCCTGCGCCGCGTCGCCCTGCGTGATCGCGCCGCCGGTCGAACGGTCGAGACCGACGAACAGTTCGCCGCCGACGTAGACCACCCGCGGGTGTGCGTCTCCCGGTGCGGTGAGCGACAGCACGCCGAGCTCGCTCGCGCCGTAGATGCGCGGGGTGATGTCGATCTCGACGTCTCCGAAAACAGCGGTCATCGTCTGGTGCCTTCCTGTGGCGATCGGTTCAAGCGTATCCGGCGGGATCGGTGCCGATGTCAGAGATCGACCACCGCAGATCATCGGCGGCGGGGGCGGCCGCGCCGCCGATGCCCGCCCACGCGGGCGGCACGACCTGCAGTGACAGTGAGAGGTCGCCGTCGGCGGCGTCTCCGGTCGTCACCAGCACGAGCGCATGACGTCCACCGAACGCCCAGTACTCGGCGGCGGTGGCGCCCGCACCGCGCAATGCGTGCGCGTACACGGCGGCCGCGTCCGTGCCCGTCGCCGCGAGGTCGAGACCGATCGCCTGCCCCTCACGGTGCTCGCAGGCATCGCGGACGTCGTCGTGCAGCGCCGTGATGCGCCGCCGTTCCTCGCGCGGGTCCCGTCCGCTCGAGGGCGGTGCCTGCACTGCGAGCGGGATGATCTGTGCGGCGCCGCGTTCGATGACGGGCACCGCGGTGACCGGTGATCCGGCGGCGACCAGCAGATCGACGGCATCCATGATGTCGCGCGATCCGCCCGCGATCCGCCACCCGCCGTCGGTCGGCACCTCGCCACTCGCATACGCTTCGACGGCCGCGAGGGCGGCGTCGATCGCATCGAGGCCGAAGCGCTCCGACTCGCCTGGCGCCGAGGGGGCCACGACGCCGTCCCACTCCCCGAACGGCGGGAGCGCCGTGCGAACGTGGGCGAGATCGACCGCGCCCTCGACGACCGTGTCATGCTCGATCGGCGACGAGAGGACGGAACGGACGATGCCGTCGGCCCCGATCTCATGCGTCACCGAGAACACCTGACTGAACGGCACTCGCCGGCCGGGGTCGCCGTCCGGGTAGAAGAGATCGATCAGGCGACGGCACAGCAGCCCGTCACCGTCGCGCTCCCACGTTGCATCGCGCAGCGGCGTGCCGGTCGGCGCATAGAAGGTGACCGAGAAGCGGTGGTGATCCGGCGCGACGAGCAGGAACCACGCCGGCGGCTCGCCCTCGGGCACGACGTGCAGGCTGTTGCCGGCCGCATAGCGCTGCTGCGCTTCGGTGACCTCGAGGTGCGGGGGTGTGCCCACCGCCACGAGCCGCGCGATGTCGAACTTGTTGGGGTACCGCACGCCCGCCGCGCCGGGTGACTGACTACTTGACATAGAAGTGCGTGAAGGTGCCGCCCGAGCCGTCCGAGACGTTGAAGACCGCCTCGGGGATGCCCTCCGGCAGGTAGCCGCCGGGGATCCACTGCGCGTTCGCGCCGCCCTCGGTGCCGCGCGGCATGCGGATGTTGCCGTTCATGAGCTGCTCAGGGTCGAAGTCGGCGCGGATGATGTCGACCGCGTTGCCATCGGCATCCACAAAGAAGTTCTCGCCGAGCCCGAGCATCGTGCCGAGCTTCTTCGGGTCGCCGTCGGCCTTCTTGATGATGTCGTCGATCTCAGACGTCGGGAACACGAAGGTCGTGCCGTTGTTGCCGGGACCGTACTTGTCGAGGCTGTCGGCACGATAGAACCGGGTCGCGCCATCGTCGAACCGGGCGATGTGCTGCTGGATGTAGTCGTTGTCGAGGTATTCGGCCGGGTAGGGGCGGTTCTGCTTGCCGCCCGCGACGACGCGGTCGGGGGTGTGCCAGCTGTCCTTCTTCCAGCCGTCGCGCAGTTCCTGCGGCACACCGGTGTTGTCGAGATCGGTGACTTCGCTGTCGTTGCGCTTCTGCTTCTTGCCGTGCTTGCGGAACATGTCGGCGAGCTGGCGCACGTGCACGGGCATGTCGTCGAGCGAATTCTTGAGCGGGCGGATGATCGCCTCGCCGATGTCTTTGCCCACGTCAGTTCTCCGGGTTCGGTCGTGTCTGGTCTGCTGCTTCGACCACGTCGGCCCATGTCCACGCGAGATCCACGTCGACCGCGGGTCGCTTGCGCGTGTCCGTGACCCAGGCCAGCGGAACCACCTGCACAGCCGTCGCGGACTTCGGTGCAGGGATCCCTTCACCGTAGACGACGAGTACGACAGCCGCATCGCCGAACGTCCAGCGGTCCGCGCGTCGCGCACCGGAACGTCGCAGCGCGATCGCATACGGGTCGGTCGTGTCCGCATCGAGGCCGATCGAGATCGGCGCGCCATGTCGGTACTGGCAGGCACCCGAGACCTCGGTCCACAGCTCGGTGGCACGTCGGCGCAGGGAGTCGACCTGCTTCGCATCGCTGCCGGCATCCACCGGCTCCCACGACAGCGGCACGATCGTCGCCTGCCCGCGGTGCAGCGTGACGACCTCGGGCAGCAGCCACGCGCCGTCGGTGCTGCCGGCGTCGATCGCCTCGACGATGCTCGCGCCGCTCGTCACGAGATGGTCGCCGCGGTACGTGACGACGGCGCCCGTGCCGACCGACTGCGGGTCGTACGGCGACACGTCAGCTGTTGCCATTGTTCGTCAGCGTCAGGCCCTGGCCGGTGCCCGGCCACAGTCCGTGGTTGTAATCGGTGCCGCCGTTGTCGAGATTGCCGTACCCTGTGGCCGACTCGGGCACGTCGATGACGGCCTCGGGGATGCCTGTGGGCAGATAGCCGCCGGGAATCCACTTCGGATTCGCCCCGCCCTCGTTGCCGGAAGGCATGCGCAGCCCGGACAGCTCGTCGGGTGTGAAGTTGCGGATCTCGACGGGCAGCGGGTTGCCGTCGGAATCGAGGTAGAAGTCGGCATCCATGCCGAGTCGCAGCGCGAGCTGCTGGGCGTCGCCGCCGGTCTCGTCGAGGATGGTCTGCAGTTCGTCGGTCGGGAAGACGAACGTCGTGTGGTCGGCTTGTCCCGGTCCCCACTGGTGCAGAGATCCCGACACGTAGATGCGGCTCGCACCGTTCTCGAACCGCGCCAGGTGCTGATCGATGTAGGACTGGTCGAGATACTCCGACGGATCGGGCCGGGTACCGTGACGATCGCCCACGACGCTGTTCGGGGTGTCGCCGTCGCGTCGCCACCCGTCGCGCAGCGGCTGGGGCACCTCGGTGTTGTCGAGATCGGTGATCTCGCTGTC
The DNA here is from genome assembly GCF_057707225.1 of Microbacterium sp. bgisy189. Classification (NCBI taxonomy): domain Bacteria; kingdom Bacillati; phylum Actinomycetota; class Actinomycetes; order Micrococcales; family Microbacteriaceae; genus Microbacterium; species Microbacterium sp. bgisy189. Next base: position 88,417 of record NZ_JBYIPT010000003.1, on the reverse strand, counting down.
GTTGTCCTTCTGCTTCTTGCCGTGCTTGCGGAACATCTCGGCGAGCTGGCGCACGTGCACCGGCATGTCGTCGAGCGAATTCTTGAGGGGGCGGATGATCGCCTCGCCGATGTCCTTCCCCACGTCAGTCTCCCGAGATGTTGAGGCTCGACAGGTCCGCCATGAGGCGCTCCGTCAGCGTCTCGACGTCGGCGGCGTGCTGCTCCATCTCGCCCTCCGCAGCCTCGAGCGCCTGCAGGTCTGCATAGAACTCGTCGGGGTCACCCGCGACGGCCTCGACGATCGGCGAGTCGAGCGCGGCCATAATGACGGTCGGCAGCTCTTCGGCGAGCGGCTCGATGACCATCGGAAGGATCTGGTTCAACAGCTGCTCGATGACGATGTCGACGGCAGCGCTGAGGAGCTTCTTCTTGATGATCAGCATCGGGCCGGCACCCGCCGCGGTGATCGGGTTGGTGAGCATGCCCACCAGTGTGATCATCGTCGTGGTGACGTCGGCGATGACCTTGATCTTGAGCCCGAACACCACGTCCGCGGCGATCTCCATGCCGGTCGGTGCGGGGCCGAGCAGATCGAGCAGCTTCTGCAGGTTCTGCGAGCGGTTCTGGTTCCACGCACCCACGTACGCGGGCCCTGCCTGGCCCCGCATGGCGGCGGCCAGGTCGCCGTTGACCTTGTTGTCCATCGCCTGGATCTTCGACTCGAGGTCGTCACGGAACACCCGGACCATGCCGGCGCCACGGCGCAGCTCGTCCTCATCGACATCCGGCCAGTCGAAACCGAGCTTCTCCATCACCCAGATGAGCTCGTTCGGCAACATCATTCCCACGCGCAAACCTCCGATGATGACGATAACCGCTGGCGCGAATCCGCTGCGATGGGGAGAACACCCCATGCCCCGATCACGGGACCGCCGCCCATTGCGCCGCCCCGTACGTCCACGGCGCGACCGACCCGCTTCTCGGCGCGATGCCGGTCACGTCGCGGTCGATGACACTCACCCGAGGGTTGACGGCCAGCGGACGAACGACCGCGGCGCGCACGATCGTGGCCTCGATCTGCGCGAGCACTTCGCGGGCCTGATAGACATCGCTCGTGTGCGCGTACTGTGCGATCAGCTCGTCGCGCTCGGGATCGGATTGGCGGGCGATCGATGTCTCCGACCCGCTGCCCCATTGCGCCGCGATGTCGGCAGGGGTGCGCGGCACCGCGATGCGGGTGATCACGGCATCCCACCCGCGCGCCTTCAGCGAGGCGCCGAAGTCGTCGGTGCTGCAGTCCGTGACGTCCCAACCGCCCTCGCGGGCGCCCTCACGGAGCGCTGCGAAGGCGCCGGTCGCGAATTCGCTGCGGCGGTCGTACAGCACGCACACGCGTGTGCCGTCGGACGCACCCGCGTCCTGCCGGTCGACGGCCGGGTCGTCGGCCGGCGAGCCCAGTTGCTCCGTGAAGCCGGAGTCCTCGTTCACGATGTCGTACGCGCGCGCACCGGGGGCTGAGACCACAGACGTCGATGCGGCGTACGCCGACGCCCACTGGCCGCCGCCGCGCTCGACCATCGCGCCGGCGGGGATCGCGCGGATGAACGCCGCACGCACCTGGGGCCGCGCGAACGTTCCCGTCGGCTTGAGGACGACCGCCCACGTCGTGCCGTCATGCGAGGTGTCGACGATGAAGTCGGTGCGTTCGAGGTCGCGCACGGCGGTACGTGTGGATGCCACCGGACTCACGCGCGCGAGATCGAGGGTGTCGCCGAGCGCTGCGACGGCATCGTCACCGGGCGGCACGAGCGAGACGCGCGCGATCTGTGGCGATACGAGCCCGCGGTACGCTCCGTTCGGCACGAGCTCGACGGACTGCCCGTCGCCGGACTCGGTGGCCTCGTCGATCGAGAACGGGCCGCTCGACAGTCGCAGCGCTGCCGGGATGTCGGCGCCTTCGACGATCTCGAAGCCGGTGTGCCAGACGTCGGTGATCGAGGCCAGCGCCGTCTTGTCACCCGACTGCACCGCCTCGATGACCGCCTGCTTGGCCTCCATGGGGTCGTCGATGCCGAACGCCTTCTGGCCCACGATGTGGGCGGGCACCGGCACCGTGACCGCCTGCTGCCACAGCACGCTCGGCTCGGAGAATGCGATGTCGACGGAGCGCGCGAACTCGTCAACGCCGACGAGCGACTGCTCCGTCGACGTCGATGTCGCGTCGGTCGCTTCGGGCTCGAGGGCGAACGCGCCGGCGGCACCGGCCCAGCCGAGCACCAGATCGGCGGCGTCGAGCGGGATGCCGTCGGACCACGACGGCTCGGCGAGGTCGAAGCGGACCGTGAACGGGTCGTCGGCGACGATCTCGACGGTGCCGAAGCCCTCGTCGGGGACGAACTCGCCGTCGATGACGTCGCCGAAGTCGCCGCGGATCATCTCGGCGACGTCGAGGTTGCCTGCGGTCGGCGAAGCTGCGGCGTTCACCGACGTGAACGTCCCGGTCCAGCCGACCGTCACCTGCGTGCCCGGAACGACCGACTCCGGCACGCTTGGACCGCACGCGACCAGTGTTGCGGCCAGCAGCACGACGACCGGCGCCGCGGCGCGGCGATACCCGGTCACCACGTCGGCGTCACAGGTAGTCGGCGGGGGTTTCGCCCTCGGCCTCGGCCTCGGCCATTTCGCGGAAGGGCTCGCTCTCTTCGCTTTCGAGCCACGCGCGCGCGTGCTCGAGCAGCACGGCGGGCGACTCCTCCGCTTCGGCGGCCGTCGCGAACGGGCCGAGCGTGTCCTCAGACGGACGCTCGTCCGCGCGCAGCACGGACTGGGTGGTCAGGTTGTACCAATAGCTCTGCGACCCGCTCATCAGCTCGACGCTCCGTTCATGTCCCCGATTGTATGTGGCGCGGGAATCCTCCCCGCAAAAGGAGAGAGGCCGCGGCGGCGGTCTTTCGACCGGCGCCACGACCTCCCTTGCTGCAGCGCGACGGATCAGCCGCCGGCGAGCTCCGAGTCCTTGTCGCGGATCTGGTCCGCCATGCGGTCGAGCGCCTGCGCCATGTCGTTGACGGCCTCAGCGGCGTCGTCGAGCGACGTGGTCAGCTCCGAGTACGCGGTGGAGTAGGCTTCCGACGCGTTCTCGGTCTTGAAGCCGTCCTGCACGAGGTCGTCGATGACGCCCTGCAGTTCCTTCAGGGTGTCGGTGACGGTGCTGCGACCGTCGCGCAGGCGCGATGCCGCGCTTTCCATCTCGCTGTATGTTGCTCCGAAATCGTGGGCCATGAGAACCGCCTCCTAAGCGTTCGTTCTGATCAGGCCGCTTCGGCCTCTTGCGTCGAGAGTATCCAAACTTCCCAATTCATCGAATGGGGAGATGTACCCATCCCTAGGACGTCGCCGCCTCATCGGCCACGAAGGGCATCTGCATCGTGATGGCACGCCCGGCCTGTACGAAGATGCCTCGACCGACGGGGAAGTCTGCACGCTTGATGCGACCGAACGGCGTCTTGAAGATCGACTCGCCGTCGTACGTGTCGGGTTTGAGCACGATGCCCTGCCGGCCCGTCTTCCACTCGCCCAGCACGCCGATGCTGCCGCTGGCGCGTGTGATCTCGGCCTCGCCGATCAGCAGGTGATCGCTGTTGTTCATCGCCTGCAGCAGTGCGCGCATCGGCCGGTCGGCGGGGCCGTCGGCCAGGTGCGGCATGTCTTCGATCACGATCATGATGCGGCCTTCGGTCGTGTCGCTCGTCACGAGCTCGGCCAGCTCCGCAGCCAAGTCCTTCTCGTCCTCGGGGCGGGTGGCGCTGGCCACCCACGGACGGAAATCCTTGAGCTCGGCGCGGCGACTGCCGAAGTGATACATGCGCACCTTCGGATCGAACCGTTCCACGGCCACGACGAGCGCCTTCAGCGCGTTGGTCTTGCCCGACGCGGGCGGGCCCGAGATGACGAACGAGCCGATCGGTTCGAAGCCGTGCGGCGCGAGCGTGTCGTCTGCGACGCCGAAGACCGGGAACTCGCCAACGGTGCGCGGCATCTCTTCGACCGGAACCATCGTCGGCAGCGCGCCGATCTCGGGCAGATCCCGCACGCCCTCTGCGCGCAGCCGTTCGCCGAGCACGCCCAGCGCCTTCGTCTGCTCGACGACGTTCGTGGTGCCGCCCAGCACGGCGATCTGCGCCTCGTGGCCGTCGATGACGGCCCGGCCCGGCTCGGACTGCTCGTCGAGCACGTCGCGGGGCACGCCCAGCAGCATGTACTGGCTCGCGTCACCCATGCGCAGCACGATGCGGCGGGGGATGTTCGATGCGACGGCGCTCGGCACCGCGTTGCCGCGGTCGGCCGTGATGACCGTGTGCAGCCCCAGCGTGCGGCCTTCGCCGAGCATCCGCATGAAGATGCGGTAGAACGGGCCGCGGCCCGGTGCCATCTCCCAGTCCTTCTTGAACTCGGGATAGTTGTCGATCAGCACCAGGATGCGGGGCATGTTCGGGTCGGCGATGTCGCGGTACTCCTGCACCGACGCGGCGCTCGCGGCCGAGAACGCGGCGGCGCGCCGATCCATCTCGCCGTCGAGGGTGCGAAGCAGGCGCTGGATGCGCTCGGCATCCGAACTGTCGACGACTGACCCGACGTGCGGCAGTGCGGCGAGCGGGCCGAGGGCACCCGAGGCGAAGTCGAGGCAGTACACCTGTACGCGGCCGAGGTCTGGGCGCATGCCGGCAGAGGTCGCGATCGTCTTCAGCAGCGTCGACTTGCCCGAGCCCGACGTGCCGTACACGACGAGCGAACCGTCGCGGTCGGGCGAGAACACGCCGGCCTGCTGCAGCTGCTTCTCGGGAACGTCCATCATGGCGATCGGGATGCGGGTGTCGCCCTCGTGCGGCAGCGCGTTGAGATCGACCAGCGGAGAGAGATCGTCGAGCCACGGGCGGCGCGGAGCGGGCAACGCCGCCGTCTCGCTCGCGCGGATCAGCGTGCGCACGATGCGCTTCTGGTCGTTCGGGCCGAGATCCTCCTCGTGCGAGTCCGACTCCGCGGGCCGGTCGGGCTCCCATTCGCTGACCGCACCGAAGCGCAGTTCGCCGACGCGCACCTCGGCGGTGCCCGACTCGTCGTCGGTGGTCCAACCGCCCGCATACGCGGACTGGAACGGCACGAGGCGGCCGGGGCCCGTCTTCGCGATCGCGCGGCCGGGGAGGGTCGCCGGGAACGAGGCGGCGATGTCGTCGTCGACGACGTCGCGCGAGTCGGACTCGTCGGCCATGCGCAGCGCGATGCGCAGGTTCGTGTTGGCGCGCAGGTTGTCTTTGATGACACCGGCGGGCCGCTGCGTCGCCATGATCAGATGGATGCCGAGCGAGCGACCGCGCTGGGCGATGTCGACGACGCCGTCGACGAACTCGGGCATCTCCGAGGCGAGCGCCGCGAACTCGTCGATGACGAGCACGAGCGCGGGCGGTGTCTCGGGATCTTGGCGCTTCTCGAGTTCGAGCAGGTCCTTCGCCTTCTTGCGGTTGAGCAGGTGCTCGCGGTGGTGCAGCTCGGCGCGCAGGCTCGTGAGCGCGCGGCGCACGAGATGCGGGCTGAGGTCGGTGACCAGCCCCACGCAGTGCGGCAGCTCGACACAGTCGGCGAACGCCGACCCGCCTTTGTAGTCGACGAACAGGAACGTCACGCGGTCGGGGCTGTGCGCGGCGGCCATACCCAGCACCCACGCCTGCAGGAACTCCGACTTGCCCGCGCCGGTGGTGCCGCCGACGAGGGCGTGCGGGCCGTGCGTGCGCAGGTCGAGGGTCATCGCGTCGCTCGCGCCCTGGCCGATGATCGCGCGCAGCGTCCCCGACTTCTTCAGACGCGGACGCGGATTGGGGGAGCGGTCGACGATCGTGTTGTTCTGCCGCCAGCGTTCGATGACCACCTGCGGGTCCTCGGCGATCGCGGGGTCGACGAGCTGCAGGAACATCACCGAACTGGGGATGTCGGACGAGTCGTGCACGACGGTGCTCGCGTCGACAACCGGCGCCAGACGGCGTGCCAGCATCTGCATGTAGGCGTTCGAGACGCCCTCCACGCGCACGTGCTCGAAGTTCTCGCCCGCGCGGACGAGACCCACAGTGGCGTCGTTCAGCCCCGTCGTGACGTCGATGTAACTGCGACAGGCGGCCGGCAGTGACTCGACGGTGGGCGCGACGAACACCGCGTGCACGCCGTAGTCCGCCCCGCGCTCGAGCACGTCGGTGAGGCGGCCGCGATCGACGGGTGCGTCGCCGCTGACGAAGACGAGCACCGAGACCGGCGGCGTCTTGAGGTGCTCACCGGCCGCTCGCGAGACGTCGGTGCCGTACAGCTGCGGGTTCCAGTCCTCCTTGAATGGACCGCGAGGGTCGCCGGCGGGGGCGTTGCCCGCGGCCTGCTTCACGTACTCTTCGAGCGAACTGAGCAGGGCTGCCGCCGTCGGGGCGGAGTCGGCCAGCGGTGCGTGACGGAACGGGCTGCGCTCGCTGGAGGTGTGCGGCATCCACTTGAGCCAGTCGAGCTCGGGTGTCCACGACGAATCGGCGAACGCGACCGCGACGACGTCGTTGGGGGCGTGGAGGCCGAACAGCTGCACCGCGATCCCGCGCATCGCATCGGCGACCGGTCCCTGGGGGCCTGCGATGCCGATGGAGCCCGCGTCGGCCATCGTGTCGAAGATCGGCACGTCGTCGACGTACTTGTAGCGTTCACGCAACCGCTCGACGCGGTCGATGAACTCGGGCAGGCCTTCGGGGGTCTCGGTGTCATCGATCGAATTGCGCGCCGGCAGCCGGCAGCTGCCGAGCCGCAGACCGAGGAAGTTCCAGTGCTCGGGGCGTCTCGTCCACAGCAGCGGGCCGAGTCGGAGGGCATGGTCGAAGACCTCGGCGACCGGGGGCGCCTCGGCGTTGCGGACGGCCTCTTCTTCGGGCTTGCCGCGGAAGAAGTCTTCTTCGAGCTGCTCGTACTGCCGCTCGAACAGCAGGAACTCATGGTTCTGGCTCTTCTTGCTCTGCGCGCTCTGGTTGATGATGTTGCCGAACATCATCAGCGGCGTCATCACGATCATGAGCAGCGCGCGAGGGTTGCCGTTCATGAGATACAGCGCGACACCCATCAGAATGGGCGCGATCAGAATCGGCCACGGGAACATCTTGCCGATCTTCTCGGTGGGCAGCCGCGGCGGCTTGAACGTCGTGCCCGGGTAGCGCACCTCGACGCGGGGGCTGCGGTTGAACAGCAGCCCGCCGCCGCGCTCGATGACCGGTTCGTCGGCCGTCGACCCGTCGAACGACCGCGCCAGGCGCAGCACCAGGGTCGTGCCGCCGATGACGAACGGCTCGCCCTCTTCGACGCGCACACGCTGGATCGCCACACCGTCGACGAGCACGCCGTTCGCGGAGTTGAGGTCGACGACCTCGATGTGCGCGCCCACTTCGAGTCGCGCGTGGCGCTTCGAGACCATCGGGTCGGCGAGGACGACATCGTTGCCGCTCTCACGGCCGAGGATCACGTGGCCGGCGGCGATGGGAAACTCCTGCCCGGCAAGGGTTCCGGCGATCGCGTGCAGGGTGCCGACGACGCGGCGCTGGTCGGAACGCGAGAACTCCGGCCCGTAGTTGACGATCGACGCGGCGAAGCCCGATCCGATGGGTGCTTCGCCGATCGGCACGTCGGGCTGCAGGGGCACGAGGCGCTCGCCCGACGGCGGCGCGACGGCGAGGGTGACGACGTCGCCGTCTGCGACCGGCGTCGACCTGCTCGGGTCAGCCTCGGCGACGTGCCGGGCGACATCGCCCGTGGTCGCGGTCGAATCCGTCGTGATGACGATGTCGACGGGGTCTTCTGCGGGGCGGTGGAGGGTCAGCTTCAGCCTCATGCGTGCGACTCGGTCCCGTTCATCAGTTCAGCGGTCAACGTGTTTCTTCCACTTCTCGGCTGTGGCGCACCGGTCACACCCGCACGACGTCGGCCGTGCGGTCGCCGATGCGGATGATGTCGCCCTCGATCGTGGCCACCGCGGCGCCGGCCTCGACGGTGTGCTCGACGCCCTCGCGCACGAGCGCGGAGCCGTTCGTCGAGCGGCAGTCGGTGATTTCGAGGCCGCCGGCGATCGGGCGCACCAGCAGGTGGGTCTTCGACAGCGAGCGGCTCTCATCGGGGAGTGGAACGGCGCGCGCACCGGGGTGCCCGCTGGCATCCGGGTTGCGTCCGAGCAGGACCGGGCCGGAGATGAGGATGCTCTCGCCCGTGTCGAGTCGCAGTCCGAACCGCGCCGCGGGCTGCTGCGCGGAGGGCTTCGCGGCGGCGGGCTGTGGTGCCGCGGGGGTGGGTGCGGGTGCCGGTGCGGCGGCGGGCGCCGGCGTCTGCACTGCCGGTGTTTGCGGGGAAGGGGCGGATGCGGTCGGCTGGGGCCCCGGAGCTGCGGCCGGGAGGGTGGCCGGCGGCGTCCACGCGGGCGGCGCGGGCTGTACCGGCGTGCCGTCGACTGCCGGTGCGGCGCTTGCGTCGGGGGCACGGTAGCCGCCCAGCACCGGCTTGCCTGCTTCGGCGGGCGCGGCTTCGGTGCGCGGCGCCGACTGCGAGAGGCCGATTGACGGACGCTCGCGGGACTCGTGCGGGCGGGCGACGCCGAGCACCCCCGCGCTGACCCGCGATCCGGGGCGATACTCGGGCTGCGCGCCGGGGTCGAGCGGCGTGGCGAGCGAGGGCAGTGCGGAGCGCTCCATCGTGGGCTCGGCTTTGACGACCTTGCGGGCCACCCGCATCCGCTTCTCGTCGTACGGATGCAGGCCCTGGCGCACATCGACGAGCCAGACGCCGGTCGCCTTGTCGTGCCAGCCTCGGCCACGCCCGCTCGGATCGAAGGTGGGGGAGAGGATGAAGAGTGCTGGACCGATCGCCGGAACGAGGCCCGAGCCGACGATGATCAAGAACCGCAGCAGCACCGGCCCGGCTCCGGGCCGCTCGAGGGTGCGCACGTTCACCGAGCGGATGCCGGAGATCGCCTTGCCGATCGTCACACCCTTGCGGCCGTGCAGCACGAGCTGCACGATCGAGAACGCCAGCGTGAGGAGCACCGTGACGCCGGCCATGACGGCGGCGAGTACGAAACTCGGATGGTTGACGAAGCCGTAGGTCGAGACCGAGCCGGTCATGAGCTTGGCGAGAAGCGGCATCGCACCGATCCACAGGGGCAGCTGCAGCAGCAGGAACACGGCGTAGTCGCAGGCCACGGCAAGGGCGCGGCGGCCGAACGGGGCATTGAGCAGACCGAGGGCCGCTGCGTACGCGGGGTCCGGGCGTCCCTCTGCGTCGAGTCCCTCGATCGTCCGCTTCTTCTCGTCGATCTCCCAGATCATGCCGTGTGCTGTCTCCCTCCGCGCCCGTCACGCCGACAGCGGCTCCGGTCAACTGTACGGGGTCGGGACGCACCCCTGGCAATGGGGCGAACTGCCCGTTTTCACGGTGTGTCGAATGCACACGACGACGGCCGACGGGAGCCCCCACCCGTCGGCCGTCGTCGTGTTCGTGCGTGTCTACAGGCGCGTCCAGGCCTCCGTGAGGACGCTGCGGAGGATCTGCTCGATCTCGTCGAACTCGCTCGGCCCGATCGTGAGCGGCGGTGCGAGCTGGATGACGGGGTCGCCGCGGTCGTCGGCGCGGCAGTACAGTCCCGCGTCGAACAGCGCCTTGGAGAGGAATCCGCGCAGCAGGCGCTCCGACTCGTCGTCGTCGAAGGTCTCCTTCGTGGCCTTGTCCTTGACGAGTTCGATGCCGAAGAAGTAGCCGTCGCCGCGCACGTCGCCGACGATCGGCAGGTCGGTGAGGCGCTCGAGGGCCGCGCGGAACAACGGTGAGTTCTCACGCACCCGTTCGTTGAGCCCCTCCTCCTCGAAGATGTCGAGGTTCTCCATCGCGACCGCCGTCGAGACGGGGTGCCCGCCGAAGGTGTAGCCGTGATAGAACGCGCGGTCGCCGTGGGCGAACGGCTCGTAGATCTTGTCGCTGACGACCGTGCCGCCCAGCGGTGCGTAGCCGCTCGTGACGGCCTTCGCGAACGTGATCATGTCGGGCTGGTAGCCGTACGCGTCGCACGCGAAGGTGTGGCCGATGCGGCCGAAGGCGCAGATGACCTCGTCCGAGACGAGGAGGACGTCGTACTTGTCGCAGATCTCTCGCACGCGCTGGAAGTACCCGGGCGGGGGAGGGAAGCATCCACCCGAGTTCTGCACCGGCTCGAGGAACACTGCCGCGACCGTCTCTGGCCCCTCGAACTGGATCATCTCTTCGATGCGGTCGGCCGCCCACACTCCGAACTGCTCGAGGCTGTCGGACGGCGCGCCCATCTCGGCGGCGCGGTAGAAATTCGTGTTCGGCACGCGGAACCCGCCCGGGGTGACCGGTTCGAACATCGCCTTCATCGCAGGGATGCCGGTGATCGCGAGCGCCCCTTGCGGGGTGCCGTGGTAGGCGACCGAGCGCGAGATGACCTTGTGCTTGGTGGGCTGACCCTGCAGCTTCCAGTAGTACTTCGCGAGCTTGAACGCCGTCTCGACGGCCTCACCGCCGCCGGTGGAGAAGAACACCTTGTTGAGGTCGCCGGGCGCCGCGTCGGCGATGCGGTCGGCGAGCTGGATGGCCGGCGGATGCGCGTACGACCAGATCGGGAAGAATGCGAGCTCTTCGGCCTGCTTGGCCGCCGCCTGAGCCAGCCGCTTGCGGCCGTGGCCAGCCGCGACGACGAACAGGCCGGCGAGGCCGTCGATGTACTTCTTGCCCTTGTCGTCCCAGATGTGGTGGCCCTCGCCCTTGACGATGATCGGCACGCCCGGCCCGTCGGTCATGACGGACTGGCGTGCGAAATGCATCCAGAGGTGGTCGCGGGCCTTTTCCTGCAGGTCTGCGGAGTCGTATTCGGTCATGGGGTCCCCCAGTTGTAGAGCTGACGGTGGAGCTTGAGGTACACGAAGGTCTCGGTCTCGCGCACGTTCGGGTGCGCGCGGATGCTGTCGTTGAGGATGCCGATGAGGTCGTCGTCGCTCTCGCACACGACCTCGACGAGCACGTCGAACGAGCCGGCAGTGGCGACGACGTACGAGACGCCCGGGAGCTTCGCGAGGTCTTCCGCCGCCACCCGGATGTCGCCGATGACCTTAACGCCGATCATCGCCTGGCGTGCGAAGCCGAGCTGCAGCGGGTCGGTGACGGCGACGATCTGCATGACGCCGGCATCCGTCAGCTTCTGCACGCGCTGTCGCGTCGCGGCCTCGCTCAGCCCGACCGCTTTGCCGATGTCGGCGTACGAGCGGCGGCCGTCTTCTTGCAGCTGCTCGATGATGGCCTTCGAGGTCTCATCCAGTGGTGTCGCGGTGGTTTTCGGCATCGTTATCGTCCTGCCGCAACGGTATCAGTCGCGGTTCATGCCGTCCACGGTGCTTTTCGTCAGCCGGTCGCTCGGCGGCCCCGGCATCCCGGCATGCACCGGATTCGGATCGTGCACGCAGATTCGGGCCACACGGCCGGGTCCGATCCGAATCCGGCGTCATTGTCCGAATCCGGTGCACCGTGCGGACGGCGGATGGTGGCGTCCGCGGGCGCCCGGAACTCAGGCCATGGTGTCGAGGATGCCGGTGAGGTCTTCGAACGTGGTGCGCGGGTTGAGGATCGCGAAGCGGGCGTTCGTGCGGCCGGCGTGGCTCGACGGGGTGACGAAGGCGTGCTGGTCGTCCAGGAGTTTCGACGACCAGGCGTTGTAGTCGGCCTTCTCCCACCCGCGACGCTCGAAGACGACGACGCCGAGCTGCGGGCGGCGAACGAGTTCCAGTTCGGGACGCGTCTCGATCTCGTCGGCGATGCGGCGGGCGAGCTCGATCGACGACGTGATCGCGTCGCGGTAGACGCCGGCGCCGTACGTGGCGAGCGAGAACCACAGCGGCAGGCCGCGGGCGCGCCGGGTGAGGTGCGCGGCGAAATCCGACGGGCTCCAGTCGCTCGTCTCGGTGAGCGTGTCGAGATACTCGGCGTGCTGCGTGTGCGCGCGGCGGCCGAGTTCGGGGTCGCGGTAGATGAGCGCGCACGCGTCGAACGGTGCGAACAGCCACTTGTGCGGGTCGACGATGAGCGAGTCGGCGTGCTCGACGCCCGCGAAGAACGAACGCGCCGCCGGCGACAGCATCCCGGCCAGCCCGTAGGCGCCGTCGACGTGCAGCCAGACACCCTTCTCGCGGGTCACCGAAGAGATGGATGCCAGGTCGTCCACGATCCCGAAATTCGTCGACCCGGCGGTCGCGACGACCGCGAACACGCTGTCGCCGTGCTCGTCGAGCGCTGCACGCACCGCGTCGCCGCGCAGCACGCCACCGGCATCCGGCGCGACCGGCACGACCTCGATGTCCATGACCCGCGCGGCCGACTTGATCGACGAGTGCGCCTCGGCCGAGCACACGACCCGCCAGCGGTCGGGGCGGATGCCGCGGTCACGCGCCGTCTCCCGCGCAGCCACGAGCGCCGACAGGTTGCCGAGTGTGCCGCCCTGCACAAAGACGCCGCCCGCACCGGCCGGCAGTCCGAACTCGGCTGACAGCCATCGCAGCACCTCGTTCTCGGCGTGTACCGCCCCCGCCCCCTCGAGCCAGGACCCGCCGTACAGTGCGCTCGCCGAGACGACCAGGTCGAACGCGGCCGCCGCTTTCGACGGCGCGCTCGGGATGAACGACAGATACCGGGGGTCGTCGATCGTGAGGCACGCGGGCGCCAGCACGTGCTCGAACACGCCCATCGCCTTGCGCGCGCCGATGCCCGCCTCGCTGATCGTCGTGCCGGCGAGCCGGGCGAGTTCGACCGGCGGCAGCGGCTTGTCGAGCGGGTTGTCGTCGGTGAGCAGCCGGTTGCGCGAATAATCGAGCACCAGGTCGACGATCTGACGGGTCTCGTCGGTCACGTCGTGCATGCGCGCGGGCTGCGGGCGCTGGGTCATCGGGTCTCCTTGGGTCACGTCCATTGTGTGGTGCGGGGGGCGTTTCGTCTCGCTTCGCTCGCTCAACGACCGGGGCTTCGCTCGCGAGGCGACCGGCAACGGTTCTGGTCGTTGAGCGAGGAGCGACGCGACGAGACGAAACGCAGACGAGATGGAACGCACACGAAGCGGGTCAGCCGAGTGGCGGAGTTCGCGGCGGGGTGGTGCGGCGGGGACGGAGGGCCTCGAAGGCGGCGGCCAGGCGCAACAGGGCGGTGTCGTCGTAGGCGCGGCCGGCGAAGGTGAGCCCGACCGGCATCCGGATGTCGGCCATCGTGCCCATCGGCACCGTCACGGTCGGGATGCCGAGGTGTCGGATCGCCAGGTTGCCGTTGGCGACCCAGGTGCCGTTGCGCCAGCCGAGGTCGGCGGAGGCTTCGTTCACGTCCATGTCGGCAGGGCCGACGTCGGCGACGGCGGGGAAGACGACGGCATCCAGGCCGAGGCCGTCCATCCACTCCTCCAGGTCGACGCGGCGGGTCTGCTCCAGGCCGCGCAGGCCGTCGGCGAGCTCGGGCATGTCGTCGAGCGCGGCATCCGGATGCCGTCGCACCCACGCCGGGTAGTCGGCGATGTCGTCGTCGAATCCCGTGTAGCGGTCGGGGAGGGCGCCGGGTGGATGCGGGAAGATCGTCGCACCATCGACGTCTGCGAGCGTGCGCAGCGCGGGGTCGCCGTTGGCGGCGAGGAAGTCCTCCCACCCCCACGCCGACAGGTCGACGATCTCGCGGTGCAGGTACTCGGGGCTGACGAACCCGCGGGTCGCGATCGTCGGCGCGCCGGCGCGGTCGCCCTCGTAGTTGCTGATCACCGGAAAGTCGACCTCGACCACTTCGGCGCCTGCGGCTTCGAGGTCGGCGCGGGCCGCCCGCCACAGGTCGACGACGGATGCCCGGGTCTCGATGCGCTCGCCCGTCGGGCCGCCGATGCCGGTGCCCGTGCCGGCATCCGCGTCGTCATTGAGGTACATGCGGGGGATGCCGATGCGTGTGCCGGCGAGCGTCGCGCCCTCGGCCACGGTCGGGTATGACGCCGGTCGAATCGCGGATGCCGCGGGAATCTCGACCCACGGCTGCACACGCCAGAAGTCTCCGCGGGTCTCGGCGTCGTCCGCGACGATCACGTCGAGCACCTCGAGCAGGTCCGCCATCGTGCGGGTGTGCGGCACGACGACATCCATCGTCGGCACGAGCGGCCAATTGCCGCGCACGGAGATGACTCCGCGCGACGGCGTGTAGGCGCAGAGTGCGTTGTTCGAGGCGGGGCCGCGGCCGGACGACCACGTCTCCTCGCCGAGTCCGAACGCCGCGAAGCTCGCCGCCGTCGCGGTGCCCGAGCCGTTGGACGATCCCGAGCCGAACGGTGCCGTGAGGAACTCGGCGTTGTACGGGCTCTCGGCGCGGCCGTAGACGCCGCGCTGCATGCCGCCGTTGGCCATCGGTGGCATGTTGGTGAGGCCGAGGCAGATCGCACCGGCATCCCGCAGCCGTTCAATCGTGAACGCGTCGCGCTGCGCGACGAGGTCGGCGAACGCGGGGGAGCCTGCCGCGGCGGTCAGTCCGCGGACGAGGTAGCTGTCCTTCGCGGTGTAGGGGATGCCGTCGAGCGGCCCCCGCACCTGCCCGCGCGCCCGGCGCTCATCGGATGCGGCCGCTTCTGCTCTGGCATCCGGATTGCGCACGACGACCGCGTTCAGCGCGGTGTCGGTGCCGAGGTCGTCGTATGCGTCGATGCGCGCGAGATACGCGTCGACGAGCTCGACCGCCGTCGTCGTGCCCGCTTCCAGCGCCGCCCGCAACTCGGCGATGGACGCCTCAGTCACCTCGATCATCGCCCTGACTCCCTACCCGCCACCTGCTCACCTGTCACGATCCCCGGCGCGCAACGCCGTTTCGTGACAGGTGAGCGGCCGGCGGTCGTGCTCGCCTGTCGCAATCGTCGGGCGGTGACCCTCGTTCGTGACAGGTGAGCGGTGGGCGGGGTTGACCGGGGCGCGGGGGCGCGGGCGATCACGACGCCACCGCCGGCTGCTGCTGGGTGATGCAGTGGATGCCGCCGCCGCGGGCGAACAGGCCCCTCGCGTCGACGGTGACGACCTCGCGGCCGGGGTAGGCATCGGCGAGGATGCTGCGGGCGGTCGCGTCGGCCTGCTCCTCACCGAACCCGCATGCGATGACGCCGCCGTTGACGACGAGGTGGTTGACGTAGCTCCAGTCCACGGGCCCGTGGGCGTCGGTGAGGGTCGCGGGGGCGGGCAAGTCGATGATCTCGAAGGTGCGGCCCGCGGCATCCGTCTGCCCGGCGAGCTCTGCCCGCAGCTGTGCGGAGACGGCGTGGTCGGGGTGGTCGGCATCCCGCTGGTCGTGCAGCAGCAGACGCCCGGGTGAGGGGATCGTCGCGACGATGTCGACATGCCCGTTCGTGCCGAAGTCGTCGTAATCGCGGGTGAGTCCGCGGCTGAGCCAGACCGCGCGGGTCGTGCCGAGCGTGCGCGCCATCTCTGCCTCGACGCGCGCCCGGTCGACGAACCGATTGCGCCGTGGGTCGAGCTGCACGGTCTCGGTCAGCAGCACCGTGCCCTCGCCGTCGACGTGGATGCCGCCGCCCTCGTTCACGAGCACCGACGAGACGACCTCGGCGCCGACCTCGGCCGCGATGAGCCGCGCGTGGGCCGCCGAGTCCTGCCACTGCGCCCAGTCGGGCGCGCCCCAGCCGTTGAAGATCCAATCGACGCCGCCGAGCGCGCCCGGCCGTTCGTCGTCGACGACGAAGGTGGGGCCGTGGTCGCGCATCCAGAACTCGTCGACGGGCGCTTCGAGCAGCGTGATCTCGCCCGGCAGCATCCGCCGCGCGCGATCGAGCTCGCTCGGATCGACGACCATCGACACCGGCTCGAACCGGGCGACGACGGCGGCGACCGCTGCCCAGGTCGCATAGCCCTCTTCGCGCTCGGCGTCGGTCTCGCCGAGAGTGAACCCCTCGCGCGGGAACGCCATCCAGGTGCGCTCGTGCGGGTCGGTTTCGCTCGGCATCCGCCAGCCCATGGCGTTCTCCCTCGGTCTGCGATAGGTTATTGATCACGCGATCAATACGAGGAGCGTACCGACCAGATGAGCGACACGTCAACCACCCGCCGCGTGCGCAAGAGCCCCGAGCAGCGCCGCACCGAGGTCTCGGCCGCCGCGATCGAACTCGCCCTCGAGTCGGGACTCGACGCCGTCACGCTGCGCGCTGTCGCCGCGCGAGTGGGCGTCGCACCGGGGCTCGTCGCCCACTACATCCCCAGCATGGACGTGCTCGTCGCCGAGACCTTCGGCGAGATCGTCGCAGGAGAGTTGCGCGGTGTCGTCGGTCTTCTCGAGGGTGTGGATGCCGCGCCGCAACGTCTCGGCATGCTCATCGACACGGTGCTCGACGGGTCGCGCCGCGACGTCACGCTCGTGTGGGTGCAGGGGTGGGCGCTCGGTTCGCGCAACGACGCCCTTGCTGCGAGGGTGCGAGGCGAGATGGATGCCTGGCAGCAGATGATCGCGGCCGAGATCGAGCGCGGCAAGCAGGCCGGAGCATTCGGCGAGGTCGACGCCGACGCGATCGCCTGGCACCTGCTCGCGATGATCGACGGCCTTGGCGCCCACGGTCTCGTGCGCTGGCGCGAACACCCCGAGCGCGCCGACCTCACCCGGCGAGTGCTTGCCGGGCTGCTGGGCGTCGCGCCCGAGGCGCTCGCCTAGGTGAACGCGGGTCGAAGCTCGTCGCTCACCGTGTCGATGTTCTCGGGAGTCACCTTCCAGCGCGTGGCATCCGCATCTTCATAGGTGATCTCGAACTGTCCGGAGTCACGATTGAACTGCACAAGCAGCTTGAGCGGCAGCTTCTGATCCGGCGTGTACTTGTCTGCCAGGTACGCCTGTACTGCAGGCAGGATGCCGGAGGGGCGGGAGGCGACGGCCGAAACCGCACCGTCGGGCGAGTAGGTGTAGCCGAACGTGTTGCCCACACGGCCGTCGCGCAACTCCACGACGATCGACAGCGTGCGCCAGCCCTCTGCCGCTCCGCGCATGTGCTCGATCAGCGCTCGGACAAGGTCAGTCGTCGGATCGCTGGGCCGCGACGTCACTCTTCGTCGGGTGTGGGGTTGAAGAACGGATCCCACTGTCCGAAGGCGGGCACCGCGAACCAGTTCACCGACACGTCGACGTCGTTGTACTCCCGCTCCTCGGTCGACGCGGGCTCGCCGGGACCGCGCTTGGTGGTGCGGACTTCTTTGCCGTACCCCTGCGGCGTGAACTCCATGCGCACGTTGCCCAGAGACTCGAATCGATCCAAAAAGCGATCAGCCTCGGGATAGACGTACCAGACGATCTGGTTCAAGAAGAGTCGAGGTGCGCCTTCGCCCGCGTCGGCATCATCGCCGGTCGCGTACGCGCCCCACGAGTACGACGCAGCCACGCTGCCGTTCCGGTCGAGCGTGTGCAGCACCACCCCGTTCGCCTGAGGGCACATTTGGAGGTACGCAGACGGAGCTTCGTCGTCGACAGTTCGGACGATTCCGAACCAGTCGTCACGTCGTGAAACCGGAAGCGCATACCGCTGCATCGCCTCCTCCGGCGACAACTCTTCGGTGAACAGCCCCCAGCGCTTCGCGGGATGCTCCGGCCCAGCACCGACCTTGTCCGTGTAGATGTATCGCTCAGTCATGACACTCTCAGTTGTACACGTTGCCGAGGACGTCTCGGATCACGACCCGGGGATCCTTGCTGTTCGCATGATCGATGATCGTCTGCGACACAGGCGAGTTCTGGACGGGCACCTCGAGGATCGGGGTGCCGTCGAGCACCTCGGTGTCGTTGATCTTCGTACCGGGGGCGTACTTGTTCAGCACTTCGTTGATGTAGTTGATCGCGGTCTCCGGGCGAACATCGTCAAGCTGCGTGTTCTTGCGCGAGACGATCGCCTCGCCCGGGTCGTACGAGTCCACTCGTTTGCCGTTCGCGAGGGTGACCTCGTTCTGCGGGTACCGGTGGTGGTTCTGGTAGTTGAACTGGTCGCCCTCGGCCATGCGCCTGCGCCAGAACGGCAGGTCGGTATCGGCGAGGCGATCGTTGAGCCAATCCGGATTGCGGCTCGGGTCGATCGGCGGATTGCGGCTCGGGTCGATCGGCGGGTTCTGGCCGGGGTTGTTCGGCGTGTTGGGGGCGTTCGGTGTGTTCGGGGCGTCGTTGAACTCATCGAGACTGTGCACACCCTGGCGCGAGGTCACGACATGGTTGTCGATCTTCTTGGCGACCCCGTCCGGGAGCCGCACGTTCATGTCGTCGGCGCTCTTGCGAATCGCTTCCAGTCCATCCTTGAGGATGCGTCCGGCGGTCGTCATCAGGCGTCCCCTCCGAAGTCGAGGGCGGCGACGTCGGCGACGAACGTCGACGTCAGGGTTTGGATGTCTGCACCGTGGATGCCCAGCGAGGCTTGGGCGTCGTCGAGCGCTTGCAGATCCGCGTAGAACTCGTCGGTGTCGCCGACGGTGTTCTCGACGACCGGTGCATCCAAGATCGCGTCGAGCACGGCAGGAAGCTGCTCGGCCATCGGTTCGATGACCATCGGGGCGATCTGGATGATCAGCTGTTCGACGACGATGTCGACGGCGGCGTTGAGCAGCTTCTTCTTGATGAGCAACATCGGACCCGCGCCTGCCGCCGTGAACGGGTTGGTCAGCATCGCGACAAGCGTGATCAGGGTGCTCGTGACGTCGGCGATGACCTTGATCTTCAGGCCGAAGATGACATCCGCACCGACATCCATCGCCGTCGAGGCCGGGGGCATGATGTCGATCAGTTTCTGCAGGTTGGTCGACCGGTTCGCGTTCCAAGCGGCGACGGTCGCGGGGCCGGTCTTGCCGCGCATCGCGTTCGCGAGATCGTTGTTGACGACCCGGTCGACCGCCTGGATGACGCTCTCGAGGTCGTTGCCGTAGTTGCGCACGAGCACGGCCGCCTTGCGGACTTCGTCCTCGTCGATGTCGGGCCACTCGAACCCGAGCTTCTCCATCACCCAGATGAGCTCGTTCGGCAACATCATTCCCATGGCGCGACCCCCCTTTGGATCGACCGTAGATGCATGTCGGCGGAATGAACATGGGGAGTGCTCCCCATGCCCTGCAGCGCGACCGAAGGCTCCGTTCCGCGCATGAGAACTGCAAGCTATTGTCATGATATGAGCACGCTGCAGGTGAGGAACCTTCCCGACGAGCTGCACGCCAGGCTCGGCGAGCGAGCGCAACGGCTGGGCATGTCGATGTCCGAGTACGTGACGCGTGTGCTGCGCGACGACCTCGCGCGCCCGCTCGTGGAGGACTGGGCGGCATCCGCCCGGGCTGCCGGTCAGGGGCGTCCGATCGACGTCGTCGGTGCGCTCGATGGCGTGCGAGTCGAGTACGACCCGAACGCATGAGCAGGCGGGTCGTCGATGCGAGTGCGTTCCTCGACGCGGTGTTGCCGACGGATCGGCAGGACGCGGCCCTCCGCGCACTTTCGGGGCATGAGCTCTGGGCGCCCGCGATCCTCGATCTGGAGGTGACGTCGGCGCTCTGGCGTCTCGCGCGGACGTCGGCGATCTCGCTCGAAGAAGCGGAGCGGGGGCTCGCCCGGCTCCACGATGCGCCGATCCGACGCGTGGACCATGTGGGGCTGGCGGGGGCGGCATGGCGGTCGCGGGAGGCGATCCGGATCAGTGACGGCTTCTATGTCGCAGCGGCGCACGCGCTCGCCGCTGACCTGCTCACCTCTGACGCGCGACTCTCGCGCGCTCCGAGTCTCGGAGTCACCGTCACACTCCTGCGCTGACGTTTCGTCTCGCTGCGCTCGCTCAACGACCGAGAGCGGCGTGCTCCGGTCGTCGAGCGAGGAGCGCAGCAACGAGACGAAACGCTGCGCCGGTCAGCGGCCGGCGACGACGTTCGCGGCGTGCGCGATCCACGAGGTGCGCTCGCCGCCGCGGGCCTCGATGCGGTCGGCGATACCGTAGGCGGTGTAGAGCCCGTGGGTCGCGAGCCAGCGCAGCGGCTCCACCTCCCAGCGGCGGGCGCGGTGTCCGACCCACGGCAGGCGCACGAGGTCGGTGTCGCGGCGCAGCACGAGGTCGGCAAGCGTGCGGCCGGCGAGGTTCGTTGTCGCGACCCCGGTGCCGACGTAGCCGCCGGCCGAGCCCAGGCCGGATGCCGGGTCGAACCGCACCGACGGTGACCAGTCGCGGGGCACACCGAGCACCCCCGACCACGCGTGCGCGATCGGCACGTCGGCCGCTGCGGGAAAGAAGTCGCGCAGGAGCGCCGTGAGCGAGGCGATCGTGCGCTGCTGCGTGCGGCCGTCGGTGTCGACCCGTGACCCGTACCGGTATGGCACACCCCGTCCGCCGAACGCGATGCGGTCGTCGGCTGTGCGCTGTGCATACATGTAGACGTGCGCAGCGTCGCCGAGGGTCGCGGCATCCGCCCAGCCGACGGCCTGCCAGAAGGATGCCGGCAGCGGGTCGGTGACGATCATCGACGAGTTCATGGGCAGCCACGTGCGGTGCTCGCCGGCGAGATCGGCGGTGAAGCCCTCGGTCGCGCGGATGACGGCATCCGCCCGCACCGTGCCGCGATCGGTCACCGCGCGACCCGGCTCGATCGCGTCGACCCGGGTGTCTTCGTAGATCGTCACGCCGAGGCCTTCGACGGTCTCGGCGAGCCCCCGCACGAGCTTGGCGGGGTGGATGCGGGCCCCGTGCGGGTGCCACGCCCCGCCCAGCGCCCCGGCGATCTGCAGCCGCTCGCCGAGCCCTGCGGCATCCCACAGTTCGACGTCGGTGTGCGGCCAGGTCTGCTCGGCGCGGGCGTCGGCCCGCGTGCGCGCCCACTGGGCGGCGTTGCGGGCGACGACGAGCTCACCGCCCTTGCGGATATCGGCGTCGATGCCCTCGGCATCCGCCACCCGGATCACCTCGTCGACGGTGTCGTTCATCGCGACCTGCTGCGCGATCGCGGCATCCCGCCCGTGCGTCTTGACGTACTGACCGCGGCCGCCGGTGACCGAGTTCACGAGCCAGCCGCCGTTGCGGCCCGACGCGCCGAACCCGGCGAAGCGCTGTTCGACCACCGCGATGCGGAGGTCGGGCTGCAGCGTCTTCAGGTAATACGCCGTCCACAGCCCGGTGTAGCCGGCGCCGACGATGCAGACGTCGACGTCGAGGTCACCCGGCAGTGGCGCCCTGGCCGGTGCGACCCCGACCTGCCGCCACCAGAACGAGACCTCGCCGTTGCGCGTCACGCGAGGCTCGACATGACGTGCTTGATGCGCGTGTAGTCCTCGAAGCCGTAGACCGAGAGGTCTTTGCCGTAGCCCGAGTGCTTGAACCCGCCGTGCGGCATGTCGGAGACGAACGGGATGTGCGCGTTGATCCACACGCACCCGAAGTCGAGGTCGCGGCTGAAGCGCATCGCGCGGCCGTGGTCGCGGGTCCAGATCGAGGATGCCAGGGCGTACGGTACGCCGTTGGCGAGCGCGAGGGCCTCTTCGTCGGTGTCGAACGGCTGCACCGTCAGCACCGGGCCGAAGACCTCCTGCTGGACGACCTCATCGTCCTGGTTCACGCCGGTGACGATCGTCGGTGCGAAGAAGAAGCCGCGGTCGCCGACGCGGGCGCCGCCGGTCGCGACGGTCGCGTGCGCGGGCAGTCGGTCGATGAATCCCTGCACCCGGGCCAGTTGGTCGGCGTTGTTGACGGGCCCGAAGAAGACGCCATCCTCGTGCGGTGCTCCCGTCTTCGCGTGCGCCTCGGTGTGCGCGACGAGGCGGCTGACGAGCTCGTCGTGCACTGAGCGGTGCACGAGCACGCGGGTCGCGGCGGTGCAGTCCTGCCCGGCGTTGAAGTACGCGGCCTCCACGATGCCGGGGACGACGGCGTCGAGGTCGGCGTCGTCGAACACGATCGCCGGCGCCTTGCCGCCGAGTTCGAGGTGCACCCGCTTGAGCTGCTTCGACGCGGCCTCGGCGACCGCCATGCCGGCGCGTACCGACCCGGTGATCGCGACGAGCTGAGGGGTCGGGTGCTCGATCAGCAGCTGGCCGGTCGAGCGGTCACCGAGGACGACGTTGAAGACACCGGGCGGGAGGATGTGCGAGGCGAGCTCGGCCAGACGCACCGTCGTCTGCGGGGTCGTCTCGCTCGGCTTCAGCACGATCGTGTTGCCCGCCGCGAGGGCGGGAGCGATCTTCCAGATCGCCATGTTCAGCGGATAGTTCCACGGCGTCACCTGCGCGACGACGCCGATCGGCTCGCGCCGCACGAACGACGTGAACCCCTCGGCGTACTCCGCGGCGGCCCGCCCGTCGAGGTCACGGGCGGCACCCGCGAAGAACCGCAGCTGGTCGACCGACTGGTCGATCTCGTCGGCGACGAGGCTCGCCCGCGGCTTGCCGGTGTCCTGCGATTCGAGGTCAGCGAATTCCTCCGCCGCGTCTTCCAGGGCGTCGGCGAGGCGGAACAGCATGAGCTGCCGCTGCGCCGGCGTCGTCTCGCGCCACGCGGGGAAGGCTCGCTCGGCCGCGGCGAACGCGGCATCCACCTCGTCGGCGGTGGAGATCGGCGCCCGCCCGTACACTTCCTCGGTGACCGGGTCGATGAGGTCCATCAGCTCGCCCGACGACGGCGACAGCGCCCCGTCGATGACGTTGTGCAGGGTGGTCATGTCGTCCTCCTCGGTGAGAGCGGATGCGGACGTGGGTCCGTCTCGTGTCTACAGGGCGGCGTCGGCCTCGTCGAGCACCCGGTCGATGATGTCAAGCCCGCGCACCAGGTCGTCCTCGCTGATCACGAGCGGCGGTGCGACGTGCACGCGGTTGAAGTGCGTGAACGGCCACAGCCCCGCCTTCTTGCACGCGGCGGCGACGGCGGCGACCGGGGCGGCATCGGCGCCGGCGGCGTTGAACGGCACGAGCGGCTCACGCGTCTGCTGGTCGCGCACGAGCTCGATCGCCCAGAACAGTCCGCGCCCGCGCACCTCACCGACCGACGGGTGACGCTGCGCCAGCTCACGCAGGCGCGGGCCGACGACCCGCTCGCCGAGGTCGCGCACACGCTCCAGGATGCCGTCGCGACGGAATACCTCGAACGTCGCCACGCCCGCGGCGCACGCGAGCGGGTGGCCCGAATAGGTGAGGCCGCCGGGGAAGGAGACGGTGTCGAAGTGGCTCGCCACGGCATCCGAGATGACGACGCCGCCCAGCGGCACGTACCCCGAGTTCACGCCCTTCGCGAAGGTGATGAGGTCGGGCACGACGTCGAACGCGTCGATCGCGAACCATTCCCCGATGCGGCCGAAACCGACCATGACCTCGTCGGCGATGTAGAGGATGCCGTACTTGTCGCACAGGGCGCGCACACCCGGCAGGTAGCCGGGCGGCGGGATGAGGACGCCGTTGGTGCCGACGACGGTCTCGAGGATGATCGCGCCGATCGTCGACGCGCCCTCCAGGATGATCGTCTGCTCGAGGTGCTCCAGCGCGCGAGCCGTCTCCTCCTCAGGGCTCGAGGCGTGGAACGGCGAGCGGTACGGGTAGGGGCCGAAGAAGTGCGCGACCGAACCGTCGCCGGGCTCGTTCGGCCAGCGGCGGGGGTCACCGGTCAGCGTGATCGCCGTGGAGGTGTTGCCGTGGTAGCTGCGGTACATCGACAGCACCTTGCGCTTGCCGGTGACCAGCCGTGCCATGCGCACCGCGTTCTCGTTCGCGTCGGCGCCACCGTTCGTGAAGAACACCTTTGAGAACCCGTCGGGCGCCACCTCGGAGATCAGTCGGGCAAGCTCGCCGCGCACGTCATTCGCCATCGACGGCTGGATCGTCGCCAGCCGCCCCGCCTGCTCCTGGATCGCCGCGACGAGATCGGGATGCTGGTGCCCGAGGTTCAGGTTCACCAGTTGCGACGAGAAGTCGAGGTAGGTGTTTCCGGCGTAGTCCCAGAACATCGCGCCGTCACCGCCCGCGACCGGCAACGGATCGATGAGGGCCTGTGCGCTCCACGAGTGGAAGACGTGCCCGCGGTCATCGGCGCGCACGCGCGCGTCGGCGTCGAGGTCGACGGTGGGGGAGACGGTGGTCATGGTGTCCTTCTTCCGGTGGTGCGAAACCGTCAGTGGTTGCTGGGGAAGCCGAGGCTGATCTGGCTCTCGGACGGTTCGGGCCAGCGAGTGGTGACGACCTTGCTGCGGGTGTAGAAGTGGATCGATTCGGGGCCGTAGATGTGCGAGTCGCCGAACAGCGAGTTCTTCCAGCCGCCGAACGAGAACGCACCGACCGGCACCGGGATCGGCACATTGATGCCGACCATGCCGACCTCGATGTCGAACTCGAACTGGCGGGCCGTGCCGCCGTCACGGGTGAAGACGGCCGTGCCGTTGGCGAACGGCGAGTCGTTGACGAGCGCGACGGCCTCGTCGTAGTCGGCGACGCGGGCGACCGACAGCACCGGACCGAAGATCTCGTCGTCGTACACCTTCATGCCGGGCTTCACGTGGTCGACGAGCGAGACGCCGATGAAGAAGCCGTCTCCGTCGAAGGACTGCGTCGTGCCGTCGACGACGACCGTCGCACCCTCGGCGGCGGCGCCGGTGACGTACGAGGCCACCTTGTCGCGGTGCTCGCCGGTGATGAGCGGACCCATCTCGCTCGCGGCATCCGTGCCGGCGCCGATCGTGAGGCCGGCGATGCGCTCGGCGACCTTCGAGACGAGGGCGTCGGCGGTCTCATCGCCGACCGCGACCAGCACAGAGACGGCCATGCAGCGCTCGCCGGCGGAGCCGTAGGCAGCCGAGACGGCGGCGTCGGCGGCGGCGTCGAGGTCGGCGTCGGGCATGACGACCATGTGGTTCTTCGCGCCTCCGAGGGCCTGCACGCGCTTGCCGTGGTCGGCTGCGCGCGTGTAGATCGACTTCGCGATCGGGGTGGAGCCGACGAAGCTCACGGCCCGCACGGTGGGGGAGTCGAGGATCGCGTCGACGGCGACCTTGTCGCCCTGCACCACGTTGAGCACACCCGCGGGCAGGCCTGCCTCTTCGTAGAGCTGCGCGAGGAACAGGGCCGCCGACGGGTCCTTCTCGCTGGGCTTGAGCACGACGGTGTTGCCGCACGCGATGGCGGATGCCGTCATCCACAGCGGCACCATCACCGGGAAGTTGAACGGGGTGATGCAGCCGACGACGCCGACGGGCTGCTTGACGGAGTGCACGTCGACGCCGCGCGAGACCTGCTCGGCGCGCTCACCCTTCAGCAGGTGCACGAGGCCGGCGGCGAACTCGACGTTCTCGATGCCGCGGCTGATCTCGCCCTTCGCGTCGGAGAGCACCTTGCCGTGCTCACTCGTGATGATGGCGGCGAGGTCGTCGGCGCGCTCCACGAGCAGCTGGCGCAGTCGGAAGAACACGTCGGCACGCTTGATCAGGCTCGTCGCGCGCCACGCCGGGAGGGCTGCTGCGGCGGCGGCGATGGCGGCATCCGTCTCGTCCTTCGACGCGAACGCGACCTCGTGCTGCACGACGCCGGTCGCGGGGTCGTACACCTTGCCGGTGCGCTCGGCCGAACCGGACTCGGCGCCCGCGATGTGGTGGCGAATGAGGGCCATGGATGCTCCTGTGGGGGTCTTCGGGGCGACTGCGAGGGCCCGATCCGGACAGATCGACCGGCGCTCGCTAGGCTGTTCGCGTCCCAGTGTGTCAGAGCAGAAGTGGGTGGCCGAGTGGCTGAACGTCGCGAAGAACCGTCGATCCATACGGATCGTCCGGGTACGCACGAGAGTTCGCCGACGGTGCGCGAGATCATCGGTCTCGATGCCGTCGTGGCGGGGCATCCGCAACTGCTCGCGGGCGAGTCCGGGCTCGATGCGCGCGTGCGCTGGGTGCACGTCTCCGACAGCGCCGGGGTCGCCCGTCTGCTCGACGGCGGCGAGTTGCTGTTGTCGACAGGATCGGGCTGGCCCGAGCAGCCCGACGAGTTGCGCGCGTTCGTCGACGGGCTCGTCACGGCGGGCCTCGCCTGCCTCGTTGTCGAACTCGGCACCCACTACCGCTACATGCCGGCGGTGCTCATCGACGCGGCGCGCGCCGGCGGACTGCCGCTGGTCGCGCTGCACCGCGAAGTGAAGTTCGTGACCATCACCGAGGCGGTGCACCGTCGCATCATCGCCGAGCAGACGGCAGCCCTGCGTGCCCGCGACGACGTGCGCGCCCGGTTCACGGCGCTGGCGCTGCGCGGCTCACCGGCCGACTTCATCGTGCACCAGCTCGCCCAGACGCTCGGCGCTGCCGTCGTGCTCGAGAACCTCGCCCACGAAGTCGTCGTCGCCGATGTCGCCCCGAGCGTTGAAGAAGAGGTCCTCACCCGGTGGGAGGTGCGATCGCGCATCGCCCATCGTGACGGCGCCGCATCTGCCGAGGACTGGCTCATCGTGCCGGTCGAGGCACGCGGCATCCGGTGGGGGTACCTGGTCGCGTTGCCGGGCCCGCCACACCCTGCCGGTCGTGCCGGTGTGCTCGAACAGGGCGCGATCGCGCTCGCTCTGGGCAGACTCACCGACACCGACGGCGACGAATGGGCGCTGATCGGCAGGCGCCGACTGCTCGACGAGCTGCTCGCCGGCCGGTGGTCGACGGCCGGCGGCGCCACCGCGCGCGTCGAGGCGGCAGGCATGCCCGTCGACAGTGCCCAGCTCTACGGGCTCGTCGCCTCGGGAGTCGATGTGCGTCCCGAGACGGCGGATGTCGCGGCGGCCGAGCTCGGTGGCCGTGCGCTCACGGCAGGCGGCCCGAACACGGCGATCCTGCTCTCCCTGCCGGCACGCGTCCCCTTCGACGATGCGACGGCGCGCCGCTTCGCATCGGCGCTCACCCCCGTCGCCGATCGGCTCGTGCTCTCGATCGGCGCCGCCGGCGTCGGGCTCGAAGCGGGTCTGCGTTCCGTGCAGGAGGCCGCAGATCTTGCCCGTGCGGTGCGCCCCGTGGCAGCTCGCGGACCGCACATCCGGCGGGTCGACGAACGGCCGCTCGCGCGGCTCGTCTCAGCGTTGCGCGACGACCACCGCGTCCTGCAGCACGGCGAACGGATGCTCGCACCGCTCATCGAGTACGACATGACCCGCCACGGCGACCTGCTCGATGTGCTGGGGGCAATGCTCTCCCACCCGGGCAACCGCACGGCGGCGGCATCCGCCTCACATCTGTCGCGTTCGGTGTTCTACCAGCGCATCGCACTCATCCAAGAGCTGTTGGATGCCGACCTCGACGACGGCGAAGTGCAGGCGGCCCTCCACCTCGCCCTGCTCGTGCGGCGCAGCTCTGCCCGGTGAGGCGCCTCGCCTCGTCCGCGAACCCACACAGTTTTCGCCAACCCACATACTTTGCGCGCAGAGAACGTGTGGGTTCGTCGAAAGTCTGTGGGTTCGCGGGTCAGGGGCCGCTGACGGCGGAGAGTTTGTCGGGGTTGCGGGTCGCCCAGATGCGCTCGATCAGGCCGTCGCGCACGGCGACCTGGTAGATGCCGTCACCGTCGGATGCCGACAGCACCAGCAGCGCCGTCCGCCGGTTGACGTCGACCGCGTTGATCGCATCGACCTGCCACTTCGTGAGCGCCCCTAGCAGGAACCGCAGTACATTGTCGGCCCCGACGATCGGGCGTCGCGACGCGCGCGCCCGCCCGCCGCTGTCGGCGATGAACTCCACCGTCGGCGACAGCAGTGCGAGCGCCGCCTCCACGTCGCCGCGCTGCACGGCGTCGGCGAACGCGAGCGATGTGCGAGTGTGCGAGGCGGTATCGGCATCGTCGGGCGGGTCGTCCTTCAGGCGCGACCGCGCGCGGGAGACGAGCTTTCGCACCGCCTCGGGCGAGCGTTCGAGCGTGTCAGCCACGTCGGCCGTCGACACGTCGAACACGTCGCGCAGGATGAACGCGGCGCGCTCGAGCGGGGAGAGCCGTTCGAGCATGACGAGCATCGCGAACGACACCGAGTCGGCGATCTCCGCCGCCTCATCGGGCAGTCGCGCGCTGGAGACCGGTTCGGGCAGCCAGTCGCCGATGTAGTCCTCACGCCTGCGTGCCAGGGTGCGGATGCGGTTGAGGGCGCGGTGGGTCACCGCCTTCGCGAGGTAGGCGGCCGGATTGTCGACGGATGCGGCACCCACCTCGTTCCACGCGATCCAGGTCTCCTGCACGACGTCTTCGGCGTCGGCGAAACTGCCGAGCAGCCGGTACGCGATGCCGAGCAGCCGCGGCCGTTCGTCGTCGAACGTCGTCATCGCGCTCCGCTTCGTGCCGGCAGCGCGCATTGAGCCTTGAAGCCTTGGCTGGTGAGTCCCAGTGCGCTGTTGAACCGGGATCGCTGGTTCTCCACAGCAACCATCATGGCCAATTCCACCAGCGCAGGCTCGCCGAGTTCTTCGCGCAGGTGCGCCACGAGCCCGTCGGGCACGTCCTGCACCTCGCCGCTGACGAGCTCGGCGAACTCGAGCACCCGCCGCTGCGTCGGGGTGAACACGTCGCTCTCGCGCCACCGGGGGACGGCTTCGAGGAGTTCGACCGGCATCCCTTCAGCGTGCGCCGACCAGTAGCCGAAGTCGGTGCACCACGAGCATCCGATGCGATGGGCGCTGCCCATGACGGCGAGCACCTTCAGCTGCGGGTCGAGCGCGCGCCAGCCGCGCAGGCCCAACTCGAAGAATCCGTACGACCACATGACGCGGCCGTTGTGCGCCACCGCCGCCACAGGGTCGAGCTCAGCCTTGTTGACGCGGCGCGAGACCCATCTGAACAGCCGGTTCGACAGCGATGGTCGTGGGGTGAGCGAAATGCGGGCCATGGTTCCTCCTCGATCGGGGTTCACCAGGAAGACACCGCCCGCGCCCGGAGTGTGACATCCGGTCCGAGAAACCAATTCCGCGCCGAGAAGCCGCTGCTGGCGTAGTTTCTCGGGCAAGAGTGGTTTCTCAGGTCGGTGTCAGACCAGATACACCTTGCGAAGGGTTTCGCGGACGGTCCACACCGTCTTCATGCCGGCTTCGAGCGAGACGACGGCGCCGG
Source organism: Microbacterium sp. bgisy189 (assembly GCF_057707225.1). NCBI lineage: Bacteria > Bacillati > Actinomycetota > Actinomycetes > Micrococcales > Microbacteriaceae > Microbacterium > Microbacterium sp. bgisy189. Next base: position 59,300 of record NZ_JBYIPT010000003.1, on the reverse strand, counting down.
GGGCGAGCTCGATCGTGGGGAGCTTCGGGTCGACGAACTCGACCGTGGCGGAGCCTGCGACGACGACGAACACCTCCTCGATCTCGGTGTCGCGCATGGCGCCGGGGGTCATCTCCCACACGCCGATGCCGAGGTCTTCTTCGAGGTCGACCGAACCGGTCGCGGGGGTGCCGGCGACGACCTGCGCGGCTGTGACGGGCTCGAGGGGCACCTCGACGGTGAGGGCGGAGACGACGCGGCCGGGATCGAGTTCGGTCATGAGTCGAATCCTAGGCCGAGGGCGTCGAGGGTCTTCAGCAGCAGGTTGCGGCGACCGCCGTTGTGGTCGGCGCGGTCGAGCGACCACCGTGTCGCGTTGATACCGATCGCCGCGGCCGGCTCTGGTGGGAATGGCAGCGGGCGCTTTCGCACCATCTCGAGCTCGGTCCGCTCGTTCTTCGTGCCCGCCAGCAGGTCGAGCATGACGTTGCCGGCGAAGCGGGTCGACCCGACGCCGAGGCCTGTGAATCCGGCGGCGTAGGCGACGCGGCCACCGCGGGCCGTGCCGAAGAACGCCGTGAACTGGGTGGACGTGTCGATCGCCCCGGCCCACTGGTGCGAGAAGCGCAGGCCCTCCAACTGCGGGAAGGTCGTGAAGAAATGACTCGCGAGCTTGCGCCACACGTCGGGGCGGTGCTCGTACGCCGGGTCGACGCGGCGCCCATAGTGGTAGAGCGCGTCGTACCCGCCGAACAGGATGCGGTTGTCGCGGCTGAGCCGGTAGTAGTGGAACTGGTTGGCCATGTCGCCGATGCCCTGCCTGTCCGCCCAGCCGATCGAGGCGAGCTGGTCGCCCGTGAGCGGCTCGGTCATGAGCGCGTAGTCGTACACCGGCACCGTCATGAGGCGGTTGCGCTTGAGCAGCGACGGAAACACGTTCGTGGCGAGCACGGCCTGCTCGGCATCCACCCGTCCCGACGCCGTCATGAGCGAGACGCGCCCGCCGCGGGTCTCCATGGCCGCGACGCGCGACCGCTCGAAGATCTCGACGCCGCGCTCCTCGGCCACGCGGGCGAGCTCGGCTGCCATGCGGGCCGGATGCACGAGCCCGCAGGTGCGCTGCTCCCACATCGCGGCGAGGTAGGTCGGCGAGGCGACGGATGCCTGCACCGCAGCCTCATCGAGGTAGACGACGTGCGGGTCGTCGGCGGCCTCGGCACGCCACTCGTCGAGCCACTCCAACTGGTGCGGTTCGATCGCCGGCGCGAGCTGCCCGGTGCGCTCGAAGTGGAAATCCATGCCGAACTGCGCCTCCGACGCCTCGATCTCGTCGAGGTTCTCGAGCCCCAGGCGGTGCAGCGTCGGCATTTCGCCCGGCCAGCGGTTCTGCCCGTTCTCGTCGCCGTGGGTGAGGCTCGATTCGCAGAATCCGCCGTTGCGGCCCGAGGCCGCCCATCCGACGCGGTTCGCCTCCAGCAGTACAATGCGCCTGCCGGGGTCGCGCTCCTTGGCGAGCAGTGCGGTCCACAGGCCGGTGTACCCGCCGCCGACGATGACGAGGTCGGCGCTGGTCGTACCGCGCAGCGACGGCCGGTCGGGTCGGAGGTCGGCGGGCAGGTCGTCGATCCAGAACGCGCCCTCACGGGTGTTCGTGAACGACTCGTCGATGACGGATGCCGAGGGCACACGTCTCTCGAAGACGGTGGTTCCCACGGGTATCACTTCCTTCTGTTGGGTGTCGGCGTCGGCGGGTACTCCGCAGTTTGACGCCTTCTCCGCAGGATTCTCGTCGGATTCTGCGGAGTTCGCGACAGTGTGCGGAGTTCGAGGGTGGATGCGGACGGTTCGGCGCGTCGCGGTCAGGCGTCGTCGGCGGCGTAGACGCGCTCGCCTTCGACGAAGGTCTGCAGCACGCGGGTCGCGCCGATCTCGTCGGCGGGGCCGGCGAACGGGTCGCGGTCCAGCAGGGCGAGGTCGGCGTACTTGCCGACCTCGATCGTGCCGGTCGACTCGTCGAGGTGGTTCACCCACGCAGAGCCGGCGGTGTAGGCGGTGAGGGAGGTCGCCAGGTCGATCGCCTGCTCGGGCAGGAACGGCTCGTAGTCGCCCTCCTCGTGACCGGGCGCGGCCTGTCGGTTGACGGCGGTGTGGATCGCGGCCATCGGATCGGGCGAGCTCACCGACCAGTCGCTTCCGGCCGCGAGCACCGCGCCCGAGCGCAGCAGGTCGCCGAACGGGTACTGCCAGGCATCCCGCGGCGACCCGAGGAACGGCAACGTGAGTTCGACCATCTGCGGCTCGAGCGTCGCCCACAGCGACTGCATGTTCGCAGCGACCCCCAGCGTGCGGAAGCGCGGGATGTCCTCGGGATGCACCACCTGGATGTGCGCGATGTGGTGGCGATTGTCGCCGCGCCCGTTGCGGGCGATCGCGTGCTCGACGGCGTCGAGGCACTCGCGCACGGCGCGGTCGCCGATCGCGTGGAAGTGCACCTGAAAGCCTTCGGCATCCAGCAGCGGCACCGCCTCGTTCAGGATCTCGGGCGGCACGAACGAGATGCCGCTGTTGTCGGTGGGGTGGCCGTGCCCGTCGCAGTAGGGCTCGAGCATGGATGCCGTGAAGTTCTCGGCCACGCCGTCCTGCATGACCTTGATCGAGGTCGCCGCGAACCGTCCGCCGCGGTAGCGGTCGCGACGCTCCAGAAGCGACGGGATCTGCTCCAGCCCCTGCGTGCGGTCCCACCAGATCGCGCCGACGACGCGGGCGGTGAGCGTGCCGTCGGCGGCTGCCTTCAGGTAGGCGGGGCCGGGGTCGCCGGCATCCCCGTATGCGCCGACGATCGCGTCCTGCCAGGCCGTGATGCCGAAGGAGTGCAGGTAGCGCTGCCCGACGAGGAGCGCTTCGGTGAGGCGCTCCAGTGGTTCTTCGGGCAGCAGGCGGTTCACGAGCGACATCGCACCCTCGTGCAGGGTGCCGCTCGGCGTGCCGTCGGCGTCGCGCTCGATGCGTCCGTCGGCCGGATCGGGGGTGTCGCGGTCGATGCCCGCCAGCCGCAGGGCGGCCGAGTTCACCCAGGCACCGTGTCCGTCGCGGTTCGGAAAGAATGCCGGACGGTCGCCGGTGACGGCATCCAACGCGGATGCCGTGGGCGTGCCGCCCGGGAATGCCGACATCTGCCAGCCACCCCCGAGGATCCACTCGTCATCGGGGTGCGAGGCGGCGTACGCGCCGATCGCCTCGAGGTATTCGGGCGCTGTCGAAAGCTCAGCCAGGTCGCACCGGAGCATATCGAGACCGCCCCACACCGGGTGCACGTGCGCGTCCTGGAAGCCGGGCACCAGCATCCGCCCGGCCAGGTCGACGACCTCTGTGCGCGGCCCGATGAGCTCACGCACCTCATCGCCGCCCACCGCGACGATCCGTCCACCGCTGACCGCCACCGCCGACGCCCGCGACCGCACCGTGTCGGCCGTGAACACCGCCCCGCCCGTGAACACCAGCTCCGCGTGCGTCACGATCAGCCGCCGGTCATGGTGCGGGCGATCTGCGTCGCCGAGTCGCCGGCGCGGCGCAGCACGAGTGCGACGATCGCGAGCGCCACGAGCGTCAGCAGCAGCATGACGGTCGACACCGCGGCGATCTCGGGGCGCAGGCCCGAGCGCACGGCGCTCAGCACGTACACCGGCCACGGGGTCGTGCCTGAGACCTGCACGAACGCGGCGATGATCGTGTTGTCGAGGCTCAGCGTGAACGCCAGCAAGAAGCCGGCCAGCACGGCGGGCATCGCCAGCGGCAGCGTCACCTTGAAGAACGTCTTCAGCGGGCGGGCGTAGAGGTCGGCGGATGCCTCTTCGAGGTTCGCCTCCTGCCCGACCAGGCGTGCCCGCACGATGTACGACACGACGGCCGTCGCGAACAGCGACGAACCGATCGACAGGCGCACGATGCCGTCGTTGAACGCGGTGATGCCCATGTCTTGACCGAGGAAGACGTACCAGGGGAGCAGCGAGACGGCGTCGACGATCTCGGGTGTGACCGACACGAGCAGTAGCAGGACGAGGAACCAGCCCACCCATTTGCCGGGGAAGCGTGCCATCGCGATACCGGCGAGCGTGCCCAGCACGGTGGCGATGATCGCCGAGATGACGGCGACGATGAGCGAGATGCGCACCGCGTTCTGCACGGCCGGCTTATTGAGGATCGTCGCGAACGCGTCGAGCCCGAAGCCGTCGAACGACACGAGGAGCCTGCCGGTGTTGAACGAATACACGACGATGACGATGATCGGCGCGAACAGGAACAGCATCACGAGGACGCCCCACACGTTCAGCGCGACGTCCGACCACGAACGGCCCGACGTGCGGCGCACCTTCGTGGTCGAGCGCTCGCGGGCGATCGCCTCGGTGACGGTCTGCGTCATGCGGAGGCCTCCTGTCCGAGCACGAGCCGCTGCCGGGCGCGGAACGGCAGACTCACCAGCCACAGGATGAGCGCGGCGACGCCGATGGTCAGCGCGATCACGAGCATGAGGATGACGGCCATCGCCGATCCGAGCGCCCAGTTCTGCGCCGTCTGGAACTGGCTGGCGACGAGCTGGCCGATCATGTTGCCGCGCGCGCCGCCGAGCACGGTGGCGGTGATGTAGTCACCCATGAGCGGAATGAACACCAGCAGCACGCCGGCGATGATGCCGGGTCGCGAGAGCGGCAGCGTCACGCGCATCAGGGTCGACAGCCGCCCGGCGCCGAGGTCCTTCGACGCTTCGCGGACGGCGGGGCCGACCCGGTCGAACGCGACGAACAGCGGCAGGATCATGAGCGGCAGGTAGTTGTAGACGACACCGATCAGCACAGCCTCGCGGGTGTACAGCAGGTCGAGCGGGCCGTTCGCGAGCCCGATCGACTGCAGCAGCGTCGAAAGCCACCCCTCGGGCGCGATGATCACCTGCCAGCCGATGGTGCGTACCAGGAAGTTCGTCCAGAACGGCACGAGCACGAGCGCGATCAGCAGTCCGCGACGTTCGGGACGCACCTTGAACGCCATCCAGTACGCGACCGGCGCGCCGATCGCGAAGCACAGGATGGTGCCCAGCACGCCCACCCACAGCGTGTTCAGGAACACGCTGAAGAAGGTGGGCGTGAGCGCTTCGGCGTACCGGTCGAACGACAGCACATCGGTGGCGTGCGTGCCGAAGATGCCCGGCTTGTAGCCGAAGCTGAAGTACACCACCATCCCGACCGGGACGATGAAGAAGATGACGAGCCACACCCACGCCGGAACGGCGAGAGCGGCTCCGAAGGAGCGTCTACGCACCCGCAGCGGCCTTCATCTCGTTCCAGATCGCCACACGCGTGGTCTGCGAGTCGTTGAGTTCCTGCTCGTGCATCGCGGCGAGCTGCTCGTCGCTGAAGAAGATCAGCTCGGGCAGGTCGAGCCCGTTCGCCTCTGCTTCGCCTTCCATGTCGGCGCCGCCGACGTTGTAGCCGATGTAGTCGAGGTTGAGGTAGAGGTTCTCGGGCGTCATGGAGTGGTTGATGAACGCGTGCGCGGCCTCGGGGTGCGGAGCGCCCTCCGCGATGGCCCAGTTGTCCATCCACAGTTCGGTCACGGGGCCGGGCAGCACCCACTGCCAGCGCTCGGGCTCGCTCGATTCGAGTAGGCCGAGTCGGGCGTCTCCGTTCCACGCCTGCATGAGCACCTGGGTGCCCTGCGGGATCGCGTTCGTGCCGGGGTAGGAGTCGAACGCCGAGATGTGCGGGGCGATCTCCTCGACGAGGAACTTGCGGCAGGCCTCGAGCTCGTCGGCATCCTCGGTGTTCCAGTCCATGTCGTTGGCCCAGAAGTAGGCGCCGATGATCCCGGCCGGGTCGTCCGACATCGACGTCTTGCCGCTGGCCTCGTTCTTGGCGGCGTCGAAGAAGTCGCCCCACGTCGCCAGTTCGCGGGTGATGATGTTCTTGTCGTAGACGAATCCGGTCGTGCCCCACGCCTTGCACACCGAGTAGTCGTTGTTCGGGTCCCAGGCGCGCCCGAGTGCGGTGGGGTCCATGTTCTCGAGGTTCGGGAGCAGGTCCTTGTTGAACTTCATCAGCAGGCCGTTCTCGATCATCTGCGGAATGAAAACGCCGGTGGGCACGACGATGTCGTAGCCCGACGTGCCCTTGGCCGCGATGAGCTTCGCGATCAGCTCTTCGTTCGAGCTGTATGAGTCGAGGGTGACCTTCGGGCCGAGCTCGGAGGTGAACGACGAGACGACGTCGGGGGAGTCGTAGTCGCCCCACGTGTACACCGACAGGGCGTTCTCGAGTGCGCCTCCCGTCGCCCCGGCGGACGGGGCGGTCTGACCGCCGCCGGTGGAGCAGGCGGCGAGCAGTGCGGTACCGCCGGCGACCGCCGCGAGGCTCAGGAGCCTGCGACGCGAGAGTTCTTTCGCGATGATCGGCACCGAAGCGGAGGGCGCGATGATGCGGATGGGGGTACGGGACTCGGACATGCGGTGCCTCCTGGTCGGGTTCGGGATCACGCGGTGGGTGGTGCGACGTAGCCGCCGGCTTCGGCGGCGGTGTCGGCGGGGAACAGCAGGACGTGCTCGGGCGCCCAGCGGCACACGACGCGGTCGCCGACCGACAGCCCGAGCGCTTCGGGTGTGGGGCGGCGCGCGATGATGCTCTGCGCCTCGCCGGCGGGGCCGGTGAGTTGTACGAGGTACTGCATCGTCTCGCCGAGGTGCGAGATGCCGATCAGTTCGCCGACGGGGGTGTTGACGTCGGTGGTGGCGTCGGATGCCGCGCGCTCCACGCGCACGTTCTCGGGGCGGACCGCTGCTTCGGCGTTGCCCGCGGCGGCCAGCGGCGCGTTCGCCTTGACGACGACGTGGGGCGATTCGACCGCCGAGCCACCCGCGGCGAGCGGGCCGCGGAAGAAGTTCTGCTGGCCGACGAAGGCGGCGACGTATGCGGATGCCGGGCGCGCGTAGACCGTGTCGGCATCGGCGAGCTGTTCGATGCGGCCGCTGCGCATGATCGCGATCCGGTCGCTCATCGAGAGCGCTTCGCCCTGATCGTGCGTGACGAACACGAAGGTGATCCCGAGTCGCGCCTGCAGCAGCTTCAGCTCGAGCTGCATCTCTTCGCGCAGCTGCCGGTCGAGTGCGCCGAGCGGCTCGTCGAGCAGCAGCACCGAGGGGCGGTTGACGAGGGCTCGGGCGAGCGCGACGCGCTGCTGCTGACCGCCCGAGAGCTGCGTGGGCTTGCGGTCGGCGAAACGGCGCATCTGCACCATGTCGAGGGCTGCGGTGACCCGCTCCCGCACCTCCGACTTCGGTGTGCGGCGCTGCTGCAGCCCGTACGCGACGTTCTCGGCGATGGACATGTGCGGAAACAGCGCGTACGCCTGGAAGACGGTGTTCACGTCGCGCTTGAACGGCTGCGTGCCGAGCACGCTGGTGCCCGAGATGCGGATGTCACCGGCATCCGGGTGCTCGAAGCCGGCGATCATGCGCAGGGTCGTGGTCTTGCCGCAGCCGGACGGCCCGAGCAGCGAGAGGAACTCACCCGCTTCGATCTCGAGGGAGAGGTCGTCGACGGCCGTCTGGTCGCCGTAGCGCTTGGTCACGCCGGTGAGGACCACCGTGCCCGTGCTGTCTGGGCCGGACGGCCGTTCGATCGTCGTTTCGGGTGCCGACGTCACGCGTACTCCGCTTCTGCTTCACCATGTCGCCTTGGGGTGATGCGTGTCGGCCATTCAATACGTCCGGGTCGGGGTGCGCAATGGTCACGTGGGTTCACCGGACGGAGTCTCCCGTCGAATCGGCGCGCCCGACAGTCTGTCCGAACGTGCGTAACGGTGCGGAAACACCGTTGTCTCGCGCTCGCCGTCGCGCTATGGCATCGGGGGTTCCGCAGCGAGTGGATGCACGTGAGGATGGGCGTATGCGACGTGCGTGGGCGGGTGCGGTCGCGGTGATCGCCGCGTTCGCGCTCGCCGCGTGCACGACCGAGGCGGAGCCCGTGCCGCGGGGTCCGGATGTTCCGGAGCCTTCGGCATCGGCGACCGCCGATCCTGCCGACACGACATCGTTTGCGGTCGAAGAGATCGATCGCTTCGACGATCCGTGGGCGATGGCGTTCCTGCCCGACGGTGCGCTGCTGATCACCGAACGCACCGGCGCGTTGCATCTGCGCGACATGGATGCCGGGACGCTCGTGTCCGTCTCGGGTGCGCCCGAGGTCGTCGTGGCGGGGCAGGGTGGCCTCGGCGATGTCGTGCCGTCGCCGACGTTCGAGGCCGACGGCGTCGTGTACCTCAGTTGGGTCGAAGCGGGCGACGGCGGCACGGGCGCTGTCGTCGGGCGCGCGGTGCTCGAACGTGCCGGCGATGCCGCCGCGCTCCAGGGCCTCGAAGTCATTTGGCGGCAGCAGCCCAAGACGACGGGCGACGGGCACTTCAGTCACCGCATCGCGTTCAGTCCCGACGGTCGGCACCTGTTCGTCACGTCGGGGGATCGGCAGCAGATGGACCCGGCGCAGGACCGCTCCAACACCCTCGGCACGATCGTGCGGCTCACCCTCGACGGCGAGGCCGCGGCGGATAACCCCTGGAACGACGAGGGCGGGGTGACGGCGCAGATCCACAGCTACGGGCACCGCAATCCGCTCGGCATCGCCTTCGCGCCCGACGGCACGCTGTGGTCGACCGAGATGGGACCGCAGGGCGGCGACGAGCTCAATCTCATCGAAGCGGGCGGCAATTACGGCTGGCCGCTCGCGTCGAACGGCAGCCACTACGGCGGCGGCGAGATCCCCGACCACGCTGCCGGCGACGGATTCGTGGCGCCGAGCGTGTGGTGGAATCCGAGCATTTCACCCGGTTCGCTGCACATCTATCGCGGCGACCTGTTCGCGGGATGGACGGGCGACGCCGTCATCGGCGCGCTGTCGGGGGAGTCGCTCATCCGCGTCGATCTCGAGGGCGAGACGGCGGGCATCGTGGTCGATTGGCCGATGGGCGCCCGCATCCGCGCCGTCACCGAAGACGCCGACGGTGCCATCTGGGTACTGGAGGATGCCGGGTCGGGGCGGCTTCTGCGGCTGACGCCCGAATGACGTGCGTGGTGGGGATGTCGGCGCGACGCGCGGGTGGGCGCACGTAGACTTCGAGGCGTGGCAGCACCCGATGGCAAAGAGCCGACCTCACCCGCGCGGATCGCGATCTGGGTGGTCGTCGGCGCCATCGGCGCGTACATGCTCATCAGCGGCCTGCTTGGCGCGCTGACCTGACGCCTCATCGGTCGCGGGAACAGGCGCGACGTCTGAGACCCCGAGCAGGAACCGCACGATCTGGATCGCCGGCGCTTCGAGCGCCGGGCCGCGCCCCAGTGTCCAATCGGTATCGCTCGCCCTGATGGTGTGCCCTGAGACGACGGCTCGCCGATCGAACGGCAGCCGCGCAGAGGCGAGCATCGCGGTCGTGCCCAGCGCGGCATCCGACAGCGAGACCGGAACGCCTGCAGCATCCGATGCGCGCAGCAGTATCGTCATCGCGCGCAGCAGTTCGGCGGTCGTCCGGCCACGGCCTGCCGCGGCGGCGACGGCTTCGCGGTCGCCGGCAGGCAGCACGCGCGCAGCGGCGACGACCTGCGCGATGAGCGCACGCCGGTCTGTCGTCAGGCCGGACTCGTCGTCGTCCGACCGTTGACTCAGCGGAAGGAAGCGGGCGAAGTCGGGCACGAGCACAGTGTCGCACGACCGCGATCGGCGCGGTGGATGCCGCCCGACGCATGTGACAGTCACATCGCCGCGTCTGCCGGGGCGCGCTCGGAGTCGTTCCTGCGTCATAATCGCAGGACAGCCCCGTGTGACCGTGCACACGGCGAACGTGCGAAGTGAGCCTCATCGATGAGCGGAGACGTCTCCGGACGACGCCCCAGCATTCGCGATGTCGCGCGCGTCGCCGACGTGTCGCATCAGACCGTCTCTCGCGTGCTCAACGACCACCCGAGCATCCGCGAAGAGACGAAGCAGCGCGTACTCGAGGCGATGGAACAGCTCGCCTACCGACCGAATCGCGCGGCACGGGTGCTCGTGACGAGTCGCTCGCAGACGATCGGCATCCTCGCGGCGTCCAGTTCGATGTACGGGCCGGCGTCGTCGATCGCAGCCATCGAGGCCGCGGCACGGGAGCGCGGGTACTGGGTCAGCACCGCCAACATCGATCCGCGCGACCCGAAATCGATCCCCGAGGGGCTCGCGCACCTGATGGCCCAATTGATCGAAGGTCTCGTGGTCATCGCACCGCAGGCCCGCGTCATCCGGACCCTGGCCGCGCAGTCGATCGACATCCCGTACGTGACGCTGCAGTCCGCCGACCTCGATGTCGACCACGTGCTCAACGTCGACCAGATCGCCGGTGCGCGCATGGCCACGCGGCATCTGATCGACCTCGGGCACCGTGACATCTACCACCTGGCGGGGCCGCAGGACTGGATCGAGGCGGAAGGGCGAATGCGCGGATTCCTCGAGGAGATGAGCGCGCGAGACGTCTCGACGACGGCGCCGATCCTCGGCGACTGGACGGCAGACTTCGGGTTCTACGCCGGCCGCGAGATGCTCGGCATGCGCGACTTCACGGCGGTCTTCTGCTCGAACGACCAGATGGCGCTCGGGTTCGTGCACGCCGTCCACGATGCGGGGCTCCGGGTGCCGCACGACGTGAGTGTGATCGGCTTCGACGACATTCCCGAGGCCGCGCATTTCTGGCCGCCGCTGACCACGATCCGCCAGGACTTTCCCGAGCTCGGCAGGCGGTGCGTCGACCTGCTGCTTGGCCCGTCGGACCCGGCGACGACGGCGCGCAGAGCCCCGATCACCCCCGAGTTGATCGTGCGTGGATCGACCGGCGCACCTGCGTGGCGCTGACCGGGCGCACGCAGCGTCGATCGACGGGTCCATCGGATGCCGTGATCATTCCGTGACCTGACGATGTTGGCGTGCTCGCCGACGATGTGGCTATCATCGCCATGTGAACGGTCACATCGCGTGACCATCGATCGCAGCAGACGATCCCGCACCCAGACGAAGGAGTCGACCCCGTGTCAGGCGAAGCCACCGAGCAGGACCGCTACGTGAGCGGTGTGAAGACCGAGGTGGCCATCGCCCGGGTGCGTGAAGAGGTCGCAGCCCTGCACGCAGAGCTCGTCCGCTACGGCCTCGTGGTGTGGACCGGCGGCAACGTCTCGGGTCGCGTGCCCGGCGCCGATCTGTTCGTGATCAAGCCTTCCGGCGTCTCATACGACGACCTCGCGCCGGAGAACATGATCCTCTGCGACCTCGACGGCAACGTCATCGCGGGCACCCCCGGCAGCGAGCGCGCACCGTCGTCCGACACGGCCGCGCACGCCTACGTGTACCGCAACATGCCCGAAGTCGGCGGTGTCGTGCACACCCACTCCACCTACGCCGTCGCGTGGGCCGCGCGGGGCGAAGAGATCCCCTGCGTCATCACGGCGATGGCCGACGAGTTCGGTGGGCCGATCCCGGTCGGGCCGTTCGCGATCATCGGCGACGACTCGATCGGCCGCGGCATCGTCGAGACGCTCAGCGGGCACCGCTCGCGCGCTGTGCTCATGCAGAACCACGGCCCGTTCACGATCGGCAAGAACGCGAAGGATGCCGTGAAGGCCGCCGTGATGCTCGAAGACGTCGCGCGCACCGTGCACATCGCGAAGCAGGGCGGCGAGCTGATCCCCATGGCCGAAGAGGCGATCGACAGCCTCTACGACCGCTATCAGAACGTCTACGGACAGACCACCGACGACCGCCGGTAGCCCACGGGCACGCGGTCACCACCCCCACAACAGAACACACACCGAGGACCCAGAGACAGCGATGTCCATGGAAAGGAACACACAGTGAACGTGAAGAAGATCCTCTTCGCCGGCGTGGCAGCCGGCGCCCTGCTGCTCGCCGGCTGCGCGAGCGGCACCGGCGGCACCGGTGGCGAGGGCGAAGGCGACGGCGGCCTCATCGGCGTCGCGATGCCCACCAAGAGCTCGGAGCGCTGGATCCAGGACGGGAACGCCGTCAAGGCCGCGCTCGAAGAGCAGGGCTACACCGTCGACCTGCAGTACGCAGAGGACGACATCCCCACGCAGGTCTCGCAGATCGAGAACATGATCACGAAGGGCGCCGAGGCGCTCATCGTCGCCTCGATCGACGGCACCACCCTCTCGGAGGTGCTGCAGACCGCGGCCGACAGCGAGATCCCCGTCATCGCCTACGACCGCCTCATCAAGGGCACCGAGAACGTCGACTACTACGCGACGTTCGACAACGAGCTCGTCGGCAACCAGCAGGCGTGGACGGTGCTCAACGGCCTGGGCCTGACGGATCTCGAGGGCAACCCGCTCGACGACGCGCCCGAGGGTCCGTTCAACGTCGAGCTGTTCGCGGGTTCGCTCGACGACAACAACGCGTTCTTCTTCTTCAACGGAGCCATGGACGTGCTGCAGCCCTACATCGACGAGGGAACCCTCGTCGTCCAGTCTGGCCAGACCTCGATCGAGCAGGCCGCGACGCTGCGCTGGGACGGCGAGACCGCCCAGAGCCGCATGGAGGACATCCTCACGGCGAACTACTCCGACGGCTCGCAGGTCGACGCCGTGCTCTCGCCCTACGACGGCATCTCGCGCGGCATCATCTCGGCCCTCACCGACGCCGGCTACTCGGTCGGCGACGAATGGCCGATCATCTCGGGTCAGGATGCCGAGGTCGACTCGGTCAAGGCGATCCTGTCGGGCGAGCAGTACGCGACCATCTTCAAGGACACCCGTGAGCTCGCGAAGGTCGCCGCCGGCATGGCCGTCTCAGTGCTCAACGAGGAGGAGCCCGAGGTCAACGACACCGAGACATACGACAACGACGTGAAGGTCGTCCCGTCGTACCTGCTGGCCCCCGTGCCGGTGGTCAAGGACAACGTCGAGTCGTCGCTGGTCGACACCGGCTACTGGACGGCCGAGGAGCTCGGCCTCTGATCGGCGACCAGCCCTTCGACGCACAGCGGTGACGCGGCGGCGGCGGGAGCACCCCTCCCGCCGCCGCCCGCATCGCCGCTACGCTCCCCACACAGTCACTCAGTCCCCACGAGGAAGTCGGCGAACGTGAACGACAACATCCTGGAGATGCGCGGCATCACCAAGACCTTCCCCGGCGTGAAGGCGCTCTCGAATGTGAACCTCGCCGTGCAGCGCGGCGAGATCCACGCGATCTGCGGCGAGAACGGCGCCGGCAAGTCCACCCTCATGAAGGTGCTGTCGGGCGTCTACCCGCACGGCACCTACGACGGCGAGATCATCTACGCCGGCGAGAACGTCGAGTTCCGCAACCTCCGCGACAGCGAGGCCAAGGGCATCGTCATCATCCACCAGGAGCTGGCGCTCAGCCCCTACATGTCGATCGCCGAGAACATCTTCCTCAACAACGAACGCAAGGTCGGTGGGCTCATCGACTGGAATCAGACCAACCACGAGGCCGCGAAGCTGCTCAAGCGCGTCGGCCTGCGCGAGAACCCGACGACCAAGGTCAACCAGATCGGCGTCGGCAAGCAGCAGCTCGTCGAGATCGCCAAGGCACTGTCGAAGGAGGTCAAGCTCCTCATCCTCGACGAGCCGACGGCCGCCCTCAACGACGAGGACTCCGACCACCTGCTCGACCTCATCCTGAGCCTTCGCGAAGAGGGCATCAGCTCGATCATCATCAGCCACAAGCTGAACGAGATCAAAAAGGTCTCAGACACCGTCACGGTCATCCGCGACGGCAAGACGATCGAGACGATCTCGAAGACCGACGTGACCGAAGACCGCATCATCAAAGACATGGTCGGCCGCGACCTCGAGCACCGTTACCCCGACCACGAGCCGCAGCTCGGCGAAGAGCTGCTGCGCGTCGAGAACTGGACCGCGCATCACCCGCAGGACCCGACCCGCGTCATGGTCGACGACGTCTCGATCACGGTGCGCGCCGGCGAGATCGTCGGCATCGCGGGCCTCATGGGCGCCGGGCGCACCGAGTTCGCGATGAGCCTGTTCGGCCACTCCTACGGGTCGCGCATCTCGGGCAGCGTCTTCATGCGCGGCAAGCCCATCAAGACGCGCACCGTCTCGGAGGCGATCTCCAACGGCCTCGCCTACGCCACCGAAGACCGCAAGACCTACGGGCTCAACCTCATCGAGGACATCAAGCGGAACATCTCGATGGCATCCCTGAAGAAGCTCGAGCGCGGCGGCCTCGTCGACGACAACGAAGAATTCAAGATCGCCAACGAGTACCGCAAGAGCATGAACATCAAGGCGCCGAGCGTCCTCGCCAAGACCGGCAAGCTCTCCGGCGGCAACCAGCAGAAGGTCGTGCTGTCGAAGTGGATCTACTCCGACCCCGACGTGCTGATCCTCGACGAGCCCACCCGCGGCATCGACGTCGGCGCCAAGTACGAGATCTACACGATCATCAACCGTCTCGCGGCATCCGGGAAGGGGATCATCGTGATCTCGTCCGAGCTGCCCGAACTGCTCGGCATCTCCGACCGCGTCTACGCGCTGTCGGAGGGCCGCATCACGGGCGAGCTGCCCATCGAACAGGCCACCCCCGAATCCGTCCTGAAGCTCATGACCATGGAGAAGCCCCGCTGACGGGCAGGAGAACGACATGTCGAACGACACCCTCACCCCCGACACCTCCGCAGGCGGCGGCGTCAACCCGGCCGAGAACCGGTTCACGCGCTGGCTGAGCCACGTGCTCAGCGACCTCGGCAAGAACGGCATCTTCATCGCGCTCATCGCCGTTGTGGCGCTGTTCGCGATCCTGACCAACGGCATCCTGCTGCGGCCGCAGAACATCTCGAACCTGATCGTCCAGAACGGCTACATCCTGGTGCTGGCGATCGGCATGGTGATGATCATCATCGCCGGCCACATCGACCTGTCGGTCGGGTCGGTCGCCGCCTTCATCGGTGCCGTCTCGGGCGTGCTCGCCGTCAAGATGGGGCTGCCGTGGTGGCTCGCGATCATCCTGTCGCTGCTGATCGGCGCCCTCGTCGGCGCCTGGCAGGGATTCTGGGTCGCGTACGTCGGCATCCCAGCGTTCATCGTGACGTTGGCGGGCATGCTGATCTTCAGAGGGCTCGCCCTCGTCGTGCTCGGCAACGCGAACATCGGTTCGTTCCCGACCGAATACCGCGCGCTCGGCAACGGCTTCTTGTCGGGGCTGTTCGGCGAGACGGATCCAGACGTGTTCACGCTGCTCATCGGTGCCGTCGCGATCGTCGCGCTCGTCGTGCAGCAGGTGCGCACGCGCGCCGCCCGTCAGAAGTACGACCAGGAGGTCGAGCCCTTCGTCTGGTTCGTCGTCAAGCTCGCCCTCATCGGCGTCGTCATCGCGTGGTTCACGTGGGCGCTCGCCTCGTACAAGGGCATCCCGGTGACACTCATCGTCCTTGCCGTGCTCGTGATGGTCTACGGCATCGTCATGAACCGCACCGTGTTCGGCCGTCACGTCTACGCGATCGGCGGCAACCGTCACGCGGCTGAGCTGTCGGGCATCAAGACCCGTCGCATCGACTTCTGGCTGTTCGTGAACATGGGCGTGCTGGCTGCCCTCGCCGGCCTCATCTTCACGGCGCGACTGAACCTCGCCGGCCCCAAGGCCGGTGACGGCTTCGAGCTCGAGGCGATCTCGGCGGCCTTCATCGGCGGCGCCGCGGTGCAGGGCGGTGTCGGCACGATCGGCGGCGCGATCATCGGTGGCCTCATCATCGGTGTGCTCAACAACGGCATGTCGATCATGGGCATCGGCATCGAGTGGCAGCAGGCCGTCAAGGGGCTCGTGCTGCTGCTGGCCGTCGCGTTCGACGTCTACAACAAGCGCCGCAGCGGCCACTGAGGCACCGCGCGATTACCGCCCCGCGGTCAGGCGAGCGAGAGGAACAGCTTCTCGAGCTCGGCGACCGTGGGGCGGCCGTCGTCGGTCTCGGTCTCGTCGTCGGTGAGGCACTCCTGCATGGCGTGGGCGATGATCATGAATCCCGCCCGGTCGAGGGCGGAGCCCACGGCGGCGAGTTGGGTGACGACCGCGCGGCAGTCCGCATCCGCCTCGACGGCGCCGATGACGGCGGCCAGCTGACCCTGCGCGCGTCGCAGCCGGTTGATCACGGCTTTGCGGGTCGTCTCATCGGTGCTCATGCGCCGACCTCCTCGCGGATGCGATCCGCGGCACGTGCGGAGGTGCCGGCGAGCCAGGTGCGGTAGCCGCCGTCGAGGTTGACGGCGTCGATGCCGTGGCCCGCCAGCAGGCGTGCGGCGGTGTGGCCGCGCTGGCCGACCTGGCAGTGCACGACGAGCCCGCCGTGGGGGAGTTCGGGCAGTTCGTGCAGGCGGTCGCGCAGCTCGTCGACGGGGATGTTGATCGCGCCCGGAATGGCTCCTGCGGCGAACTCTCGCGCCGTGCGCACGTCGATGACGGGGCGTTCGTCACCGGCGAGTTCGTGCCACTGGATGCTGCGGCTCGACCCGGCACGCAGATTGTCGGCGACGTAGCCGACCTGGTTGATCGGGTCTTTGGCCGACCCGAACTGCGGTGCGTAGGCGAGCTCGAGCCGGGTCAGGCCCGATGCGGTGATGCCGCCGGCCATCGCGACGGCGATGACGTCGATGCGCTTGTCGACCCCGTCGCGGCCGACGATCTGCGCGCCGAGGATCGCGTCGGTGTCGGCGTGGACGAGCAGTTTGATCGACATGCCCTGCGCGCCCGGGTAGTAGGTCGCGTGCGAGGCGGGGTGGGTGTGGACGATGCGGTGGGGGATGCCGGCGGCCACCAGTTGCTGTTCGCTCCAGCCGGTTTTGGCCGCAACCATGCCGAGCACGGCGACGATGCTGGTGCCGAGGGCGGGCGTGTTGCGCTCGTCGCGACCCGCGATGATGTCGGCGACGGTGCGGCCGTGCCGGTTGGCGAGTCCTGCCATCGCGATGAGTGCGGGTGCGCCGCCCACCGCGTCGACCTTCTCGACCCCGTCGCCGACGGCGAACACGTTCGGGTCGCTGGTGCGGTTGTCGTCGTCGACGGCGATGCCGCCGGTCGCGCCGATCGCGAGGCCCGCGGCGACGGCGAGGTCGGTCGCGGGGCGGACGCCGGTGGCGTCGATCACGAAGCGTGCCGTGATCGTCGTGCCGTCGCTGAGCGTGACGCCGTCGGCGGTGACGGCCGTGACCACGGTGCCGGTGCGCACGTCGACGCCGCGTGCGAGCAGGTGCTCGTGGATGGGCTGCGCCATTTCGGGGTCGAGTGGTGAGAGCACGTGCGCGCCACGCTGCACGAGGATGACATCGAGGCCGCGTTCGACGAGGTTCTCGACCGCTTCGAGCCCGATGAACCCGGCGCCGGCGACGATGACAGGCCCGCTGGCCGCGGTGTCGTCGAGCAGTGCCGTGATCGCGTCGACGTCGTCGATCGTCCGCAGTGTGTGCACCGGCACGCCGGCGTCGGTCGGCAGGGTGCCGCCGGCGGCACCTGTCGCGATGATGAGGTGGTCGTAGCGTTCGATCTGTTCATGCCCGGTCTGCGTGTGGCGGACGGTCACGGTGCGCGCGTCGCGATCGATCGCCGTGACCTCGTGGTGCACACGGACGTCGAGCCGGAAGCGCGCGCCCAGGGACTTCGGGGTCTGCAGCAGCAGACTGCTGCGGTCGGTGATCGCGCCGCCGACATAGTAGGGGAGGCCGCAGTTGGCGAACGAGACGTACGGCCCTCGCTCGAGCACGACGATCTCGGCCTGTTCGTCGAGCCGGCGGAGTCTCGTGGCGGCCGACATGCCTGCGGCGACGCCGCCGATGATGATGGTGCGCATGTCCGCTATTATACCCCTGGGGGTATGTTGAACGCCCCGCCGACGACGAAAGAAGATGCCCCATGTGTTACCCCGTGACCTGCCCGACCTGCGGCAAGACGACCTGGGACGGCTGCGGTCAGCACGTCGACAGCGTGCGCGAGCAGGTGCCCGCCGCGCAGTGGTGCGAGGGCCACGCGGCGCGCTGAGCGCCCGCGTCAGACGGCGGTGAGCCTGGGCGATGCGCCCGGCTCGCCGTGCAGTTCGCGGTGCAGCCGCTCCATGCGCGCGTCGAGTTCAGCGGCGGTGCCTGCGGCATCCGTGAGCTCTGCCAGGAGTCCCGCGGGCACGTCGCCGTCGTACTTGTAGTAGATCTTGTGCTCGAGGCTCGCCCAGAAGTCCATCGCGATTGTGCGGAACTGCACCTCGACGGTCACCTCGACCCGGCCCGACGACAGGAACACCGGAATCTGCACGATCGCGTGCAGGCTCTTGTACCCGTTCGCCTTCGGGTGCGCGATGTAATCCTTCACCTCGAGCACCGTGATGTCGTCCTGCTGGGTCAGCAGGTCGAACAGGCGATACGCGTCCTTCACGAAACTGCATGTGACCCGCACGCCCGCGATGTCGGTGATGTGTCGACGGATGCTGTCGAGGTCGGGTTCAACGCCCTTGCGCACGACCTTCTCGACGATGCTGTCGGCCGACTTCACACGGCTCGAGACGTGCTCGATCGGGTTGTAGTCGTGCATCGTCTGGAACTCGTCGCGGAGAATGCCGATCTTCGTCTCGACCTCGCGCATGCCGAAGCCGTATTCCATGAGGAAGCGCTGGAACTCGTCGCGCATCGCGCGCAACTGCTC
This sequence comes from Microbacterium sp. bgisy189, assembly GCF_057707225.1. Taxonomy (NCBI): domain Bacteria; kingdom Bacillati; phylum Actinomycetota; class Actinomycetes; order Micrococcales; family Microbacteriaceae; genus Microbacterium; species Microbacterium sp. bgisy189. The sequence continues at coordinate 40,587 of NZ_JBYIPT010000003.1, read as the reverse complement.
CGGCGAAAAGGTCGCCGCTCCCGCTCCGGTCGTGACGGTCAGAGACTCCGGCGTCGCACGCATGCTCCGAACGTACCCGCCGCCGTTCTGCGGTGGCTGTGAATCACGATCCGCACGACTGTCTTGCACGCCGCTCGGCCCGCGCAGTGGGCGTGATCTGATGGACTGTGGGTGGAGGAATCACCCATGACGACAGTTCCCGCGGCATCCGCACCCGCCGGCCGCGCCCGCGGTGCGCAGACCGTGCTCGAAGTGGTCGCCACCGAACAGCTCACGCCGCACCTCGTGCGCGTGCACCTCGGCGGTCCCGGCTTCGCGGCGTTCGTCACCGGCGCCGACCCCGCCAAGCTCGCGCTCACCGACAAGTACGTGAAGCTGCTGTTCGCCGACCCCGCGCTCGGCCTCGAGCCGCCCTACGACATGGAGGCGCTGCGAGAGACGCTGCAGCCGCACCAGATGCCGACGCGACGCACCTACACGATCCGATCGGTCGGCCCGCAGTCGCTCGCCATCGACTTCGTCGTGCACGGCGACGAGGGCATCGCGGGGCCGTGGGCTGCGCGCGCCGTCGTCGGCGACAAGATCGCCTTCAGCGGTCCCGGCGCACAGTTCGCACCGCGCCCCGAGGCCATCGAGCGGCGCTACCTGGGTGATGACTCGGCCATCCCCGCCCTCGCGGCCGCGCTCGAAGCCCTCCCCGCAGACGCGACGGGAATCGCACTCATCGAGGTGGACAGCGCCGCCGACGAGGTCGACCTCCAGGTGCCCTCCGGCATCGAGCTCACGTGGCTGCACCGACGCGGCGACGACGGCGAAGTCGCGCCGTACGGGCAGCGGCTCGTGGATGCCGTCGCTGCGCTGCCGGCACCCGACGGCCCCGTCGAGGTGTTCGCCCACGGGGAGCGCGAGGCGATGAAGCGATTGCGCCCCATCGTCAACGGTGAATGGGGTGTGCCGCGAGCAGACCTGTCGCTGTCGGCGTACTGGGCGTTCGGCCGCGCAGAGGACACGTTCCAGGCCGAGAAGCGCGCGCCCGTCGGGCAGATCTTCGAGGACTGACCGCCCAGACCCCGTGGTCGTTCGGGGTGCGCGGCGCCGACTGCCGACCGAAGCCGAGTGGGAGGCCGACTGGTTCCGCACCGTCGCGCTCGGCGCCGGGCGCCCGCGACGGCTAGCTGTAGGAGGCCAGGACGTTGTTGACGCGTGCCGGAGTTGCGGATGCGGGCGGCTGTCCTTTATGAGCGCCGTGGGGTCGGTGGTAGTTGTAGTGGCGGTTCCAGGCGTTGAGTGCGGTGGACCGTTCGGCCTCTGAGTGCCAGGTGCGGGCGTAGAGGAATTCTTCGGCGAGGATTCGGTTGTAGCGCTCGATCTTGCCGTTGTGCCGTGGGGTGTACGGAGTGATGCGCTGGTGTCTGCTCGTGCCCACCGCTTCGCGGAACGCGTTCGCTCGATAACAGGCGCCGTTGTCGGTGACGATCCGCTCGATGGTCAGGATGCCATGGCGGGCGAACCATTCACGGGCGCGGTCGAGGAAGGCGACGGCGGTGGCGGCCCTCTCATCGGGCAGCGCTTCGGTGTAAGCGAGGCGCGAATAGCCATCTATCGCGGAGTGCAGGAACACGTAGCCGGCTTTGGTGCCTCGGGTCTTGGTTCGAGCGATTGCTCTGGCCTGCTCGCTGTGCTTCCCGTGGACACGCCACCCACCACCATCGGGGATTCGGCCGACCTTCTTCACGTCGACGTGGATCATGTGTCCTGGCCTCTCGGCCGTGATCCGTTGCGGCTGGCGGTTGCTGTCGCCGTTCGGGTCGATGAACCTTCGTCTGTTCAGGCCGAGCTGCGCGAGCAGCCGGGTGACGGTGCGCCGACTGACTGGCGTTCCGGCTTGATGAAGCTCGTGCGAGATCCGGGACGCTGACCACTTGCCCTCTCGGCGCATAGTCTCGATTCGATCGATGAGACGGCCGGGTGTGGCTGTCGATTGCAGCGTCGGCGCCGATGAACTGTCGAGGAGGCCGATGTCCCCCTAGCGCCGGTATCGATTGACCCATTTGGATGCGGTCGCTCGGGAGATCCCCATCTCGGCCGCGACGTGCGCGATGGGGCGTGTTCGGCAGCGTTCGACAAGTCGTCTCCGCCCTTCTGGGGAGAGCGGGGCGTTGGAGTGCCCGCGGTTTGCCACGATGATCCGATTCCGACGCTCAGATCAGTTCCATCACCGGCCCCTCGTGTACGGCCCGGTAGATATCGTTGCGGATCTTGTTTGCCTCATCGGAGGTGAGGGTGCGATCGATGGGTCGCAGCACGATCCGTAGCAGCACATTCACCTGCCCGGCGCGGGTGTCCAAGCGGGTCTGAGCGGCCTCGGGGAGCTCGTCGTGCGGGGTGCGGCTGAGCACTTCGACGGACTCGATCACGTCGGCGTCGTCGCCGAGCGCTGTGCGGATCCGATCACCGAGCGTCTCGTCGTCCTCATGCTCCCCGAGGACGACGGAGATGTCGCGGCGGGTCGCGGGCAGCGGTGAAACGTGCTGCCAGGGCTCGAGTGTGAGCATTTGCTCCGCGATCCGGGGCTCTGCCGCCCGGAGGTACCGGATGTCGGGGATGGACTTTCGCAGCATGAGGGCTCGCTCCAACCCCATGCCCAGCGCGAGCCCGGACCAGTGAGCGGGGTCGAGGCCTGAGCCGCGCAGCACGTCGGGGTGGATGCGTCCGCACTCTGCGAGTTCCAGCCACTCACCGTTGTGGAGCACGTCGATCTGCCGGCCACCGAGCGTGTACGGGTGGGTGACGTCGGTGACTGTCCACTCGGCGCCGGGGAGCACCGCCTCAACCAGCTGGCCGATCATCGTGAGCATGTCGCCGTCGTCGATATCCGGCGCGCTACAGATGCGCCACAGATCCACTTGATGCGGTTCGCCGACGTGGCTGCGGTCGACGACGTCACGTCGGTAGACGAGGCCAGGGGCGACGATCAACTCGTCGACGTCGGCATGCCCCGCGTAAGCGTCGAGCGCGGAAGGGAGCTTCGCGCTCGTGTGACTGCGGAGCATCACCGTCGGGCTGATGTAGCGGGTGTATCGCTGCGCCCGGGTGACGTCGCCGGGTTCGTAGCCCAGGCGATCGTAGTTCTCCCGGACGGGCACAATCGGGGAGCTGCGCACGTAGCGGACGGTGTTGCCCCACGTGGACTGAAGCGCCGAGACGACCGCATCGAGGAGGGCTTGGATGGCGTGCGTGCCCTGCGCGGGATCGGTCAGATCACGCATCGTCAGTGCGCGGTGGAGCTGGTCAGAAGTCAGATAGTCGGCATGCGACATGAGAGGGTCTCCGTTTGGTTGAAGGCTGGCTGCGAGGAGAACTTCCCCCGGCCGCGCCTACGGAGACCCAAGTGCTACTGGCGCACGTCGATGACCCCGCGGCCATATCCCGGCCGGGGGCTACAAAATCGCTGCTGCCAACGCACGGTCCCAGAGTACATGGCGAGGTGGGTCACATCGACCTGCCGCCAACAACGTCATGGCCAGCAACAGCTAGCAGGTCGGCGCGCGGGCGGCAAGGCCCTGGGCGGCCGGCCCGGCGTCGGCGATGATTCGAGCGAGCCCGAAGGAGCATCTTCCGGAAGGAGGGCCATGAAGCACCTGCACCTCGCCGGCCTCGATCTGCAGACCACCGACGACCTCGCCGACGCGACGCTGCGCTACGCGTTCGAACTCGGGCAGCGCGGCTCGTCGGATGTCGTCGAGATTCCGGGGGTCGTCGACGGACAGTTCGCCCGCTGCACGCTGCTGCTCAGCGGTGCCGGGGTCATGGCCACCGTCGCCCCCGCTCGCGGCAGACCGGACTCGCTCGACGGTGCCGATGAGGCGTGCGCCGACATCCGGCGACGACTCGGGGAGCTGTGGCCGGAGGTCACTTGAGAGCGGTCGTCAGCCCGTCGCCGACTCGACGTGCTCCTCGGTGAGTGTGATGCCGCCCGACGTGTTGGCCGAGTTGGCGAGCTCCTCGATCCACTGTCGGCTGAGGGTCGGCGGCTCGGTGTCGGCGAAGTCGAATTGCAGCGGGATCGCCGGGTGCAGCCAGATGCTCGATCGACCGACCGGTCCGCCATCGGTGTGCCGCCATGACAGCGTGAAGCTCTCGTTGCGACGGAGCTTGGTCGCGATGACGACCTTCAGATGTGCGAGGGCGCGATCCTCGATGTCGATCGGCAACGCCGATCCGCCGTAATAGAGTGTGCCCACGTCCGCTGACGCTACTACGTCACCGGCGACACTCCCGGTAGCCCCGACGAAGGATGTGCATGGGCAAGCTCACATATGAAGGCAACGTGTCGATCGACGTCGAAGACCGCACGCTGCTGCACCTCCAGGTCGTGATCGGTGCGAAGCTGCGCCGCGGCGAGGCGTTCCACTTCACGTGGCGCGACGACCCGAGCATCGGCGACGGGCGCACGACCGTGTGGGTGCACCCCCGGTCGTCGCTGGTCTACAAGTTCTACGGCAGCCGCACCCCGCGCCTGAACCGCGCATGGGTCGACGCGCTCGCGCAGACCGCGAACGCGCCCGGCGGACTGTTCATCGTGTCGGAGCCGCCCGAGCCCGCCGCCGGAGACGACCTCACGGGGGAGTGATCGTGTGAGCGAGCCCGCCGAGATGTCGGTCGCGCAGCGCACCCATACGTGGTTGCGGCTCTCGCTCGTGGGTGTCGTCGTGGTCGTCTTCGCGGCCGTCGCGGTCGAAAGCGTGCGCATCGGCGGCATCTTGCCCTCGGTCAGCCACTACTACTACTCGCCGGCACGCAATGCCCTCGTCGGTGCGCTGATCGCGGCATCCATGGCCTTGCTGGCGCTGTCGGGCCGCAACATCGAGTCGGCGCTGCTCGACCTGGCGGCACCGCTCGCGCCGCTGGTCGCGCTCGTTCCGACGCGTGTCGTGATCACCGACGTGCCCGGTGCGGTCGCGACCTGCCCCGCCGGACGGGACGAGTGCGTGCCGCAAGAGGTGATCCCGGATGTCGTCAACGGCGTCACCGTCTACCTCGCGGTGCTGGGCATCCTCGTCGTGACGGGCGTCGTGCGGGCGGTGAAGGCGGGGCCGTCGCAGCCCGGCGAATTCGGTCCGCGACGACGGATCACGGTCGCCGTCGTCGGTGGCGCCGTCGTCGGGGTCGGGGTGCTCGTCGCGGCGGTGATCCCCGCGGCGACCGGGCAGCCGCCGCTGCTCACGCTCGTGCACTTCGCGGCCGCAAGCCTCTTTCTGCTCGCGGTGGGGTCGGTCGCGATCCTCAATGCGTTCTGGCGCACCGACGCCCGCCAGGCGGCGGGGTGGGAGCGGGTCGTCTACATCGTGATCGCGACGCTGCTGCTGGTCGATCTGGCCGTCGCAGTGTGGGCGGTCTGGTTCGCGCCGGCCTCGACGGCCGTGTTCTGGGTCGAGATGGTCGCGCTGGTCCTCATCGCCGCCTTCTTCACCGTGCAGACGGTGCAGCGCCGCGGCGACGAAGACCCGCCGTCACTGCGGGCGCACGTGCAGCGACTCGCGCCGCTGCGCCCCTCGCTCAGAGCCAGCCGCGGCGCTTGAAGATCGCATAGAGACCGCCCGCGAAGGCGAGCATGAGCGCGATCGAGGCGGGATACCCCCAGGGCTGTTCGAGCTCGGGCATGTAGGTGAAGTTCATGCCGTAGACGGCCGCGATGAGACTCGGTGCGAAGATGATCGCCGCCCAGCTCGAGATCTTCTTCGACTGCTCGCTCTGCGCGAGCGCCGTCTCGGACAGGTTCTTCATCTCTTCGTTCTGCCGCTGCGCGACGAGCGTCGAATGCACCTGCAGCGCGTTCTGCAGCAGCTGCCGGAACCCCTCGCCGCGCTCGACGATGCGCAGAACATGGTCTTTCACGTCGCGCAGGTAGCGCTGCAGTTCGAGGTCGACCGCGTACTTCTCGAAGCCGCGTTCCAGCCCGTCGAACATGGCCACGAGGGGCCGCGTCGCTCGCTGGAACTCCATCACCTCGCTCGCCAGCGCGTAGATGCGCCGGGTCACTTCGGGGTCGCCCGAGAACAACTGCTCCTCGATCTCGTCGATGTCGTTCTCGAGCCCGGCGTCGACGGGTGCGTACTCGTCGACGACTTCGTCGAGCACGGCGTAAAGCACCGCCTCAGGCCCCTGCGCGAGGAGGTCGGCGGCCTCTTCGAGCCGCCGCCGTACGCGGGCGATGTCGGGCGACTCGGAGTGGCGGATCGTGATGGCGAAGTCGGGCCCGATGAACACGTGCAGTTCACCGAATTCGACCTGCTCGCGGTCATCGAGGTAGCGGGCGGGTCGCAGCACGACGAACAGGGTGGTGCCGTAGCGCTCGAGCTTCGCGCGCTGATGGCCCTTCTTCGCGTCTTCGACGGCGAGCGGATGCAGGTCGAACTCGCCCGCGAGGGCGTCGATCTCGGCATCCGTCGGCCGGTACAGGCCGATCCACGCGAACCCGCCGTGCGCGGCGCGGGTCTCGAACGTCTCGGTGAGCGAGGCGGGCGTCGCGACCCGCCTGCCCTCGCGGTAGATCGCATTGTCGACGACGGGCATGGCGGCAGTCTCGTCGGCTTCGCGCGCGGCGGCGTGCGGACACGCCGCCGCGCGAGCGCGTCAGAACGGGCTCGATCAGCTCGCGCGTCGGCTCGTGGAGTCAGCGGTCGCGCACGCCCGGCTGCCCCGTCGCGGTCGGAAACACGCCTGCAGACATGGTCGGCGTCGTCTGAGCGTGGCGCCTGCGCGTCGCGAGACTTCACGAATGTCACGTTTTGATCGTTCACAACGAGACATTTGTGAAGTCTCGCGGGCTATCAGCGGCGGCGGAACCAGCGGCGGCGCGGCGGGGGAGGCGTGGCCGGAGCGGGGGTGGATGTCGGGGCCCGGCGGGCGCGCCACGCGGCGACTTCGGCATCGACGTCGCGCAATGGGGTGACGACGGGCGGGCCGCCCTGCAGTTGACGACGGGCGTCGACCACGCGCCGGTTGAAGTCGTCGACGTACTCGCGCACCTGCTCCTCGCGGGTGAGCGCATCGACGCGCTCGTCGAACTCTGCGTGCTCGGTGCGCAGCAGCAGTGCCGGCGGTCCGAGCCCGGTGAGCTGCTCGGTCTGGATCTTGCGCCGGATCCACCAGTCCGGGTCGTGGTGGGTGCCGAGGCCTTCGAGGGGCTTTCCGGCACCGGGCAGGTCGTCGAAGTCGCCGCGCCGGATCGCCTGCTGGATCGCGGTCTCGACGTACATCGCGCGGTCGGCCGCTGTCGGGGTTCCCGCGGTGCCGCGCGGTTCGGCGGGTGCCTCATCGGGCTCGGCGAATCCGGCCTCGCGGGCGGCCTGCTCGGCGCGGTAGCGTGCCGCTTCGAGCTTCGCGTCGCGGTCGGCATCCATGCCTCAACGCTACGCCGCGTGGGATGGTTGAGGTTGCATGCGCAGTATGCATATACTCGGAAATTACATACTGCGTATGGGTGATGGGAGATGTGGATGTCGGTGCGACAGAGCCTGCTGGCGATCCTCGATCAGGGGCCGTGCTACGGCTATCAGCTGCGGGCGGAGTTCGACCGTCGCACGGGATCGACCTGGCCGCTGAATGTGGGGCAGATCTACAACACGCTCGACCGACTCGAGCGCGACGGGCTCGTCGAGAAGGGCGAGGTCGACGAGCAAGGCCACGTCTACTGGCAGATCACGGATGCCGGTCGCACCGAGGTGCGCACCTGGCTCGCCTCGCCGGTCGAACGCGCTCAGGGCACGCGCGACGAGCTCGCGATCAAGCTCGCACTGGCGGCCACACTGCCCGGCGTCGACGTCGCGCAGGTGATCCACACGCAGCGCATCTCGTCGCTGCGGCAGCTGCAAGAGCTCAATCGCGCCAAGTACGCCGGCAGCAACCCCGACGGCGCCGAAGAGCTCGCCTGGTCGCTCGTCGTCGACTCGATGATCTTCCAGGCCGAGGCCGAGATCCGCTGGCTTGACCACACCGAGGCCCGCCTCGCGCAGCATCCGCAGCACACGCTCGCACTCGAGCTCTCGACCGACCGGCCCAAGCGCGGCCGACCGGCGAAGGCGGATGCCGCGGTCGGCGGCGACGTGCAGGCCGGCGCATGACCGCGCCCGTGCTGCAGCTGGTAGGGGTGACACAGCAGTACGGCGAAGGCGCGACGAGCGTGTCGGCGCTGTCGGGCGTCGACCTGCAGGTCGACAAAGGCGAACTGGTCGCCATCATGGGCGCGTCGGGTTCGGGCAAGTCGACGCTGCTGTCGATCGCGGGCGGCCTGCAGAAGCCGACCACCGGCGAGGTGATCGTCGAAGGCACGTACCTGTCGACGGCATCCCCTCGCGAGCTGGCGGCGTTGCGCCGCCGATCCCTGGGCTTCGTGTTCCAGGACTTCAATCTCATCCCGACCCTCACGGCCCTCGAGAACGTGACGCTGCCGCTGGAGCTCGACGGCTTCCGAGCCCGCGCAGCGAGCCGTGCGGGTCGGGATGCCCTTGCCTCGGTCGGCCTCGAGGACAAGCTCGCCTCCTATCCCGATGACCTGTCGGGCGGGCAGCAGCAGCGGGTCGCGATCGCCCGCGCCGTCGTGGGCGGACGGCGACTCATCCTCGCCGACGAGCCGACCGGGGCGCTGGACTCGGTCACCGGTGAGGCGGTCATGAAGATGATCCGTACCCGCGTCGACCAGGGCGCCGCCGGCATCCTCGTCACGCACGAGGCACGCCACGCCGCGTGGGCCGACCGCATCGTGTTCCTGCGCGACGGTCGCATCGTCGACGAATCGCGCCGCGACGGCGCCGAGACGCTGCTGGCCGCACGATGACCGGGGTGCTGGAGCGGCCGAAGGCGGATGCCGCGGCCGTGTCATCGGGGGAGCGCAGGCGCATGCGCTCGAGGTTGCGGGTCGACCTGCGCCTTGCTCGCCGACAGGTGATGCGCACGAAGGGATCGAGCCTGCTGGTCGGGCTGCTCGTGGCGATCCCTGTCGCCGGCATGGTGGCGGCGGCGGTGTACTGGCAGAGTCACGTGCCCACCCGTGCGCAGGAGGTCGGTTTCGAGCTCGGCGGGATGGCCTCGCGCGTCGAGATCGTCGGCGGCGAAGACCCGAGCCGGTGGCAGGCGGTCGACTCGACCTGGGACTACGGCGTCGACTACGACCAGAACACCGGGCAACCGTTGAACCCCGAGCGGCCGATGCCGGAGAATCCCGACGGCGTCATCCCCGCAGCCAGCACCGTGTACCCGGTCGAGGAGTATGGCTCGGTCGTGGTCGAAACGGCGACCGGCATCGGCCGCGTCGATGTGACCGCAGGCGACGTCTGGGCGCCCGCGTTCGAAGGACGATTCGTCGATCGCACGGGCGAGACGCCCACCGGCCCCGACGAGGCGATGGTCACGCCGGGCCTACTCGACCGCCTCGGCGTCGGCATCGGCGCCGAGGTCGTGCTCACCGACGGTAGCCCGAGTTTCACGATCACCGGCACGATCCGCCGCGCCGACATGCGCCCGAGCGAGCAGATGCTGTTCCTGCCCGCGGCGGCGGGCGATGTGATCCAAGGGAACACGATCTGGTTCGTCGAGGACTGGCAACCGACCCTCGCCGAACTGGCGGATGCCAATGTCGCCGGCTTCATGATCTACGCGCGTGATTTCGCGCTCGACCCGCCCGCTGGTGCCCGAACGACCGAGTACCGGGCCGACACCCAGCAGGGGTGGGCGATGCTCGTCACGGGGTCGATCGTCGGGACCTTCGCCGGGTACCTTGTCGTGCTGCTCGCGGGCGCCGCGTTCGCGGTCGCCGCGCGCCGTCAGCAGCGCACCCTCGCCGTCGCCGGCAGCGTCGGCGCCGACAAACCCGACATCTTCCGCATCGTCGTGCTGCAGGGGACCGTGCTCGGGGTTGTGGGAGGTGTCGTCGGTGCCGCGGTCGGTGTCGGACTGGCCGCCGGGGTGATCGCCGCGACCGACGACGGTGCGGTCGGCGGGTTCTGGGGCGCGTGGGGGTTCAACGTTCCGTGGATGCTCGTCATCGGCATCCTCGTGTTCGCGACGGTCGTGGGGACGATCGCTGCGATCGCGCCGGCCCGCTCGGCGACGAACGGCGACGTGCTGGGCGCCCTGCGGGGCTCCCGGCGCCCAGCCACGCTCAACACGAAGCGCCCGCTCGCCGGGGTGGGCATGATCGTCGGCGGTCTCGCGGCCACCGTCGGATCGAGCCTGCTGCTCGTCGCACTCATGCAGTGGGCACCGCAGGACTACGGAAACCCACTGTGGATCGTGCTGCAGTTCGGGATCGTGCTCGGTCCGATCGTCTTTCAGATCGGGGTGCTCGTCGCGGGGCACTGGATCATCAGCATGATCGCGAAGGTGCTGTCACGACTCGGCCTGGCGGCCCGCATCGCGGCGCGGGATGCCGCGGCGAACCCCTCGCGCGTCGTGCCTGCGTTCGCGGCGATCGCCGCGTGTGTGTTCATCGCCTCGTTCGCACTCTCTGCGGTTGCGATCACGTCGGCGTCCAGCACGCGCAACTACTACTGGAGTGCGCCGCTCGGGTCGCTGTCGGTCAACATGTGGAGCGCGACCGGTGATGAGGACGCGGCTCTCGAGGTCGCCCGGGAGGTCGTCGCCACCTTCGACGCGGATGGCGCGGTTGTCGTCTCGGTGCCGAAGAATCCGGTGTGGGATGAAGACACGGGCGCTGCCGTCGATCCGGAGGCGCCGGTCTTCTCGATCGCCTGGCCCGAGGGTGAGCGATGCGCAGGATGCCTCGAACGGCAGTCGCTGGCAAACGGGCAGCTGTACATCGTCGAACCTGACGACGTGGTCGCACTGCTCGGGGCCGACGTTTCCACCGACGCGCTCGATGCGTACCGGAGCGGCGCAGCGCTTGCTGTTGGAGACGAGGCGGAGTACCTCGTGTCAGCGGCCGGCACGTTGTCGATCACGGAGTGGACGAGCGAGTCATCCGACGCATACCACGACGCTCTCGGCGACATGTGGAATGCGTCGAACGGCGGCGATCCGACCGACGCTCAGCTCGACGCCCTTCCGGGGCCGGATCGCGTCCATGCGGTCGACGCCGTCCATGTCGATCTCGGGTACCCGGTGCAGCACGGCACGCTCATCGCCCCCGAGACCGCCGAGGGCATCGGCATCGACCCGGCCCCCTCGACGCTCATCGCGCTCTTCGACGAGGTGCAGTCGACCGCCGATTACGACCGGATGATGGCGGAGGCCGAGAGTGCGCCCGTACCGGACGGCGCTTTGCACGCGTACCCCGAGCGTGGACCGGAATCGTCGGATCCGTGGCTGTGGCTCATCGCGGGCGCCGCCGTCGTGCTGGTGGTCGGCGCCGGTGCCGTCTGCCTCGGCCTCGCGCGCTTCGAGCGTCGACCCGACGACGCGACACTCACCGCAGTCGGCGGGAGCACCGGCATCCGTCGTCGCATCAACGCGTGGCAGGCGGCGATCATCGTGGGGATCGGTGCGGTCGTGGGGACGATCGCCGGTCAGATCCCGATGTGGGGCATCGCGCAGACGTCGACCTCGATCCGCTACTGGCAGGACGCGCCCTGGTTGTGGCTCGCCGTGCTGGCCGTCGGTCTGCCCGTGCTCGTGACGGTGGTGTCGTGGCTCGTGCCGCCGCGCAAGCCCGAGCTGACCCGCCGCACCGCGATCGCGTGATGGAATGGGGGCCACCCACCGGCGCAGGCCCCCATGTCAGCCGGCGCCCTCGTCACCGGCGCCTCGTCGGGGATCGGCGCAGCCACCGCGCTGCAGCGGCTCGGCTCGGCGCCCGAGCTCGTCGGCCGGCTGCTCGCCTGACCGGGCGAGCGTAGCCTCCCGTTCGTTCGCGCCCAACTGTCGCCCCGCCCCTGCACAGGCAGCACGACGGCGCGAATGAACCTGGCATCCATCTGTTCATTCGTGCCCAACTGCGCGCTGAGTTCCGCAGACCCAGCACTTCGGCGCGAGCGAACCGAACGCCCCGGCGTAGCCTCGGGAGCATGGATGAGAACGGGATGCTGATCACCTCCGCCGAACTGGCCGATGCGCTCGCCGGTGGCGCGCCGCCGCGGGTGCTCGATGTGCGGTGGCGGCTCGACCGGCCGGACGGGCGCCCCGAGTACGAGGCCGGCCACATCCCCGGCGCGGTGTACGTGTCGCTCGACGACGACCTCGCTGCTCACGGTGAGCCGACGGACGGCCGGCATCCGCTGCCCGCCGTCGCCGACCTGCAGGCCGCGGCGCGCAGGTGGGGGCTCGACGACGGCGACGAGGTGGTCGTCTACGACGACTGGTCGTCGTTCTCAGCCGCGCGGGCCTGGTGGGTGCTCACGGATGCCGGGGTCGCCCGGGTCCGCATCCTCGACGGCGGGCTCTCGGCGTGGCGCGCGGCCGGACTGCCGCTCGAGACCGGCGACGTGCAGGCTGCGCGCGGCGACATCAGCCTCGCACCCGGCCACCTGCCGCAACTGACCCCCGACGAGGCGGCCGAGCTTGCGGCATCCACCGGCACCCTGCTCGATGTGCGGGCGCCTGAGCGCTACCGCGGCGAAGTCGAGCCGATCGACCCGCGTGCGGGGCACGTGCCCGGCGCCGTCAACGCACCGACCGGTGGCAACCTCGACACCGACGGACGGTTCCTGACACCCGCCGCGCTGCGCGCCCGGTTCGAGGCCCTCGGTGTCGACGGCGCGGTCGGGGCGTACTGCGGGTCGGGGGTCACGGCATCCCACACCGTCTTCGCCCTTCGCCTGGCCGGCATCGACGCCGCCCTCTACCCCGGCTCGTGGAGCCAGTGGTCGAACCTGTCCGACCGCCCCGTCGCGACCGGCGCCACCCCCTGAGTCCACGATTCCAGCGCGAGTCACCCGCTCAGACGGGCGGACTCATGGTCGAAGCCCGGACTCACCGGCCAACGCACGGCGACGCGGCAAGATGGGCGCATGGGCAGCAGCGACACGAGCACGGCGCGGTGGGCGATTCTCGGGGCGGGCGGCATCAGCCGCGACTTCGCGGCGGGACTGCGGCATGCGCAGCGCGGTCGGCTGCATGCCGTCGGCGCGAGGGATGCCGCGGCTGCACGGGCGTTCGCCGACGAGCACGGCGCTGACATCGCCGGCACGTACGACGAGGTCATCGCGCGCGACGACATCGACGCGGTCTACATCGGCACGGTGCACACGACCCACGCCGAACTCGCGATCGCAGCGCTCGAGGCCGGCAAAGGCGTGCTGTGCGAGAAGCCGCTGACGGCAACCCCCGCCGACACCGACGCCGTGCTCGACGTCGCGGCGCGCACCGGGATGCCGCTGCTCGAAGCGTTCAAGTACCGTTTCGGTCCCTTCCCGACAGCGCTCGCCGAGCTGATCGCGGGCGGGGCGCTCGGCGCCGTGCAGCGGGTCGATGCCGAACTCGGGTTCGCGGCCGCCGAGCGCACGGGGCGCCTGTTCGACCCCGCGGTCGCGGGCGGGGCGATCCTCGACGTCGGCTGCTACCCGGTCTCGCTCGCCGTCGGTGTGGCGGCCTGGGCGGGCGCGCCGGTCGAGCAGGCGGCCGTGGTCGACGCGACAGGTGTGATCGGCCCGACGGGGGTCGACGAGACGGCGACCGCGTCCCTTCGGATCGGCGGCGTCGACGCGCACGTGCACACCTCGATCGTCGAGCCCACGCCCCGCGCCGCGCGGATCACGGGCGACGAGGCAGTGCTCGAGATCCCGAACGCGTGGGGGAGTCGCACCGCCAGCACCGACACCGCGACGCTGCGCCGCGCCGACGGGTCGGTCGAGACCCTCACGTTCGGCACCGTCGAGCCGATGGCGGCCGAGGCGGATGCCGTCATCCTCGCGCTGCTCGAAGGTCGCACCGAGGTCCCCGAAATGCCGTGGGTGCAGACGCGTGCCGTGGCCCGCCTGCTCGCCGACTGGCGCGCCGGACTCGGCTGAACCGTGTTCGGCTGAACCGCGCTCGACGGAACTGCGCTCGACCGGACCGACCCGCCAGGCGCCGTCAGGCGCGCGGCGCCGCCGTGGTGTCGCGCACGATGAGCCGGGGGCTCAGCTGCACGCGGTGTGCGGGGCGGTCGGGGTGAGCGATGCGCTTGGCGAGCAGGCCACCCCCAGCGAAGTGCAGGCGGCGCTCGGCCTCGGGCTCACCGGGCTGGAGGCGTTCCCCGCGCAGTGGCTCGGATCGGCGTGGTTCCGCCACATCCGCGGGCCGTTCCCGCAGGCGCGCTTCATCGCGACCGGCGGGATGGATGCCGGCTACGCCGCCGAGTTCCTCGATGCCGGTGTGCGGGTCGTCGCCGTCGGATCGGCGCTCGAGGACGAGACCCAGCTGCAGCAACTCGCCGGGCTGCTCGCCGCGCGCCGCGGCTGAGTGTCTGACCCGACCGCCCATCCACACCCGCCAGGATTGACGCATGACCCGTTTCGAGATCGGTGAGACCGACTTTCTGCTCGACGGCAGCCCCCACCGCATCCTCTCGGGGGCGCTGCATTACTTTCGTGTGCACCCCGGGCAGTGGGCCGACCGCATCCGCAAGGCCCGGCAGATGGGCCTCAACACGATCGAGACCTACGTCGCGTGGAACGCCCACGAGCCCGTGCGCGGGCAGTGGGATGCAACGGGTGCCAACGACCTCGCGGCCTTCCTCGACCTCGTCGCCGCCGAAGGCATGCACGCCATCGTGCGCCCGGGGCCGTACATCTGCGCCGAGTGGGCGAACGGCGGGCTGCCGGCCTGGCTGACCGCGATCCCGGGCATCGGCCTGCGCCGCTCCGAGCCGACGTACCTCGCCGAGGTGACGCGATACCTGCAGCGCGTGTACGAGATCGTCGCGCCGCGGCAGATCGACAACGGTGGACCCGTCATCCTCGTGCAGATCGAGAACGAATACGGCGCGTACGGCGCCGACAAGGCCTACCTCGCCGAACTCGTCCGCATCACGCGGGATGCCGGCATCACGGTGCCGCTGACGACGATCGACCAGCCCACGCCGCAGATGCTCGGCGACGGCTCGCTGCCCGAACTGCACAAGACCGGCTCATTCGGATCGCGCGCGACCGAACGGCTCGCGACGCTGCGCGAGCACCAGCCGACCGGGCCGCTCATGTGCGCCGAGTTCTGGGACGGCTGGTTCGACTGGTGGGGCGGCGTGCACCACACCACGACGCCCGCGGTCTCGGCCGCCGAACTCGAGAGCCTGCTCGCGGCGGGTGCGTCGGTGAACTTCTACATGTTCCACGGCGGCACCAACTTCGGCCTCACGAACGGCGCCAACCACAAGGGGCGTTACCTGCCGATCACGACGTCGTACGACTATTCGGCCCCGCTCGACGAGCGCGGCGGCCCCACCGACAAGTACTGGGCGTTCCGCGACGTCATCGCCCGATACGCCCCCGTGCCTGACGACGTGCCGCCCGCATCCGGCCCGGCACCGGCGCTCGAGGTCGAACTCGCCGACGTCGGCGACCTCATCGGCGACGTGCCCACCGACACGACGGTGCGAACCGTGCCGCCGACGTTCGAAGACCTCGCCTTCCCCGGTGCCCTCGTGCGCTACGAAGCGACCCTGCCCGCGGGCGACGGCGCACGCCGCTTCGAAGCCGGCGAGGTGCGCGATCGCGCGTGGATCGAGGTCGACGGCACGCCGGTCGGCGCCCTCTCGCGCACGCACGGTGAGCGCTCGCTGCCGATCCCGCCGGGTCGGACCCTGCGGGTGCTCGTCGAAGAGCAAGGCCGCGTCAACTACGACGAGCGCATCGGAGAGCCCAAGGGGCTCATCGGTCCCGTACGCGTTGGCGGTATCGAGCCGACCGAGTGGACGGCAACCCCGATCGACCTCGACGCCATCGCGGCCGCCGCGCTCGAAGCTGCGGCATCCGACGGGCCGGCGCGTGCCGGCCGCACCTGCCTGCGGGCCGCGTTCGATCTTGACGAGCCGGCCGACCTGTTCCTCGACACCACCGGATGGGGCACCGGCTACGCCGTCGTCAACGGCTTCGTGCTCGGCCGCTACAACCGCACTGGACCGCAGCGAACCCTGTACGTGCCCGCCCCGGCGACGAAGTCCGGCGCCAACACGCTGGTCGTCATCGAACTCGCCGACGCGCCCGACCCGGTCGCCCGCTTCGTGCCCGCGCCACTCCTCGGTCCCATCGAGGAGTAACCCGCCGTCCGGCGCGCCCCGCCTGGTACGCCCCGCGCGTGCCCCGCGCGTGCCGAACTCCTGAGTATTGGTCTCCGAGCCCCCGAAAGGCCCGGATTCTGGGCGCCCGGTGGCGAAAACTCATGAGTTACGCGCAAGGGGCGCTTGGCGATGTCGAGTCGAGGATGTCCGGGCATGTGTGGCCTGAGCGCTCTGGACAAGCCGCCACCGCGTGCCGAACTCCTGAGTTTTGGTCTCCGAGCCCCCGAAAGGCCCCGATTCTGGGTGCCCGGCGGCGAAAACTCAGGAGTTACGCGCAGGGCGTGAGTGGCCGCACCGGCCGCTAGCCTTGTCGATCATGAGCGAGACGACCGAGGCGGCCCCGCGCGCACGGGTGGGTGTGCGAGAGGTCGCGGCGGCGGCGGGCGTGTCGACGCAGACGGTGTCGCGCGTCATCAACGATCACCCGCACATCCGCCCCGAGACGCGCGAACGGGTCGAGGTCGCGATGGCCGAACTCGGTTATCGCGTCAACAACGCGGCCCGCGCGCTCGGCACTGCCACGACCCGCACGATCGGGGTGCTCGCGTCCGATTCCGATCTGTTCGGCCCGGCGGCGGGCATCGCGGCGCTCGAAGCGGCGGCCCGCGTGACGGGGCGATGGATCTCGACCGCGTACGCCGACGGCGCCGACACGGATGCCGTGGTCGCAGCGGCAGAGCATCTGCTGGTGCAGGGGGTCGACGGCATCGTCGTCGTCGCGCCCCACGCCGGCACGCTCGACCAGTTGGCGGCGGCGAAGCTCGGCGTGCCGCTCGTTTCGCTGCACGGCGACGCGAGTGGGCAATCGGCGGCCATCGCGCTCGCGGTCGATCACCTCGTCGAACAGGGGCACCGCCGCATCGCGCACCTGAGCGGGCCGGGCGCGTGGGTCGAAGCGGCCGCGCGTGCCGGCGGCGTCACGGCGGCGCTTGCACGGCACGGGCTCGAGCCCGGAGGGGTGTGGGAGGGTGATTGGTCGGCGCGTTCGGGCGCAGCGCTCGCCGCCCCGATCGCCGACGCGCTGCGCACACCGGACGCGCCGACCGCGATCGTCGCGGGCAACGACCAAATGGCGCTCGGGCTGGTCGCGGGGCTCGATGCCCTCGGCATCCGCGTGCCAGAGGACGTGAGCGTGACGGGCTTCGACGACAACCCCGACGCCGCGTTCTATCGTCCCGCGCTGACGACGGTACGACTCGACGTGGCGGGAGAGGCCCGGCGCTGCATCGAGGCGTTGACCTCCGGTGGTGCCGCGCCCGCCGCAGCCGAGGCGCGGCTCGTCGTGCGCGCCTCGACGGCACGGGCCTGATCGGTGCGGGCGGTCGTGCTGGCATCCACAGCGTGTTACCGGTAACATAGCTACGTCTTCACGGCACGAGACCAATGGAGGAACCCGTGACCCGCACCGACGACGTGCGCGAGGCGATCGCCGCAGGCCGCACGAGCCTCGGTATCGAGCTCGGCTCGACCCGCATCAAGGCCTGCCTCATCGGCGCCGACCCGTCAGATGTGCTCTCCGTCGGCGACCACGCGTGGGAGAACAGTTTCGAGAACCGGCTGTGGACCTACCCGATCGACGAGGTCTGGGCAGGACTTCAGGCCGCGTTCGCGGCACTGGCATCCGACGTCGCCGACCGCTACGGCGTGCCGCTGCGCACGGTCGGCGCCCTCGGTGTCTCGGCGATGATGCACGGCTACCTCGCATTCGATGCCTCAGGTGACCTGCTCGTGCCGTTCCGCACTTGGCGCAACACCAACACCGGTCCTGCCGCCGCCGAGCTCACCGATCTGCTCGGCGTGAACATTCCGCTGCGGTGGTCGATCGCGCACCTGCACCAGGCCGTCATCGACGGCGAGGCCCACGTGTCGCAGATCGCGAGCATCACGACCCTCGCCGGCTACGTGCACCGCGCGCTCACCGGCCGTCACGTGCTCGGGGTCGGCGACGCGTCTGGCATGTTCCCGATCGACTCTGCCACCGCCGACTACGACGCAGATCTCGTCGCCCGCTACGACGCCCACGCCGCCGGTCGCATCCCGGGCCTGCGCGACCTGCTGCCCCAGTCGTTGCCGGCCGGTGCGGATGCCGGCACGCTCACCGCCGAAGGGGCGGCGCTGCTCGATGCGACCGGAACGCTGCAGCCCGGCATCCCGCTGTGCCCGCCCGAGGGTGACGCCGGCACCGGCATGGTCGCCACGAACGCCGTCGCGCCCCGCACCGGCAACGTGAGCGCCGGCACCAGCATCTTCGCGATGGTCGTGCTCGAACGGCCGCTGACGCAGGTGCACCACGAACTCGACCTCGTCACCACGCCCGTCGGCGATGTCGTCGCGATGGTGCACTGCAACAACGGCGCCAGCGAGCTGGCCGCGTGGGTCAGCATGTTCACGCGGTTCGCCGAGGCCGTCGGCACCCCGGTCGGCGCGGATGCCGCGTACGACACGCTCTTCCGCGAAGCGCTCGCCGGCGACGCCGACGCGGGCGGACTGCTCGCCTACAACCACCTCGCCGGCGAGCCGATCGCGGGGCTCACCGAGGGGCGGCCGCTGTTCGTGCGCACGCCCGACAGCGCGTTCACGCTGGGCAATGCGATGCGCGCACAACTCTACGGCGTGTTCGGCACGCTCGCCCTCGGCATGGAGGTTCTCGCGGGGGAGGGCGTCGCCCTCGACCGGATGTATGCGCACGGCGGCATGTTCCGCACGGCCGGGATTGCGCAGCGGTTCCTGGCCGGAGCGCTCGACGCACCCGTGGCTGTCGGCGAGACGGCATCCGAGGGTGGCGCGTGGGGCATCGCGGTGCTCGCCTCGTACCTCGCGCACACCGACCGCCCCCTGCCTGTCTATCTCGACGAGACCGTGTTCGCGTCGGCGCCCGTCACCGTCGCCGACCCCGACCCTGCCGATGTCGCGGGCTTCGCCACCTACCTCACCCGCTACCGCGCCGGCCTCGCCGTCGAAGCCGCCGCCGTCTCCGCCCTCTGACCATGAAAGAAGACACGCCATGACGCTCACCACCAGCCTCGACCAGTACACGGTCTGGTTCGTCACCGGCAGCCAGAACCTCTACGGCGAAGAGACGCTGCGCCAGGTCGCCGAGCAGTCGCAGGCCGTCGCTGCCGGGCTCGCGGGGCTGCCGGTCAAGGTCGAGTGGATGCCGGTGCTGAAAGACGCCGACAGCATCCGCCGCCTGGCCCTCGACGCCAACGCGGATGACAGCGTCATCGGCGTGATCGCCTGGATGCACACGTTCAGCCCCGCGAAGATGTGGATCTCGGGCCTCGACGCGCTGCGCAAGCCGCTCCTGCACCTGCACACGCAGGCCAACGTCGAACTGCCGTGGGCAGACATCGACTTCGACTTCATGAACCTGAACCAGGCCGCGCACGGCGACCGCGAGTTCGGATACATCCAGACCCGCCTGGGCGTCTCGCGCAAGACGGTCGTGGGGCACGTGTCGAACCCGGCCGTCGTGCAGCAGATCGACGACTGGCAGCGCGCCGCCGCGGGTTGGCAGGCGGCCCGCACCCTGAAGCTCGCCCGCTTCGGTGACAACATGCGCTACGTCGCCGTCACCGAGGGTGACAAGACCGAGGCTGAGCTCGCGTTCGGCGTGCAGGTGAACACGTGGGGTGTGAACGACCTGGTCGAGGCGGTCGAGCAGGCATCGGATGCCGAGGTCGACGCGCTCGTGCGGGTCTACCTCGACGAATACGACGTCGCGCCCGAGCTGCTGCCCGGCGCCGAGCGACACCAGTCGCTGCGTGACGGCGCCGCGATCGAGCTGGGCCTGCGATCCTTCCTCGAAGCGGGCGGGTTCGGGGCGTTCACGACGACCTTTGAAGACCTGGGCGCGCTCAAGCAGCTGCCCGGCCTCGCGGTGCAGCGGCTGATGGCCGAGGGGTACGGGTTCGGCGCCGAGGGCGACTGGAAGACCGCCATCCTGGTGCGCGTCGCGAACGTCATGGGGGCGGGGCTGCCCGGCGGGGCGAGCCTCATGGAGGACTACACGTACGACCTCGCACCGGGTGACGAGAAGATCCTCGGCGCGCACATGCTCGAGGTCTCGCCGTCGCTGACCACCGAGCGCCCGCGTCTCGAGGTGCATCCGCTCGGCATCGGCGGCAAGGAAGACCCCGTCCGTCTGGTGTTCACCGCCGACCCCGGCCCCGCGCTGGTGGTGGCGATGAGCGACATGCGCGACCGGTTCCGCCTGGTCGCGAACGTCGTCGAGAACGTCACGAGCCCCGACCTGCCCAACCTGCCGGTGGGGCGCGCGGTGTGGAAGCCGGCGCCCGATTTCGCGACGAGCGCGGCGTGCTGGCTCGCCGCCGGGGCCGCGCACCATACGGTGATGACGACGGCCGTCGGCATCGAGGTGTTCCGCGACTTCGCCGAGATCGCGAAGACCGAACTCCTCGTCATCGACGACGACACGACCACGCGCTCGTTCCAGCGCGAACTGCGCTGGAACCAGGCCTACTACCGACTCGCCCAGGGATTTTGATGACACCGCTCTCCGGAACGCAGTACACACTCGAAGCAGGCGACTACCGCGCCGACATCGCCTCGGTGGGTGCGTCGCTGCGTACGCTCACCTTCCGCGGTCGCGATCTCGTCGTGCCGTTCCAGGCCGATGAGGTGCGGCCCGGTTCGCGGGGCGTGCTGCTCGCACCGTGGCCGAACCGTGTCGTCGACGGCAAGTACTCGTTCGACGGCGTGGACTACGTGCTGCCGCTGACGGAGCCGGCCCGGCAGCAGGCGCTGCACGGCTTCGTGATGTGGCAGGAGTTCACCCCGGTGGCGCAGTCGCAGACCGAGGTGACCCTCGCGACGGTGATCGAGCCGCGTCGGGAGTATCCGTGGCGCATCTTCCTCGAGACGACGTTCTCGCTCACCGCGGAGGGCCTCACCCAGTCGGTGCGCGCGTCGAACCTCAGCGCGTCGGCGGCCCCCTTCGGCACCGGCCCCCACCCGTACCTCGTGGGTGGCACGTCGCCGCTGGATGAGTGGACGCTCGAGCTGCCGGCATCCGATGTCATCGAGGTGACGCCCGACCGGCTCTCGCCGGTGGCGCTGCACGCAGCCGCAGACCTCGACGCCGAGCGGTTCGACTGGCGTGAGCAGCGGGTGCTGGGTGAGGTGAAGATCGACCACGCGTACACGGGGCTGACCCGCGACGCCGACGGCATGGCGACCGTCCGGGTGACCGACGCGTCGGGTTCGGGTGTCGCGATGACGTGGGATGCGCGGTGCCCGTGGGTGCAGATCCACACCGCCGACCTGCCGAACGGCCGTCAGCCGAACCGGGTCGGACTCGCTGTCGAGCCGATGACGTGTGCGCCCGACGCGTTCAACGACGCGAACTACCCGTTCGACACCGGTCTGCAGGTGCTGCAACCGGGTGCGAGCCTCGACGCCGGCTGGACGATCACCGCGATCTGAGTCGGGGCTCAGTGCCCGTCGTGCGTCTCGACCCGGTGCTCGGAGTGATCGGGCGCGGCAAGCCCCGCCTGCGTTGAACCGAGCGCCGGGGTCGCGATCGCGGCGACCGCGACGGCCGCGATGAGCACGCCGGGAACGGCTGAGCGGCTGCGCCGAGGGGTGGATGCCGCGCGCTCGCGCAGCGTCAGCCCTGCTGCCGCGGCGACGGCGAGCAGCAGCACGGCTGCGGCGCCGGCGGCGGGCAGCCCTTCGGTGCCGTTCGAGGCGGCCAGCAGCGCCACGAGGGCGACGAGCCCGGCGACGGCGCCGATCGTGGCTGCGGCCGGGCGCACCGGGCGACCGGCGGCGAGGGTCGCGACGCCCCACGCGATGGCTGCGACGGCCGCGATCAGCACAGCGACGCCCGACGCACGCAGGGCTGGATCTGCGGCGGTGACGGCGGACGCACCGAGCGCGCCGAGCACGAGGCCGGCGCCCCAGGCGGCGATCGCCGCCCAGGGGCGCACGGCGCCCGATGTCACCGTGGGAGCGGTCACGGTGCGTTCGCTCATGCCGCGACCGTGGTGCGCGTGGTCCGCTCGGCGCCGATGCCGACACCCAGCAGCACGAGGGCGCTGGCGAGGTGCAGGAAGTGGTCGAACGTGTTCAGGGCGAGCACGTTGAGCGCACTGTCGGCGATGAAGAACCCGACGACACCGAGCAGCAGGTAGGCGGCACCGACGATCGTGTTGACCGTTTTGGCGGCCCGTGGTGAGGCGAGTCCTGCGATGAGCAGGGCGGCGCCGATCAGCAGATGGGCGACGTTGTGCAGCGGGTTGACTTCGAAGATGCCGAGGAGCATGCCGCCCTCGGTGGCGATGAATCCGACGCCGCCGGTCACGGCGAAGCCGAGCAGACCGACGAGCAGGTAGACCGCGCCGAAGATCGTCGCGACGAGTCGGTTGGGAGACGTGCGCATGAGAAACCTCCTGGTTCGTGCGCGGCGTGTGCCGCGTCTGGAGGTTGTTCGCGCGGCCCGTCAGATCGGATTGCCCGCGAAGTGCCGGGTGAGCACGCGACGCCACTTGTTCGACGGCAGCGCGGGGTCGAGGGCTGCCATGCCGGTGCCGTACTTCGAGATGGATGCCGGGCGATGCCCGCCTCGCCACAGTGCACGATCGAGGGCGCCGGGGCGCTGACCGGACTTGGTTTCGACGATCACCGACCCGGGCAGTTCGATCGTGCTGCCGTCGGCGCCGATCCAGGTGAGGTCGACGTCGATCGTGCCGCGTGAGGCGTCGCCACCCGCCACCGCCGGCAGGAGCACGGTTGCGCGGCGGTAGCGGGTGACGAGCACCGGTTCGAGCCGCTCTGCGAGGTCGGCGGCACGGGGGATGCCGGCATCTGCCAGCAGGTCTCCGGCGTAGGTGACGGCGTCGTCGTCGAGGGTGTCGCCGTCGACGGGCACACGCTCTTTGACGGTGGCCGAGCGTCCGCCGCGGGTCTTCACTTCGAGGAACGACCCGCCGGAGTCGACGTAGGTGCGGGCGCGCACCTTGAACCGGCGGCGGCGGCCGCGTGCGGCACCGAGATAGCTGTCGAGCTCGGGGGTGTCGAAGTACTGCGACGCGTACTGCAGGGCGGTCGAGCCGTTGATGTCGAGCACTTCGGCGCCGACGGGCAGCTCGCTCAGCACGCCCGGCAGGCTCCGCATCGGAATGATGTACTTCCGGTCGACGCGGGTCTGCAGCTGGGCGGCACTGTTGAGGCCCTCGAGGTCGATGGTGCGCAGTTCGTCGAGGTGGGCGAGGGCGTTCATCGGGTCACCTCGAGCGTGGCGGCTGCGCGGGATGCCTGGCCTGCGGCGCTGGCGCCCGCGCGGGTCGCGGTGACCTCACCGACCTCGGCGACAGCGGGGGAGGAGGCGGCATCCGACCGGCTTCCCGCACGGGGCGCGCTGTAGCGGATGTCGACGAGGGTCGTGTCGGAGACGAGGTCGAGCGAGCGCACCGAGACGACGTGGGGGCGCACCCCGATGACGCGTTCGACGGCGTCGAAGAGTTCGGTCTCGTCGGTGTAGGCGCGGTCGAGCACGAGTGCCTGCTCGCGGGAGCGGCGCAGCAGCGCGGGGCTGTCGACGATCGCGATCACCGCGACGATGAGGGCGATCAGGCCGGCCGAGATGAGGGTGAGGGTGCCCGAGAGGCCCGCGATCAGACCGATCGCGAGCGATGCGAGGTAGTAGGCGACTTCGCTCTGCTCGATCTCTCGCGAGCGCAGTCGGATGATCGACAGCACGCCGAACAGGCCGAGGCCGAGGCCCGCGCTGACGGTCGAGGAGCCGAGCACCATCGACACGGCCAGCACGCCGACGTTGACGCCGACGAAGGCGATCGCGAGGTCACGCCGCCGATGGCGGGGGTAGTACACGCCGAAGGCGAGCAGGGCGATGGCGAGAAGGTCGAGGCCGATGATGGCGAACTGATCCATGAGAACTCCAGAGGTGAATGTCTGGTGTCCATTCAGGGGCCACTGGCTATGCGAACCCTATGACGCGCATAGCCTCCGGGTAGGAGTCTCAGATCGGCGTCGTCGTGTCGATGGCCTCTTTCATGGGGCGCCGCATGGCCGACCAGTACCGCGTCGGTGTGAGGCGCGCGAGCAGATCGACCAGTCTGGCTTCGCGTCCGAGCATGGTGCGTGCGCGCCGTCGCACCGTGGCATCCACGATCGTGCGCGCAGCGTCGGCGGGCTCGGTGTGGTACATCTGCGCCTGTGCCTGCGCGGCGCGATCGGCGACGGCCGGATCGATCGCCGCGGCGTAGCGGCCGTGCAGGATGATGCCCGTCTTCACGCCTGCGGGGTAGATCGCCCCGACACTCACCGACGAGCCCTCGAGCTCGTGCCGCAGTGCCTCGCTGAAGCCGCGGACGGCGAACTTGCTCATCGCGTATGGGATGCGACCGGCGGGTGCTGCCAGCCCGTAGACGGAGGCGAGGTGGGTGATGTGCGCGGCCGGTTCGCGGCGCAGCGCGGGCAGCAGGGCCTGCGTGATGTTGACGGTGCCCCACAGATTGACGTCCATGAGCCAGCGCATCTCGGCCATCGTGAGCTGGTCGATGCTGCCGAGCATCGACGAACCGGCGCACGTGATGAGGGTCTGCAACCGCGGGTGGGCGGCGATGAGGTCGCCCGCGAGTGCGGTGACGGCGTCGTCATCGGTCAGGTCGACGACGTGCACCGTGTGCCCGGTGCCCGAGAGGGATGCCGCGACGGCCGCGAGCCCGTCGGCGTTGCGGTCGACCAGGGCGACGCGTGCCCCGCGCGCGGCGAGCTGTCGGGCGACGGCGGCGCCCATGCCGCTTGCCGCACCGGTGATGACACTGGTCGCGCCGCGGACATCGAGAGGTCGCATCCCTCGATTCTCGTCGATGCTCGCCCGTAGGATCGAGGGGGAGGATCCCGTGCCCGAGAAGCAGAAGCGTGCCCGTACGCGCGATGTCGTCGCCGAGGGGCTCTACATCGCGTCTGCGGCGACCCGGCTGAGCCTCAAGAACAAGATCCTCGTGCACATCCTCGTCGACGGAGATGACTTCGACGCCGACCGCTTCCTCGGCGACGCACGAGAAGCACTGCTCGCGCTGGCAGACGAGGCAGAGCAGGATGCCGCGCGCACCGAGCGCGAGCGCAAGGCGGCCCGGGGGCGGCACGCGGACTCTGACGGCACCCACGACTACCGCAGCCGCGACGTGCGCAATCTGCGGCGGCGGCAGAAGCAGTCGCTGCACGTCGCCGCCGAGTTGCGCAAGCGCGCCGCCGAAGACGACGAACTGCGCAAACTGATCGCCGACGCGCGGGATGCCGCGTGGGGTGAGGTCTCGAAGAACATCGACCGCACCCTGCGCATCGAGGCGGCCCGGCCCGATCTCGAGCCCGACTACGAACGCATGCGCACGGCCCGCATGCAGGCCCTGCGGCTGGTCGATCTGCCCAAGCTGCGCGCACATCGCCGCAGCTCGCAGAAGCAGTCCGAACTGCGTGAACAGGGTGTCGAACCGGGCCCCGTGCTCGAGGCTTCGTCGGCCGACATCGACCCCGGCGAACTCGAATAGACGCCCGAGCGGCTCGATTCGTCTGATCCGCAACGGTCATGTATTCTGGACGCTGGCCTTCGAAAGAATCGGCCGGGCGCCTCTAGCTCAATGGATAGAGCATCTGACTACGGATCAGAAGGTTGGGGGTTCGAGTCCCTCGAGGCGCGCACTGTGTTGAGACAGTCCTGAACTCCCTCGGTCATCGACCGGGGGAGTTCGTGTTTGTCCCGACCTCTCGTCAGAGGGCCCGCACCCGAAGCCACGCGAAACCGTGGGGTGAGAGCACGAGGCCTTCGTCGAGGTCGATGTCGACGGCGTGCACGATGTCGCGTGCGGTGCGGTCGAAGCCCGACAGGGTGAGCGGGTCGACCACGACCTGTTCGTCGCCGACGTTCGCGAGCGCCAGCACGACCTGGCCGTCGGTCCCGGGTCGCTGGTAGCCGAGCACGGAAGCCTTCGGCACATGGAAGCCGACGAGGTCGTTGCCGCCGAACTCGGGGGTCTGGTGCCGCACTGCGATCAGGTGCGTGAGTCGCGAGAACACGCGCCCCGCATCTGTCTCGAGGTCGGTGCGCTGAAAGTAGCGGTCGCGCGGTCGCTGCCCGCGGTGCACCCAGCGGGTGTCGTCGCGGCGTGCCGGGTCGTCGGCGTAGCTCGGGTCGTTCAGCTGGGCGACCTCGTCGCCGAGGTAGAGCAGCGGGATGCCGCCGGTCGACATCGCGATGGCGTGCGCCAGCACGACGCGGTCCACTCCGGCCGGGTCGCCCGCCTCGATGCCGGCAAGGGACGCCGTCGTTCCCGCGACGCGGGCATCGCCCGTCTTCGGGTTCTCTTGGAAGGGCACACCCCGCGCGAACGAGTCCTCGTGACGTCCGTTGTAGAACGCGTTCAAGAAGCGGCGGTGTGCGCCGCCCTCGATGCCGAGCTCAGCGGCATCCTCGTCGGCGAAGGTCCACCCGATGTCATCGTGACTGCGCACGTAGTTGACCCACGCGGTGCCGGCGGGCAGGCTGTGACGGCGTTCGAGTGCCTGCTGCAGCAGTCGCGCGTCACGGGTGGCGAGCGCCTCCCACGTGAGCGCCATCTGCAGCGGGTTGTACGACAGGCGGCATTCGTCGGCCGAGATGTACTCGATGACCTCGTCGGGGTGCACGATCGCCTCCGACTTGAACTCGACGCCGGGCGCAGCCATCGCCAGCACCGCGTTGAACGCCTGCAGCAGCAGGTGCGCCTCGGGCAGCGACTCGCACGCCGTGCCCAACTGCTTCCAGATGAACGCGACGGCATCCATGCGCAGGATGTCGACGCCCTGGTTCGCGAGGAACAGCATCTCTCCCGCCATCGCCGTGAACACCGCCGGGTTCGCGTAGTTCAGGTCCCACTGGTAGCGGTAGAAGGTCGCCCAGATCCAGCGGCCGTCCTCCAGCTGCACGAACGAGCCCGGGTGGTCGTCCGGAAAGATCTCGCGCGTGGTCTGCTCATAGGCATCGGGCATCTCGCGGTCATCGAAGATGAGATAGAAATCTTCGAACGCAGGGTCACCCGCGACCGCCTTCTGCGCCCATTCATGGTTGCTGGCGGTGTGGTTGAACACGAAGTCCAGCACGAGCGAGATGCCGGCCAGGCGCAGCTCTGCAGCGAGCTCGGCAAGCTGTTCCATCGAGCCGAGGCTCGGGTTCACGCGCCGGTAGCTCGAGACGGCGTACCCGCCGTCGTTGTCGCCGTCGGGGGTGTCGAACAGCGGCATCAGGTGCAGGTACGTCAGGCCCAGATCGCGGAAGTACGGAATCTGATCGCGGATGCCGGCGAGATTTCCGGCGTAGCGGTCGACGTAGCAGACGCCGCCCAGCATCCGCTCCGACGTGAACCAGTCGGGCTGGTCGAGGCGGGCGCCGTCGCGCACCTTCAGCTCGAGCGGACGTCGACTCCAGCTCGTCGAGGCGAGGGCGATGAGCTCGCTCAAGCGGTCCTGACCGTCATCGCGCCCGCCGTACAGCTGCGTGAAGAGTCGGTGCAGCCGGGGAAACTGCTCGTCGAAGCGTCCGAGGAACGCGTCGTCGACGCGACCGGCGTCACCGGCGGCCGCGAGCGCGGCGGTGCGGTCGTCTTCGAGGGTGCTCAGCGGGGTCATCGTTCTCCTCCGCGCCCCAGCCTAAGCGGCGGCGCTACGCTGAGCACACGACGGCGCGCGCCCGCCCGACGCGGAGGGGAACATCGATGGAGCTGCGACAGATCGCCCAGCGGGCGACCGACCTGGACCGTGCATCCGACTTCTACACGGTGCTGCTCGAACGGGCGCCTTCGGCCCGGTTCGCCGACCCCGACCTGTTGTTCTTCGACCTCGACGGGGTGCGACTGCTGCTCGACGCGAACGCGCCCTCGGCGCTGCACTACTTCGAGGTCGACAACGTGCACGAGACGATCGAGCGGCTCGGCGGGGCGATCGAGGTCGTCACGCCGCCGCACGTCATCTTCGTGCACGACACCCACGCGATCGGCCCCGAAGGGCACGAAGAATGGCAGGCGTTCGTGCGCGACACCGAGGGCAACACGATCGGTCTGATCGCCTTCCAGAAGCCGTGACGGTATCAGCGGGAGCGTTGCCGCCTCTTCTGATGTGACCCGCACCGCGCGGGCCCTCGCTCCTTGAGGAGGCCGACATGGCCGACACCGCCGCACTCATCGCCGTCGCTGCGCAGATCCATCCCGCCAGCTGCGACCTGCTCTTTCCGCGAGGCGAGCGCACCGCGCCGCCGCCCGTGCCGCTGCTGATCGGCATCGACGCCGGATCGCGCGCCGGACACGAACTCGTGCGGGGTGCGGCAGCCGGCCACACCGTCGGTCCGACGCTGTCGACCGTGCCGCAGTCGGGCAGTGCCTTCGCCTACGGGTTCTCGATCGGGCTCGGCGTCGTACTCGCGGCGCTCGCCCCGTCGTGGCAGTCGACGCCGAGCGCCCACGTGCTCGCCGCGCTGGTGCGCAGGCAGGTCGAGATCGTGGTCGACGAGAGCGAGTGGTTCCGCGCCGCATAGTCGCTCCCCGCCGCGGTGATCGTGCCGCGTAGGCTCGATGCCATGAGCGCGTACATCTCAGCGTTCGAGCTGTTCTCCATCGGGGTAGGACCGTCGAGTTCCCACACAGTGGGACCGATGCGCGCCGGCCGCGACTTCGCAGCTCGGTTGCGGGCAGCAGGGCAGCTGCCGAACGTCACCGCCGTCGCATGCACGCTGTACGGGTCACTCGGCGCCACCGGCATCGGCCACGGCACCCCCGACGCCGTCGTCGCGGGGCTGCAGGGTCTCGAGCCCGAGACCGTCGACCCCGCTGCCGTCCGCTCCGCGTGGACCGACTGGCCGACGGGTGAACCGTTGCTGCTCGACGGCGATCACGCGGTGGCCTTCCGCAAGGAAGACATCGTGTTCGCGCCGCGTGAGCGGCTGCCCGGGCACCCCAATGCGATGACCCTCGTGGCCCGCGACGCGGGCGGGCAGGTGCTCGCCGAACAGACCTACTACTCGATCGGCGGCGGGTTCATCCGACGCGACGGTGCAGACGAGCAGGTCGCGGCGGCGCCGTTTCCGTTCGCCTACGACTCGGCCGACGAACTGCTGCAACTGTGCGACCGTCACGGCCTCACGATCGCCGAGGTCGCGCGCCGCAATGAAGAGTCGCTGCGCTCCGAAGACGAGGTCGCGGCCGCGCTCGACGCGGTGTGGGATGCCATGGCCTCCTGCGTCGTCGCGGGCCTGCACGCCGACGGGGTGCTGCCCGGCATCCTCAAGGTGCGCCGCCGGGCCGGTGCCATCCGGGCGCAGCTCGAAGAGGCCGAGGCGGACGGGCGACGCGAATTACCAGGGGAGTGGCTGGGCGCGTTCGCGCTCGCCGTCAACGAAGAGAACGCGTCGGGCGGGCGGGTCGTCACGGCCCCGACGAACGGTGCCGCCGGCATCCTCCCCGCCGTCGCGATGTACTGGTGGCGGTTCATGGCCGACTCCGGTCTCGGCGGCGGCAACGCGGTCACGCCGTACGGCGAGCTCGTCGGGTCGGCGCTGCTGGGCTTCCACCCGCCGACCGCCCCCGAGCTCGCCCTGCCGGCGGTCGACGCGGCGGCAGACGAGGCCGCGATCGCTGAGGCGAATCGTCGCCGCGGCATCCGCCGGTTCCTGCTGACGGCGACGGCGCTCGGTTCGCTCTTCAAGGCGAACGCGTCGATCTCGGGCGCCGAGGGCGGATGCCAGGCCGAGGTCGGGTCGGCGTGCGCCATGGCCGCCGGGGGCCTGACCGCGGTCATGGGTGGCACGAACCGGCAGATCGAGAACGCCGCCGAGATCGCGATGGAGCACCATCTGGGGCTCACGTGCGACCCGGTCGGCGGGCTCGTGCAGATTCCCTGCATCGAACGCAACGCGATCGCGGCATCGACGGCGGTGACGGCGGCGCGGCTGGCGCTGCGCGGCGACGGCACGCACTACGTCTCGCTCGACACGGTCGTCGAGACGATGCGGCAGACCGGCATCGACATGTCGACGAAGTACAAGGAGACCAGCGAGGGCGGGCTCGCCGTCAACGTCATCGAGTGCTGACAGGCCCACGCAGTTTGCCGGTGAGCCGCTGCAGGTCGCGCAGCTCGTCGTCGGTGAGCACCGACATCCGGCCCGCAATGGATCGCCCGTGCGTCGTCGCGACCCGGCGAAAGATCGCCAGCCCCGTCTCGGTCGCCCGGACGATGGCGCCGCGGCCGTCGCGGGGATCGGGACACTTCTGGATGAGGCCGCGCGCGACCATGCGGTCGACCAGGCGCGAGACGCTCGGCTGGCTGATCAGCATGTTCGCGGTGACATCGCGCAGTCGGGCCGCGTGCTCGTCGCCGCGGGTCACCGTCAGCAGCACGTCGTATTCGGGCTGGCTGAGGGTGTCGTCGTCGAAGTCGGCCGAGATCTCTCCGAACACCTCGTGCTGTGCGCGGAACAGGCTCTCCCATGCCGCGATCGCGAGGTGCCGGTCGGTCATGGGGTCCAGACTATCCCCGGCACCGCTCGCCGCCCCGTAGCGTGGATGGCATGGCACAGACGGGGTGGCGCAGGTGGTCGACGGTTGTGGGTGTGTTCGCGCTCATCCTGCTCGCGGGTGCCGTGTTCGGTGGGCCGGTGCTCGGTTCGGCTCAGCCCGCGTACGCCGACGTCGATGACTTCACGTTCGAGTCGATGACGGCCGACTACACGCTGAGCACGGCCGACGACGGTACGAGCCGGCTGCACGTGGTCGAGACGTTCGTCGCCGTCTTTCCCGAGACGGATCAGAACCGGGGGATGCGTCGCGTCATTCCCGACCGGTACAACGGGCAGCCCCTCAACCCGACGCTGATCTCGATCACCGACGAGCGCGGTGCGAGCCGTCCGTCCGAGGTCGACACCGACGGCGACTACGCCATGACCTCTCGCGCCACCGGCTACGTGCACGGCGCGCAGACCTACGTGTTCACGTACACACTCGAGCACGTCGTGTGGGACTTTCCCGACACTGGTCTGGAGTTCTACTGGGACGTCAACGGCGTCGACTGGGCGCAGCCGTTCGGGCAGATCACGGCGCGACTGCACCTCGATGCGTCGCTCGCCGATGAGCTGACCGGCAACCTCGCCTGCTACCAGGGGTCGCAGGGAGCTGAGACCCCGTGCGCCGACATCGCGCAAACCTCGGATGCCGCGGGCGTCGTCGTCACGGCACGCGCCGAGCAGGTCGCGCCCGGCGAGACGTTGACGATGGCGGTCGGTCTCGACGACGACGCGTTCGAGGCGTTCGACACGTCGTTCGCCGCATCCGGGTGGAGCTGGCTGCAGACCGGGGCGCTCGCGCTCAGCGCCGGCGCGGTCGGCACCGCGGTGTGGACGCGACGCCGGTTCTTGCGCGATGCGCCGGGGCGGCCGACGATCATCGCCGAGTACACGCCGCCGCGCGGTGTCGACGCGCTCGAGAGCGCCGTGCTGCTCGGCAAGCGCGCGAAGGGCATTCCGGCCGAAGTGCTCGAGCAGGCCGTCGTGGGGTCGATCCGCATCCTCGAGGGCGAGAAGACCTGGTACGGGCGGGTGCCACTGGTCGCGGAACTCGTCGATGCAACGCGCGCCGACGCCAACGGGCAGATCCTGCTGCGCGGGCTGTTCGGCGGTGGCGGGCCGGGCACGCGGTTCACGTTCGGCCGTCAGGATCGTGGCCTGTCGAGGGCCGCGCAGTCGATCCTCGCCGACGCGTCGAAAGACCTGCGCGAACGCGGCTTCGTGCGCCCGGTGTCGGCGTGGGCGTACGCCAGGGCGCCGTTCTTCGCGTTCGTCGCGTTGGCAGGCGTCGTGGTCGCCGGCATCCTGGCGATGGAGTCCGGGGTGTCGTCGGCGCTTCCGGGTGTGCTGATCGGTGTCGCGGTGGTCGCCACGATCGCCGCGATCATCGTGATCGCGAAGCAGCCGCTCACGGCCGCGGGTGCCGAAGTGCGCGACCACCTCGCGGGGCTGCGCGAGTTCATCGAGTGGGCCGAGGCCGACCGCATCCGCATGCTGCAGTCGCCCGGAGGAGCCGAGCGGGTGGGCGTCGACGTGTCGAGCCCGACCCAGATGCTGAAGCTGTACGAACCGCTACTGCCGTACGCCGTGGTGTTCGGGCAGGAGAAGGAGTGGTCGCAGCTGCTGTCGCAGCTCTACACGAACACCGGCGCGGTCGGCCCCGTTTGGTACGTCGGCGCGGCGGGATTCAACGCGTCGTCGTTCGCGTCCGGCATCGGGTCGCTGTCGGCCGCCGCGTCCGCCTCGTCATCGACGTCGGGCGGTTCCGGTGGCGGCGGAGGAGCCGGTGGTGGCGGCGGCGGAGGCGGTGGTGGCGGCGTCTGACCCGGTGAGTCCGCCCCGTCGCGCT
The DNA here is from genome assembly GCF_057707225.1 of Microbacterium sp. bgisy189. Taxonomy (NCBI): domain Bacteria; kingdom Bacillati; phylum Actinomycetota; class Actinomycetes; order Micrococcales; family Microbacteriaceae; genus Microbacterium; species Microbacterium sp. bgisy189. The sequence continues at coordinate 7,959 of NZ_JBYIPT010000003.1, read as the reverse complement.
GCGGGCTTCGGGCAAGAGTAAGCCCCGGTCAGAGAGGCTTCCGACCGGGGCTTGTCCCTTGCACCAAGAGTGTCCTGCAATCACATGCCGGTAGCTGCCACAGCAAAACAACTACCGTGCTTGCACTCTATAACGGGAAGGTAACGACGGCAAGGGTTTGTCGTTATCTTTTCGTGATGGGCGCTCGTGTTGTGTCCGATGATGTCCGATGACATTGATTCTGTGTCTGTGCCATTGATCTTGTGTCGGTGACGTTGATTCTGTGTCTGCGCCGTTGATTCTGTGTCTGCGCCGTTGATTCTGTGTCTGGAGTCGGGCGACACGCGGCCGCGGTCGGCGGGCGTCTCGGGTGGATGGTCGTACTCTGGCGCCGTCAGGTTCCCTTCTTCAACTGAACATCCATCAGTGAGGGGGTGGGCGAGTGAACGGGATCCAATCTCCGGCGCCGAGCATCGACGTGGCTCGTGTCGAGATCGAGTGGGTTGCGTCTGGTCGCCGGGATCGTCGGAGTGCTGTGGACGTCGCCGGGGTTCTTTTCGAGGTCACGGATCGTGTGCGCCAACCGGAGTCGTGGAAGCACAAGAAGAACTACGAGGGCTTCTACTGGGCGGCGACCACCGGTCGGCACGTGTGGTTCGAGTCGTTGTACGAGCGCGCCGCACTGATGCGGTTCGACCGTGACCGGCGGGTGCTCGCCATCGCGTCGCAGCCGATGACGGTTCATTGGGGAGTCGGTGCGCGGTGGCATGTCCCGGACTTCTTCGTTCGATACCGCGACGGTCGCGGAGTTGTCGTCGACGTGAAACCTGCCAAGCGTATCGATGAGCGGGATGTCGAGACGTTCCGGTGGACCGCTGCGCTATGCGAGGGTCTCGGCTGGGGCTATCAGGTGGTGAGCGACATCTCAACGATGGAGGACCGCAACCTCCGATTTCTCTCCGGGTACCGCTACGACCGGTGGGTTTCCACCGGCGCGGACGTGTGCCTCGGCGCGCACGTGGGGGAGGAGCGGACGTTGCAGGATTGGGCGTCAGAACTCAACGACGCGTGCCCGGAACCACTGGGTGCCGTCTACTCCGCTGCGTGGTGGCGGCGGCTTCAAGTCGACCCGGACGATCGATTGTCGCTGCGTTCGATGGCGAGGGCGGTGTAGCGATGCGCGCCGGGATCGGGACACGGCTGACGTGGGACGATCACGACTTCATCATCATCGCGATCGACTACCGACATGCGGTGCTGCGATCCCTGAAAGAGGACTTCGTCCGACAGGTTGTCATTGAAGAGTTGCTCCGCTTGCCGAATGCCTCCTGGCATGACGTGCGGCCGCCGTCGTCCGAACCGTCAGATCTTCAGCTGATCGCTGAGCTGCCTGCGATTGAGCGACGTCTCGTCGAGGCGTGGGTAGAGCAATTCGAAGCGATGAAGCTCCTCCTCGACAAGGGCGCGCCTCTGGGGTCACTGCTCAACGATGTACGGACCGCGATGCAGCCCCACCTCGATGCCTCGACGGAGACCGTGCGCCGAAAGTTCCGTCGCTACCTGGCGGAGGGAGTGATCGGGCTCGTCGACGGCCGACGCTTGAACGGGCGCAAGCCTGGCATTGACGCGCGGATTAGTGCGGCGTTGAGCGAGCTCGGCGCGGCCGGCATCAAGCGTTCATCGGGGACTCGCACCCGCACGGTCGACAACCTGAAGTGGATGCTTGAGGAGGACTTTGGCGACGATCTGGAGCTACCGAGCGACCGGACGCTGCATCGGCTGATCGCGGCGCACCCGACCGCACGGAAGCTGAATAGCTCCGCGCGGGCGAGAGAGACGGCGGCGAACAAGCCGGGTCGCGCGTTCGAGTTGCATGGGTCGTTGCGGCCGGGGGAGCATGTGCAGATCGATAGCACGGTGATCGATGTGCCGTCCCGGTTGCTGGATGGCCGGCTGAATCGTGCGGAGTTGACGATCATCCATGATGTCGCGACGAGGTCGATTCTCGCGGCGTTGGTCCGTGCGATCGCGACGAACAGTGCGGATCTGGCTGGTGTGCTCGCGCGGGCGCTGACGCCGTACGAGTTCCGTCCCCCGGGGGCACGGGAGCAGCGGGAGCGGGTCGCGGCGTCGTGGGCGGGGCAGTTCATGATCGAGCAGGACAAGCTCGATCAGTACCGGTTGGCGCAGCCGTACATCTTCCCGGAGACGATCACGACCGACAACGGCAAGATCTACCGTTCCGAAGCGTTCCGGTCGGGATGCGCACGGGTGGGGATCTCGTTGATCTTCGCGGGGAAGGAGACCCCGACGGACAAGCCCCATGTGGAGCGGACGTTCGAGTCGATGGTGACCCGTTTCGTGCAGTACCTGGAGGGGTTTACCGGTGGCAGTGTGGACAGGCGGGGTCGGGCGGAACCGACCGATGATGTCCTCGCGGTCGCGCAGTTGCAGGAGTTGTTGGAGGACTGGGTTGCGATCGAGTGGCAGAACCGCCCCCATGACGGGCTGACCGACCCGCTGCTTCCGGGTCGGTCGTTGACACCGAACGAGATGTTCCGCGCGTACCGACGGGTCGCGCCAGAGATTCACGTGCCGTTCGGGGTAGATGACTTCATCGGGCTGCTCCCGTCGAAGAAGGTGACGTTGCAGGACTACGGCATCAACCAGAACCGGCGGGTGTACCGGTCGAAGCGACTCCCCGACCTCCGCGCGGCCGGCTCGCGAGGGGAAGGGGCGACCCGTCCATGCGTGATCCGGTACGACCCGCACAACCCGCTGTATGTGTGGGTCGAGCATGACGGCGCGTTCGTTCCGTTCCGCGCCACACCGGACCTCCTCGACGAGCCGATGGGCGGCGACATCTGGCGGGAATCCCGCGCTACTGACGCCGATGCCGACCGCGTGACCCGGGAGGACGCTGCCCAGCTCGCGGATCGGATGAAACGCGCCCAGTGGGTCCGCCCGGGCACGAAACGTAACCGGGCGGCGCGATCCGCGGAGGTCAACCGCGATCCGATGCACTACACGAGCGCCGCGCAAGCCGACGCCCGCGACGACGCAGCCGAGGAGCAGGTAGAAGACGAAGTGATCTGGGAGCGCGGCGGTGGGTTCTCGCTGCTTGACGATGATGACGGGGTGTGGGAGCGGTTGACATGACGCAGGCGATCAATACGAGGGAGGGGTGGTCCGCGTTCGTGAGCGAGACCGTCGACCAGCCACTACCAGTCACTCGCGAGGAACTGGAGGCGATGTCACCAGCGGACCGTGCGCTGCACCGTGAGGCGCGGAAGCAGTTCATGGTGCGTGGGTCGGTGGTCGCTACCGGTCAGTTCGCGGCGATCGAGGCTGAGATCCGCCGCCGGCTGATGTTGAACACGTACAAGTCGCACGGGAAGCTCGGTGTGATCGTTTCGGGCGAACCGAACATCGGGAAGACCACGACCGTCGCGCACATCGCCCGCCGGTTCGAGCGGCGCCGTCGCGATGTCGGCGGGTCCGGGTCCGGGTCGATCCCGGTGATCTACGTGTCGGTGCCGCCGTCGTGCACCCCGAAGCTGATGCTGGGCGAGTTCGCGCACTTCCTGGGCCTGCCGGTGCGGACCCACTACAACACGGGTGAGCTGATGAACACGGTCGCGAGCGTGATCGCGACGTGTCGGACCGAGCTGATCATCGTCGACGAGATCCACAACATCAACCAGAAGTACAAGCAGATGAGTGAGGCGTCCGACACGCTCAAGCAGCTGTCGGAGAAGTGCCCGGGCACGTTCGTGTACGCCGGCGCGGATGTCGAGGGCAGCGGGCTCCTGGATGGCACGAGAGGCCGGCAGATCACGAGCAGGTTCCAGATCATGCGGCTGCACAAGTTCGAAGCCACCGGCAAGGCCCGCGCCGCGTGGGCGGACTTGTTGCTCGCGGTCGAAGCGTCGCTGGGGCTGATCGATCAGGAACCCGGCGCGATCCTCCGCCACGTTCGCCATCTCCACACCGCGACCGGAGGGGTCATTGGGGATCTCACCGGGATGGTGCACATGCTCGCGATCGACGCGATCGACACGGGTACCGAACGCCTCGACCTCGACACCGTATTCGGGACCACCCCCGCGCCCGATCCAACACCGGCCGTAGTCGAGGTGTGAGGGATGCGGCAGGGGCAGGCACCCGTCGCTGATGTCCGCGCCCTGCCCGTCCCGGTCCGCACGGTTCCGGGGGAGACCGTCACCTGCTACCTGGCCCGCCTCGCCGAAGCGAACACGCTCACCGAACGTGACCTTCGGCTTCATGTCACGGATATCGCCGGCCTGTCGCCGTTCCGCCCGAACCTGGAGAATGCGGGACCGTGGGCAGAGCGCCTCGGGTCGCTACCCGTAGGGCACTTCGACCGCGAAGCCCGCCGGAACGCGATGTATGTCCGCTGTCAGCACTTCGCGTGGCAGCCCGGCAACTGCACACGCTGCGGGTACACCCAGCAACCTCGCACAGCGTGCCGACGGTGCGCCCGCGGCGCGTCCACGATGGTCCGGAGTCGTGGGGGTGCGGTCTGCAACCATCATCGCCGTTGGCACCTTGACGGTGTCGACATCGACCTGACCCGTCACCCCGACTACGCGCACGCGGAGCGATGCCTCTCTGGCACGCTGTGGAAGCGAGGCATCGGCCTGCACACCGGCGAACTGCAACTCGCTGCCACCCTCATCGAACACTGGGCGAGAGACGCGAAGCCCGCGCGACGCGTTGCTGACCGGATGGCAGACCTCGGCATCGGCGAGTTGGGCCGCGACACCGTGCTCCTCGCGGCATATCCCGAGGTCGTGCGACTCACGGCCGTGCTGACCGACCTGTCGTTCGCGTCGTACCTCCTCAGCTCCCGGTTCAAACTCGCTGAACAGGTATGGGCGCTTGAAGCCGCCGTCGTCACGATCATGCAGGGCACCACAACCACTCACCTCCACGACATCGCCGAACGCATTGTCGCCCGCGGAAAGGCCGCAGTCGAGACCGCGTTCAGCATGCGCCTCAACGCCGGCTGCAAGCGCCCCGCCGCGCTCGAGAAGGCCCTCGTGGCATCGTCGCAACGGCATCGCATTTGCTTGCTCCGACACCTCAGCACCGTGCGCATCCAGATCATCCCCTACACCCCCGGTATTGCTGTGCCAAGGAACCGAACTGTGGTCGCGCGCGGAGGTCTGTCAGACGCGCCGCTGACCTGACGTATCAGACGATCGGCCGCATCGAGGTCGTGTAGTGCTGGGGCAAACGACCAGCAGGGCTGAGGTGGCTTTGGGCGTTCGAAGTACTCACGCATACGATCGACGTCGCCGATCGGAATCAAGGGTGTAGGTGGGGTCTGAAGCCGGCGGCTCCCAAGGTGACGGTGCCATGTCATGCCGCGCTCTCCAACCCAACGAAGCGTCGCGCGGGCGGCGCCCCGACGGGGCACGGCGCGCTCAACGCCTCTCCCGTCGTGGCCCTCTTGACATCGAGTACGCGCCGCTGATTGCATTTCACCAATCGGAAGTGGGTGGGTAGACATGCCGCGACACCTGATCGGGAGGACAGCGGTCCGCGGAACCATCCTCGCTCTCGCCCTCGCGAGCCTGCTCTTGTCCGAACGAGCGCAGGACACTGAACCATCAACTTCCTCGACCTCGAGCGTTACGGCCGTCGACTTCGCCGCCGCAGGCGCGGCGGCGGCCCCGGCCGAGACGGAATCGATGTCCATCGCGGAATCCTATGCAGCGGACTATGGCGTGAGCGTCGAGGATGCAAGCAAGATCCTCGACCTTCAAGTCATCTCGGGAGATCTGGTATCCACACTCGCCGAGCGCTTCGGCGAAACCTCGTTCGACGCATGGCGGGAAGTCAGTGCGGGAGCGGCCACGCTCGTTGTGCGAACGGATGACGTCGAGATAGTCCGCACCGCCGAACGTCTCGCGGATGCCGCGGGGGTTCCTCTCTCCACGCTGCACGGGGTCGCCTTCTCCTCGCAAGGTGATGTCCTGGTCGATCTCATCCCACGGATTCAGGATGTGTACGCGGGTGATACTTCAGCGCTTCAGGGTGCCTACATCGACGCGAAGACCGGGCAGATCGTGCTCGACGTGCGCTCATCATCGGCAGCGCAAGAGTCGTCGGCCGAGAGTCTCGTCGGCTCAGCTGTCCGAGGTCTTGACGCATGGTCCTCGCTGGGGGCGGATGACAGCATCCTCCGCGTGCAGGCCACGAACGGCGAGGTGGGAGATTCCGCGATCCTTCGAGGGGGAAACGCGACGGTGCCTGCGTGCACCGTTGGTTTCACCGCACAGATAGGCACGACCTCGATCTCGTCAAGGGGATTCTGGACAGCGGCGCACTGCCTGACCTCGATTCCTTGGTTCGCCAACCCCGGCGGATCAGGCACGAGCTATGCATCGTCGTACAGCCACCGCAACTGGAACGGGTACGCGGATATTGCCTACTTCACGATCAACACATCATCGCATAGCGCCTACACGACGTTCTACGGCGACTCCCTGACAACTCCACGCCAGAACCCCAGTTCGTACACATTTGCGGTGGCAACCGACTACCTCTGCCATCGTGGAGAGACGAGCGGGCAGCGTTGCGGCACAGTATCCAGCACCTCGTACGCACCGACTTGGAGCAATGCATGCAACGGGGCGATATGCCAGCCCGTGTTCGTCCGAGTCAACGGTGCGGGCCAGGATAGCGGAGACAGTGGTGGCCCCTGGTACTACACGAACGGCGCTGGCACGAATCGCGCGTACGGCATTCACAAGGGCGGAACCTACCCGGGCACGACACCGACGTTCAGTGTCTACTCGAAGTTGCTCTATCGGCCGCTTGAGACCCGTCTGCGCTACAACTACTGATCTCGACAGACGACGATGCGAGCAACGAGACGACGACCCCTGGCGTCGGCTGGCGGTTTCCTCGTCGCTGCGGTGCTATCCGGCTGCGGGACGATCGAACCGGAGATCGTCGTCGCCACCTACGATCCGTCGGGAGAGGGCGGATTCGGATCGGGCATCGAGGGCCGTCTGGTCGTCGATGTCGATGGTTGCCTCGCCGTCGATCTGGAAACCGGTGAGCGCGTCGTTCCTGTGTTCCCCGCGCCCGAGATCGCCGTCGACGGAGACCTCGTCAGCTACCGAGGCGACGACCTAACCGGTGGTGACGCCGTAACGCTGCCGGGCGGGTTCTCGGAGGTCTCCGAGCTCCCGGACGCCTGCGAAGGCGCGGGCGAGACATTCGTGGTCGGCAACCGCGGCTGACTGTGACGATGGCGGTGGGAGTCCCGCAGCGGTCTTCCTGACTCAGCGGCTGAGTGCCGCGCTAATAGATCCGGGGATTCCCGTCGTCGAGTTCGCGTCGCGGTTCCGAGAACCTACAGGTTGAATGGCAAGGACCGGCGCAGACGAGCTGCTGGGATTCAGTGCGGTCGACGGGAACCTGCGGATTCTCGACACAGAATCAATGGCAGGGACGACAGAATCACTGTCATCGGACAGATGACAGTGATTCGGTGCTGGGTGCCATTGATCTTGTCTGCGACACGCGGGCGGCACCGCGGGTGCGCGATGGTTCGCGGTCGTACTCTGGCGCCGTCAGGGTCGTTCTCCAACTGAATATCTGCAGTGGAGGTGACCATGGAAGCGATCGCCGGACTCGGCACTCGGTTGATTACTCAGGTGCAGATCGAGTTCGTCCTCGACGGGCGTCCGGATCGGCGCGACGGCGACGCTATCGACCTTCCCAGCGAGCTTCTGATCAAGCCATCGGAGTGGGCAGGGTCGGCGCCGGCACCCACCCGGTCGGACAGATCCTGGGAAAGGCATCCCGCCGAAGCGAGAGGCCAGGCGATTCAAGAGTCACGACCAGACGGAGCACCAGCACCCACTCTGCCAGCCGACCCCAGGCCAGCCATCTCAGAGACTTACAGGTGATTCAGTCACCAGTTCGTTCGTCACGCCCCTC
>NZ_JBYIPT010000026.1:0-900 GCF_057707225.1 Microbacterium sp. bgisy189 | reverse complement strand
GGGGTCGATCCAGGTGGGTGGGGTGAGCCAGACGGTCGCGGTCGTGCCGGTGCCGTCGACGCGCAGGTTCCAGCCGTCGTCGTGGATGCGGTGGTGGCAGGCGGTGCACAGCAGCACCCCGTTGGTGAGGTCGGTGGGTCCGGTGTCTCGTTCCCACCAGTCGATGTGGTGGACGATGCACCAGCCGGGTGGCGCCCCGCAAGAGACGCAGCCGCCGTCGCGTTCGATGAGCGCGAGTTTCTGGGTGGGCGTGAAGAGGCGTTTCGTTCTGCCCCAGTCGAGGATGTCGCTGTCGCCGCCGAGGACGCACGGGATGACCTGCGCGTCGGCGGCCATCCGCCGGATCGCGGCGGCGGGGACGGGCTGGTCGATCCCGTCGATCGTCGCGACCCCCGCCGCGTCCGTGGCACCAGCACCGACCGCCCCGGCGTCGTCGACGCGGCGGAGCAGGTCGTCGAGGTCCATGCGGACGACGACGGTGGTGACGGGCCCGGTGGGGACAGTGGTGCAGCCGATCGCGTGACGGCAGAGGTCGGCGAGGGCGTCTGCTTGCATCTGCCTGACGGATCGGTCGTCGCGTTCGGCGTCGTCGGCGTGTTCGTTGCGGCGCAACGTCTGGGTCACCATCGCTTCGATCGCGGTCTTGATCGGGGCGGCGGTCTCGACGTCGAGTTTCGCGGTGAGGTGGACCATCCCGTCGCGTTCTTGAAGGATCAGCGATCGTTCCGCGCGCGCCTGGTCGTGTCTCGGTTCGACACCAGCGGGGTCGAGGTCGGCTTCGGCACGGGCGAGGAGCCGGTTCAACTCATCCGCCCGCAAGCCCGGCGCCAACTCGACGAGTTCACGTTCGGCGGCATCCAGCCTGCCGGGTGCGACGCGGAGTGCGACCCGGTCGAGGAG
>NZ_JBYIPT010000025.1:0-1280 GCF_057707225.1 Microbacterium sp. bgisy189 | reverse complement strand
GGGCGTGAAGAACGAACTGGTGACAGGTGTGGTTTAGGCCGCGAGGGTGAGCGGCTCGGTTAGCTTTGCTTCGAACTCGATAGGCGTCAACCCGCCGAGGGCGTCCTGTGCTCGCTGGCGGTGATACTTCCGCTCGATCCAGACGACAATCGCGAGGCGTAGGTCCTGCCGGGTCGCCCATCGCTGCTGATTGAGGACGTTCGTCTGCAACAACGACCAGAACGACTCCATCGCGGCGTTGTCTCCCGCGGCGCCGACGCGGCCCATCGACCCGACCATGTCGTGACGGCGGAGCTCACGGGCCATGGCGCGGCTTCGGAATTGGCTGCCTCTGTCGGCGTGCAGGATGCATCCGGCGACGTCGCCGCGGCGGGTGACGGCGTTGCGGAGCGCGTCAACGGCGAGTTTCGCGGTCATCCGATCGGAGATCGAGTAGCCGACGATCCGGTTGGAGTGGGCGTCCTTGATCGCGCAGCAGTAGAGCTTGCCTTCACTCGTCCAGTGCTCCGTGATATCGGTCAACCAGACCCGGTTCGGGGTGTCGGCACGGAACTGCCGCTGCACGTGATCGTCGAACACGGGCGGGCCGGTCTTCTTGCCCTTCCCGCGCCGGCGGCGTTGCGCGGACGAGAGGATCCCGGCCTGCGAGCACAGTTTCCACGCAGTCCGTCGGCTCATCCGCCACCCGGCCCGGCGCGCTTCGTCGGCCAGGTATCGGTAGCCGAACGTCGGGTCTTCAGCATGAGCGTCGTGCAGGGCATTGATCCGGTGCGCGCGGAGCACGTCGGCGCTGCGGATAGGGTCGTTGCGCCACCGGTAGTAGGGCTGGCGGGCGAGCTTGAGAACCCGGCACGACACCGTCACGGGGATCCCCGCGTCGGCGAGCTCAGCAACGAGCGGGTATGTCATTTTGGGGAGCCACCGAGTTTCAGATTCGCCTGCGACAGATACGCCGCGGCCTTCCGGAGCACCTCGTTCTCCTGCTCGAGGAGACGATTCCGGCGCCTGAGCTCCCGTATCTCGGCAGCCTCATCCGCGGTCTGACCGGGACGCTTGCCTTCCTCAACATCTGCTTGGCGGAGCCAGTTCTGCAGCGTCGCTTCGCTGATACCGAAGTCGACGGCAATCTGCTTGATGGTGACGCCACTCTCGCGGCGTCTTGCGACCGCGACGACGTCTTCGCGGAACTCTTGGGGATATGGACCGGGCATGATGACATCCTTCCCGTCAGCGCCTCCCAGCACTAACGATCAGTTGTCACCGATTCGTTCTTCACGCCC
>NZ_JBYIPT010000024.1:0-1417 GCF_057707225.1 Microbacterium sp. bgisy189 | reverse complement strand
CCTGGAGTCCCGCGGGGTGGTGGTCTTTCGGGCCCGCGGCGTCGTGACCGCGACGGGGTGAGCCATCGTGCGATGGTCAGTGAGAACGACCAAGAACTCACACAGAAAGACGACACCGCACGATGGCTCTTGACCAGTCTGCCCTCCTCGAGCTGCTCGGGGAACTGAAGCTCACCGGCACCACCGACCGCATCCGAGCCGCGACCGAGCGGCTCTACCAGGAGCTGATCGACGCGGAGACAGCCGCATTCATCGGCGCCGCCCCCTACGAGCGCACGAGCGAGCGCACGACTACCCGCAACGGTTCCCGGCCGCGGGTGCTGTCGACCACGGCTGGGGATCTGGAGTTGCGGATCCCGAAGTTGCGGCAGGGGTCGTTCTTCCCGTCGCTGCTGGAGCGGCGCCGCCGGGTCGACCAAGCCTTGTTCGCGGTCGTGATGGAGGCCTACCTCCACGGCGTCTCAACCCGGAAGGTCGATGACCTCGTCAAAGCGCTCGGCGCTGACACTGGCATCTCGAAGTCCGAGGTGTCCCGCATCTGCCAAGGGCTCGACGCCGAGGTCGCATCGTTCCGCGACCGCTCGCTGTCTGACATCGCCTACCCCTACGTGTTCCTCGACGCGACCTACTGCAAGGTCCGCATCGACCACCGTGTCGTGTCCCAGGCGGTCGTCGTCGCGATCGGCGTCGCCGCTGACGGGCGGCGGGTCGTGCTGGGCTTCGATGTCGGAGACAGCGAGACCGAGGAGTTCTGGAAGCAGTTCCTGCGCTCGTTGAAGACACGAGGTCTGGGCGGGGTGAAGCTGGTGATCTCCGACGCCCACGCCGGACTGAAGAAGGCCGCAGCGACCGTGTTGCAGGGCGCCGCCTGGCAGCGCTGCCGCGTCCACTTCATGCGCAACGTCCTGACCGCCCTCCCGAAGGGCCGGCAGGAGATGGTCGCCAGCGTGATCCGCACGATCTTCGCCCAACCCGACGCCGAGCACATCGATGCCCAGTTCGACGAAGTCGTGCGCATGATCGAGCGCGTCCACCCCAAGACCGCCGTGATGCTCACCGACGCCCGTGACGACATCCTCGCGTTCAAAGCGTTCCCCGCCCGGCATTGGCGACAGATCTGGTCCACGAACCCGCTGGAACGCCTCAATCGGGAGATCAAGCGCCGCACCGACGTCGTTGGCGTGTTCCCGAACAACGCCGCCCTGCTCCGCCTGGCCGGCTCCGTCCTCGTCGAGCAACACGACGAATGGGAAGCCGCCGACCGCCGCTACTTCTCCGAAGCCTCCATGACCGAGCTCACCGCGACCACCCCCACCATCGACGAGGCGGTGATACTCCCCGAGATCACCGCCGCCTAAACTAACGACAGCTGATCATCGCAACGAAGCGAAAGACCACCACTCAAACGGACGCGGCC
>NZ_JBYIPT010000023.1:0-1451 GCF_057707225.1 Microbacterium sp. bgisy189 | reverse complement strand
AGGGCCCCGTCACGGTGCTTGGGCGCGAGCGGCCGGGTGCGCCTCGGGGGTCAGGCGTCGTCCCGCCCGGCGGCGCGGTGGACGAACTCGATGAGGGAGTTCTCCATCTCGGCGCGGGTCTCGGGCTCGTTGTGAACCTCGTGGCGGACGTCGGGGTAGATGTGGAGTTCGACGTCGTGGCCCTTCTCCTCCAGGCGCCGGGCGACCTCGCGCGCACCCTCGCCGTAGTTGGTCACCGGGTCCTCCGCGCCCGCGAAGATCGCGACGGGAACCTGCGGAAGGCGGTCGAAGAAGTCGTCGCCGTTGGCCTGGTCGTACACGTCGACGAAGCCCTGCAGGAACCGGTTGCTCAAGGGGGCGCCGAAGTTATTGAAGGGGTCGCGGCCGTGATCACGGACGACGTCCGCGTTGCGCGCCACCCAGTCCGTCGGGCCGAAGTCCGGGCCGAGGCGGTCGTAGAAGCCGTCGAACAGCTGGCCCACCAACGCATCCGCAGCGGGGGCGGAACCGTCGGCCGCCACGGCAGCCTTCAGGGCCTCGCGATCCAGCGTCGACTCGACACCGCGCATGCCCACGGCGATACCGCCCAGCGCGAGCCCGTCGACCTCGACACCCGGCTGCAGCACCAGCGCCCGCGCGATCATCGACCCCAGGCTGTGGCCGAACACCACGTACGGCAGATCGGGGAACAGCTCCTTGGCCTTCCGGTACAGCGTCACCTCGTCCTGCACGATGACCGTCGCCGACTCGTCACCGGCGTCACCCCACGTCCCCGACTGCATCGCCGTCCGACCGTGACCCGCGTGATCGTCCGCGACCACGACGAACCCCGCATCCACCAGCGCGGCCGTCATGTGCAGGTACCGGCGGGAGTGCTCGCCGAGACCGTGGATGAGCTGGACCACCGCCACCGGCGTGACCGCCGGTTCGTACACCCAGGCCTGGATGGTGTCGGTGCCGTTGTGCGACGTGAACTCGAGTTCGCGCAGAGCCATGCTGACCTCCTCGTCATGCCCCCCGGGCGGGGAGCTCGACGGGCATGACCATACCGTACCTGCCGACAACGGGATGTCCGGCCCCCGACCTCCGTCGCCCACTCGCGGAACTCCCTGTCGCGGGCGCTGAGAGCGGCAGGTACGCGCCCAGCCCGTCCCGAGAGCCGCGTGACCGGGTCCGGACCCGGCGGCCCGGCAGGGTCACCCCCGGTGGGGGGGCCGCGTCCCGCCCGGATCATGTCTGCCGGCCCGCCCCGTGGCACTTCGGACGCTCTGTGCCGGCGCCGGGCGTGCCCGTCCACGCCCGGACGGCCCGCAGAACGTGGACCAGGCCTCGGCATCGCGGCTAAGGAAGGTGAGGCCGGGGTCGATCAGACAGGCGACACGGGACATCACATGGAGAAACGGCGTCCCCGCTCCGGTGCTGCGTGTACCCGACGACGGCCCCCCGGCCGA
>NZ_JBYIPT010000022.1:0-1515 GCF_057707225.1 Microbacterium sp. bgisy189 | reverse complement strand
CGGAAAGTGTCAAGGCGGGTGAGACAGATTCCGTCAGGCGGTCTGTATGAGGGCCTCCTGTGAGGGCTGGTTGATCCAGGCGGCCTCGGGCAGCTTGGGCGCCTGGGGTCGGCGGTGGCCGAAGCGCTCGGGACGGGCGGCGTAGGCCGCGTCCAGGGTGGCCTGGCGCTGGGCGCGGACCTGCCCGGCGGTGCCGAAGTGGACGCTGGCGGGGGTGTGCAGCCCGATCCCGCAGTGGCGGTGCTCGTGGTTGTAGTAGGCGAAGAACTGCTCGGCGAACGCGCCGGCGTCGGCCAGGGACCCGAAGCGCTCGGGGAAGACCGGGGCGTACTTCAGCGTCTTGAACGCCGCCTCGCTGTAAGGGTTGTCGTTCGACACGTGCGGGCGGGAGTGCGACCTGGCCACCCCGAGGTCGACGAGCAGCTGAGCGACCGGTTTGGAGGTCATCGAGGTCCCGCGGTCGGCGTGGATCGCCTCCGGCACGCCATGGATGCCCATGGCGTGCTCGAGCAGGTTCTTGGCGATCTCGGCGTCCTCGCGGGCCGCGATGGTCCAGCCCACGACGAACCTGGAGAAGATGTCGAGCACGACGTACAGGTCGTAGTACACGCCCCGCTCCGGCCCCTTGAGCTTTGTGATGTCCCAACTCCACACCTGCCCCGGCGCCGTCGCGACGAGCTCGGGCCGGGTCCGGGGCGGGTGGCTCGCCTGCCGGCGCCGTTCCCCGGCCATGTCGTGCTCGCGCAGGATCCGGTGCATCGTGGACATCGAGCACAGGTAGGTGCCCTCGTCCAGCAGCGTGGCCCAGACCTGGGCGACCGACTTGTCCGCGAACCGCTGGCTGGTCAACACGGCCAGCACGTGGGCCCGCTCGGCGGCGGACAGCTTGTTCGCCGGTGCCGGCCGCGGTGTCCGTGGACGTGGCGGTGGCGGGTTCTTGGCCCGGTAGTGACTGGCGCGGGAGCGACCCAGCAGCGCGCACGCAGCCGCGGTGCCGACGTGCTCGGCCAGCCCGTCGACGGCCGGGTTGATCACCGCGGCGACCGCGGCGGCTTGTCCGCGCTCTCGGAGAGCGTCTCCAAGAGCGCGTGTGCTTTTCCCATCAGGTCCAGCGCCGCCCTGGTCTTGGCCAGCTCGGCCTCGGCCTTCTCCGCCCGGGCCCGTAGCGCCTGCAGCTCCCGCTCGCGCCGGTCCCGCGGCTTGCTGCCCAGCCCGGACAGCGAGCCGGCGGCCGCGGCCTTGCGCCACTCGATGATGTGGGAGGTGTACAGGCCCTCCCGGCGCAGGATCTCCCCACGCCCAGAGCGGTCCGCGGCGTCGTACTCGGCCAGGATCGCCGCTTTGAACTCGGCGGTGAACGTCCGCCTCTTGGGCCGGTCAGCACGAGGAGCCATAGCCCCATCATCGGTGCCGACGTCAGCAACCGTCATCGTCATCTCAGTATTGGTCCGTTCTCGCCCCGTGCAGTGCGAAGGTCAGCAGTGCTGGTGTCTCACCCCATCCTGACGCACAGGG
>NZ_JBYIPT010000021.1:0-1729 GCF_057707225.1 Microbacterium sp. bgisy189 | reverse complement strand
AAGGATGCCGCTGGACAGGCCATTGCCGACCCCGAGCACCGCGGCGAACATCGCGAACCACATCGCGGCCTGGGGAAGATCGTGCGTGAACGCGAGCGCCAAGAACCCGGCGCCCATCAACAGCATTGCGGGAAGCGCCGCCCAGAGCCTGCCGAACCGGTCCATCACCTGACCGCTCGCGTAGAACAGTGCGAAGTCGATGGCCCCAGAGATGCCGACCACCAGCGCGATCGTCTGCGCGTCGAGCCCGATCGAGACGCCCCACAGCGGCAAGACCGTCTGGCGCACCGACCGCACCGCCGACAGCGACGCGGCGGCGAGTCCGAGTCGGGAGAGCACATCGCGGTGCCGCCACATGGTCGCGAACACACCTGCGCGACCAGGAACCCGAACCGATCCCGTGACCGGCTCGCCGGTGTCTTCACTCACCCTCGGATCGCGAGTCGGCGCGGCCACCCGGGTCTCCGGATCTGGACCGAGCAACACCAGCACGATGCTCGCGAGCAGGCACGCCGCGAAGAACCAGACCGACGCGTGTTCGTCGCCGAAGATCGACAGCAGCGCCGCAGCCACGAACGGCCCGACGAACATGCCCAGGCGGAATGTGCCGCCGAGCAGCGACAGTGCCCTGGCGCGGTAGGCGAGCGGAATGCGGGTGGTCATGAAGGAATGACGCGCAAGGCCGAACACCGCAGCGCAGAAGCCGATGACGAACACGGAGACGGCGAGCACGGGCAGCGACGGAGCGAAGACCAACCCGAGCGCGCCGACGAGTGCGACCGCGCCGCCGCCGGCCATCGCGGCCCGCTCGCCGATGCGGGCGACGGCCCAGCCGGCGGGAATGTTGCCGCACAGCTGCCCCACGACGAGGGCCGCCGCGATGAGGGCGGCCGTGGCGATGTCGGCACCGAGTTCTGCGGCGATCACGGGCAGCAACGGCAGGACCGCGCCCTCGCCGAGTGCGAACAGCACCGTCGGACCGTAGATCATCGGCGCCAGGCGCCACAGCATCCGGCCCAGCGCGTCTCCGCGTTCTGCGGGGGAGTCGCTGGCGGTCACGCTTTCCACGTTAGTCTGGAGTGTCATGCTCGAGTTCGATCCGTCTGCCGACATCCAGGCCCTGCGCTCCACCTTCGCCGACATTAAGGCGGTGGTCGACGTCGACGCGCTGCGCGCCGAGATCGACCGACTGTCCGAAGAGGCCGGCGCCCCAGACCTCTGGGACGACGTCGAGAAGGCCCAGAAGGTGACGAGCGCGCTCAGCCATCGCCAGGCCGAACTCAAGCGCGTGACCGATGTCGAGCAGCGCCTCGACGACCTCGATGTGCTCGTCGAGCTCGCGCTCGAGATGGACGACGAAGACACCGCTGCCGAAGCTCGTCGCGAGATCGAAACGCTGCAGGACGTCATCGGCCAGCTCGAGGTGCAGACACTCCTCGACGGCGAGTACGACGCGCGCTCCGCGGTCGTCACGATCCGATCGGGCGCAGGCGGCGACGATGCGACCGACTTCGCCGAGATGCTCATGCGCATGTACCTGCGCTGGGCCGAGCGTCACAAGTACCCCGTCAAGGTGATGGACACCTCTTACGCCGAGGGCGCCGGCATCAAGTCGGCCACCTTCGAGGTCGACGCGCCCTATGCCTACGGCACCCTCTCGGTCGAGGCGGGCACGCACCGTCTCGCACGCATCAGCCCGTTCGGCTCGGCCGACAAACGGCAGACGAGC
>NZ_JBYIPT010000020.1:0-2116 GCF_057707225.1 Microbacterium sp. bgisy189 | reverse complement strand
GCCGTGAGGATCGTCTCTCGGCAGGGCCACGTCGGTGATGTGAGGTCTCAGGCCATGACGGGACGCACGCGTCGCCCAGCGAGGGGCTCGTCCATGGTGACCTCGCGAAGCGGAGGATGTCGCCGCTGTCCGATGACAGTGATTTTGTCGTCTGCGCCATTGATTCTGTGTCGAGAATCCGGAGGTTCCCGTCGACCGCGCCGAATCCCAGCAACCCGTCTGCGCCGGTCCGTGCCATTGAACCTGTAGTTTCTCGGAGCCGCGACGCGAACTCGGCGACGGGACTCCCCGAATCTATCGGGGC
Organism: Microbacterium sp. bgisy189; assembly: GCF_057707225.1. Classification (NCBI taxonomy): domain Bacteria; kingdom Bacillati; phylum Actinomycetota; class Actinomycetes; order Micrococcales; family Microbacteriaceae; genus Microbacterium; species Microbacterium sp. bgisy189. The sequence goes on along the minus strand of NZ_JBYIPT010000020.1, from coordinate 1,812 downwards.
GGCACTCAGCCGCTGAGTCAGGAAGACCGCTGCGGGACTCCAACCGCCATCATCACACTCAGCCGCGGTTGCCGACCACGAACGTCTCGCCTGCGCCTTCGCCGGCGTCCGGGAGCTCGGAGAACCCGCCCGGCAGCGTCACGGCGTCGCCACCGGCTAGATCGTCGCATCGATAGCTGACGCTGTCATCCCAGAACCCGACGGCCAGAAGTGGCATGGCAAGCGCCGCGGTTCGCGCGGCGGGCGGCGACAGGTAGGACTCGATGCCGCCGACTACAAGAGCCGGAACGCGATCGAATGCCGCCTCTGCCGCCTCAAGCAACGGCGAGGCATCGCCACCCGATACCGTCTACCGCGCCACCATCGTCCTCAACGCCGTCATCGCCTGGATCAAGGCATTGTCAGACATGTTCTAGGTGGGATTCATTTCAACGTGGGTGACGGTGTACTCCGTCCAAGGTTGCGTCCGATGCGCTGAAGAGACGATCGTTGCTCTGTCGAACTCAAACGCGTCGTATCTGGTGTCGCCGAGAACGATCGATGTGCCGCCGATACGCTCACCGTCAAAGCTAGCCGTCACGGCGTCCGAGGCGGATCCGCGTGCCTCAACATACACCTTCCCATGTGCTCTTCGCACAGCGTCTGGCCGGGTCAGCCCGAGACTGTTGACATAGTGTTCAACCGCGAATTCATAAAGCATCTCAATGCTGAAGTTCACTACCGACGTTACGATTTGGTGTTGGCAGCTAATGCCTCGTCGGGCACACGCTTGATGCCAGTGATAGACGATTCCGCTCCGAGGCGAGGGTGCGTCAAGCAGTGAACTTCGATGACCGTTCAGCCCGATTCCCACTGCTTCGTACGTGCTCGGCTCCCTGCCGAGAACGAGCAACCCACGAAGCGCCGTCGCCGCCATTCGCACCTGCAACTCCCCGAACGGCGGCAATGAGCGCCGGACCGACTCGAGCAACAGTGGATTCATCCTCACGGCGGCCATTCTGGGCCATAGGCGTAGCACACCCATCCCGATACGGTGAACACCGTACCTTGAGTGACGGTTGCATACAGGGGTGTCCCGGATTCAACTATTGTCCGACTCGCGGACCACTGAGACTGACCCCAGGGTGGGAATCCTCCCAGATCGTAGTATCCGGCTCCATAGACGGTGTCGACGAAGACCTCCCAAGTATGGCTGACTGGCAATCCGTAGGTGCTCGACTTAATGCTGTAGCCGGTGAGGAACGTCTTGTTAGCAGTGCTCACATAAATGTATGACGACCCACAGTTTCCCGCCACCGAACCGAACGGCGAAATGCTCTCGTTGGCGACGACCGCTTCACCGCCACTGGACGCCTTGGGGCCAGAGTAGGGAGCATCGGCCGGAGTTCCAACCGGGACGGAGTACAGCAGTCCGCTGTCATCAGCTCGCAGTTCGTAACCGTTTGCAGCTGCCACATCAGCATCAAGCGCAACCGCAACGAGTGGAAAACTGAGCGTCTCGACCTCGACTTCAGTGGTGGCATTGGCTGGGGTTCCGCCTAACACGAATACTCCAGCCAGAAGTACCGCAGCGAGCGATGCGGCAGTTCGAATTCTCAGCGCTGAGCGCTGGTAGCCCCCTGGAATTCTCTTAGCGACTTCGTACACCCACTTCTCGCAACATGTCAAGCGCGCGACGTGCCTCCGAGGGGCCTTGGCCCTCGATGGTGAACACGGTGTCGGTTCGGTTAGGCCGCTTCCGCGAGGGGAGCGGAAATGGCGGGCGCGTAAGCCGCTTCGTGGCTCTTCGGGGTGATCTGGTCGTTGGCTGAG